>JANQAC010000001.1:1800000-2100000 GCA_024707255.1 Asticcacaulis sp. | reverse complement strand
GGCAGGGCGGTCCACCGAGAAGAATGTCGCAAGGACTGGTATCAAATCCAGCCTCGGATTTGACGGTAGCAGGCTCAAGCTTGGTTATGTCTTCCTCGAACAGCCGTGTTTTCGTGAGACCGGTGTCTATCAAGTTGGACCGGTAGGTCGCACAAGCGTGCTTATTAAGTTCGACCGCGGCGGCCACACGGACACCGGCTTCGAAGGCACCCAATGAAAATCCGCCAGCGCCAGCGAACAAATCGCATGCCCTTACATCGTTAAAGCCCATCGTTTGGCCTTCGACTTGGCCTAGGCTCTGCTTGTCCTCAACGATCTTTGTGGTCACTTCCCCCTCCTTCGGTCAAACAACTCCGCTACTGGAACTTCTATGCCCGCTTCTGCCAACGCCTTCAGCACGATAACCCGCATCGTGTCACCGGTCTCCGCCGATCTAATTTTCAAACTTCTTTTCGTGTTCGCCGGAACGGTAATCTGAAGAGGTGCTTCATCCATCGCTGACGTCCTCGATGTTGTCGACTGCTGTTCGCTTAATCATGAAATCATGATAACGACATTTACCCGCCACGCAAGCGTATATGCGCGTATTACGAGAAGCGCTGTGGCCTGCCACCAGTGTCGGGTGCATCCTATCACGCGATTTCTCCGCCGTTAGCTCCGTCCGCCTTAAAGACGAAAAGGGTAAGCGTATCGGGGCATCAAAAGCTGGTTAGGATCGCAACCAGATAGTCGTATCCAAACGCCAGAACGCAGATAACCATCAGCAGCAGGCCGACGAGGCGGACACGGGACGCATTGAGGGCGATGAGGACAGGCAGGAAAAACTCGATAAACGTCATAGTTCCGCTCGTCACCGTTTCAGACGAGGTTCGGTAGAATGGGTAATGCTGCGCGTGCATCACGGAAGCGCTTGAAAAAGTCATGTAACCGAAAAGCAGGGTCGGCGGCAGAAGCGTCGAGGTCAGGTAAGCGGAATAGCCCGGCAATTTGAACAGTCCGCGAACCACGCCGAACACGATGCAGGATACGACGCAGGTGAAACCGGAGAGAATTGAACTGATGAGGAGTATCATCTGCTCGTCTTCCCGGGTCATACCACTCGACGATAGCAACACGGCAAACATCTTGATGAACCAGATGGCCCAGAGAAACCAGGTACAGAAGATCGCGACCAGATAGTCGAGCGTGCCATCCGCCTTCTTTTCCTTGAACCAGAACCGCTGAACGACCCCGCTAATCCAGAAGGGCAGAACGGTCGCATAGATTAAAAACAATTGAGTGACTTGAATGTCGCAGCCAAGGCGGTACGCGATGGCTACACCGAGGCGATCGAAATGCGTATTCAGCCAAGTCAATACCCCATGGCTGAATGCCCCCAGATCTGACAGCCCGGCTGCCATCATGACGGCCGCGATGACACCGGTCAGCCATTTGTAGCTTCGATCGGCCTGCAACGCTGTCTTGGCACGCGCATAAGCCTCTGTGATCCGATTTTCCATGCGACTTCCCCCAAGGCGTCAGACGCCCGCACAGGCGACAGTACATCCAGACATCGCGATTGGAAATCCGTCAGTGCGACAGATCGAACAGGGAATGCTACGGGCTCCCGCCCTCGCGCGGGCAAGGATGAAGTCCCGAAGACGGGACCGCGGCGCCGGTCTCCCCCACCTTCAGCCGGCAAGCGATTGGGCCGGCTTGCAAGCCGGGGATACCCTCCCGCGCCACGTCCTCGCCCTTGCTACCCCGGGCTTCGCCAGCGAGCAGGGTTTCAGCGCGACTTTGTGCCCGCTGAAACCGTAGCTCAATGGAGAACCGTATGAATAAGCTTACCCCCATCACCGCCATCGCGTCCGGCGTTCATACCCTCATGCCGGCCTGTGCAACACGACGGACTATCATATGGCCCGCCTGGCCCATGCAGCCGTTCTTTCGATCGTGCTGGCAATCGTAGCGGAATGGCCAATGTCCCGTTCTGCTTCCAGCCGATTTCGTTGAAAAAGTCGTTGTTGCAGTTATCGGGACAGTCTTGATGCCGTCGCTCAAATTGGAGCACCGCTCCCTTAAACGGTTATCTTTGACGACTTTCTCAGCCGATGGCTTGGTCACTTTCGGTGCCATGGGTTTGCCTCTCATCTTCGCTCCTTGGGGGCTACGATGAGGTCAAACCCTCCTGATCTCAAGAACGCAATTTAGGCCCATTCACGCTGATGCCGGACAGTCGAAGCTGTCGGTCTTCTTCGAGAAGTCGGCCAGCTTCTTACGGTAATCAGAGTCCAACTTGGTCGGCACCCGAATGTGCGATTTGGCAGCCACAGCCTTGAGTTCTTTCCCCGATTTAGAATGGTCGTCAATCATTTGGGTCGCAAACCCGCGCACCTCTGGATTCTTTGACTTCTGCAACGCAATCTTGGCCAGCTGCACTTCGAACATGTCGCCCTGCCCAGCCTTCGTTACGAAATCCACCGGCTTATCAGTCGCGAAGGCTGACCCGGCCGCAAGTGCGCAAGTAAAAGCGAGTGATGCAGCAATACCAAACTTTGATGACATGGAAACCTCCGGGAAAACTGGCACATTTGCCAGACGAAAAGATATCCCACGCCCGGGGTAAGAAATCGATTTGCCAGCGATCTTCGCTAATAAGAGTAGAGCAAATTCAGAAAGACAGAAGATGTGTTTGCCGCTACGATCAGAACGCGACACCATTGTCATCCTTGACCTCCGCTAAGCTCGGGCCTCATCTTTTCCCCATTTCGTCCAGTTGTAGAGGGCAAAATTACAGGCAGGCGACATAAGTAAGAAAGGGTGAGTACGGGTGAATTGGTAAGCGCTGCGTAAGCCGTTATGTCTGATAGATCGGGAACTTACTGGGCAATACTCCCGATCGGCGCGACCGAAACTTACACGCTACCATATTTGCCATCTATTATGCGACGAGACTTTATCCCCAAAACGCTAGGTCTGATTGGCCGGCGCTTTTGGGGAAGCGGAAAAGACGGCTTGCGGTGACGGATCGAGCATTCACTGCCGGGTGGGCGGTGGTACGGAGATACGCCGTACATGTGCCTCCCATATCGACCGGATACGCGCCGACTCCGACGGCATGAGTATGCGCGTCAATTCCTGCGCGGCATCGTAAGGCGGCATCAACCCCTCTATCAGGGGATCCGTTCCATTGACCAGGGCATGACTGATCGCCTCATCGACCACCGTGCCGGTATTCATGGTGATCTCGACAGCGCGTGTCAAAAGTTGAGAGGCGGGCAGGCGTCCTTCACAATATGCCCTGGCTAAAGCGAGAAAATGGAGGTTCATGACGAAGGGCGCGCCCCTGGCAATGTCACATAAAGCACGTGCCGATCATCGGAATAGCCGGTGAAACAGGTCGAGACATTCCACCTGGCGTCCGTTTCGCCAACCGTGGCGGGAATTCGTTGATAGGCAAATGCGTCATAGCCGGCCACATCTGATGTGAGGTTTCCGGCCTCGCACAGCGAAAGGAAGTCACCGTGACAGATGTCTAGCGCAAGCCCATCCGTGATGCTTTGCCGGGCGACCCGGGCGACGTTGGCCAGACGGTGCGGCAAGTCGCCACCGCCATCGAGCGCCACGACATTGCTAGCGGGCGATGCCGTTTGCACGACCTCGATCAGCCGAAGCGCGATCGCAACCGGCTCGAAATGATCATGCTCCCAACGCCCTGGCCTGGGGTCAAACCGCTCAATGGCGTAGGCTCGACGTTGGAGTAATTGAAGATAACCAGTTGATCCCCCACTGCGGGGTAACAATCGCGGTAGATTTCCGTCACGGGTAGCGTGCCGGAGACCGATGTCAGCTCGAAGCGATGTGGCAAAAATCGTTGCATGAATTCCTACCCGGCCCGACGGCCTGTTCTGGTGAGAGGTGCCGGAACAACGATGAACGCGTCGTCGGCCCAAGGCTTTGCCAGGTCGAGCGTATCAACGCCGTCCAGCCACGCCTGCCAGTCTTCCGGCTCAAGAATGACTGGCTCGCGATCATGTATGTCGAACATCCGCTTACCTGGTGCACGGGTCAGCATGGCGGCGGATAGCAACGGCCCATCTGCCAGGTGCGCGTAGTCGTAAATCCCCGCAATGCCCAACGGTTTGTCGTCGGCGCGTTTGATTGCCACTCTTTCCGCCTTGCCTTTACGACCCGTCAGGTCCGATCCGGGACTGGCCTTGCCGTAATAGCATTCGAGCGGGAAAACGACCCGCCGCTTGCGCGCCCAGGCATTAACAAAAGCGTCCGTCGTTGCCACTGTTTCAACCCGCACATGGCTCGTGCTCGCCCCCCAGTCGGACAAGTAGCCAGTGAAATGCGCAGGGATCAAGCCATGGTGCATCTCTTTGACCACCACCTGGCCTTCGTTGTTTTTAGCGTACACCGCGATCCTTTTCTCAGCCCGCATCACACGTTCCGCTTTCTTCGCCCTCTGCCACGCCCGGAACAAATATAGAACATTAACTTTTGGAGTCAACCGCGTCTGCCTTGGGCAGAGGATGCGCATATTGAAAAATGGTTGCCAGACCTGTCATTTCGGCGTTGGGTGGCACCCCTGTCGCGAAATCTATCCGAGCCCGGCAATGTGCAACCTCTACTCCATGACCAGCAATCAGGATGCCATATGGCAACTGACCCAGTATTTCCGCAGCGCTGTCGGAAATCTGCAACCATCGCCAGCCATCTTCGCCAACGGTTTCGGACCTATTGTGCGCGCCACGTCTGACGGCCCGGAATTGGCGCAATGCCGTTGGGGCATGCCCTCGCACCCTTTTAATTTACGGGGCAAAAACTACGATTCCGGCGTCACCAACTGCCGTGAACTCGACAAGAAACACTGGCAGCAATGGATGGGCATTGCGAACCGCGCCCTTGTGCCGGCGACGTCCTTTTGCGAACCGCACCATGAGACCAAGCAGAACCACTGGTTCGCGCTGAGTGAAGACCGCCCCCTGTTCTTCTTCGCCGGGATCTGGACGCCGCAGTGGACGTCTGTCCGCAAGGTCAAGGAAGGCGAGACGACGCATGATCTCTATGCCTTCGTGACGACCCGGGCGAACGCGGAGGTTAAGCCAGTCCATCCCAAAGCCATGCCCCTTATCTTGCGCACGGCCGAAGAGGTGGACTTCTGGCTGAGAGCCACCACCGCCGAGGTTATCGAATTCCAGGAGCAGGGCATGCCGGATGGTCTCCTCACGATCGTCAATCGCGGCACGAAGCTCGACCATCCGGAGGGGATGACATTCGAGGATCACCAGGCATTGGGTCGCACGGAACCCATGACGCCCATGCAAGGTTCGTTGTTCTAGGGATCAGGCCCTCAAAACCAGCGGCGCCAGATGGCAATGCCGACGATGGCGAGCGAAGTCATGACCATCGCGGCCGTGACCTCGAGAAAACCCACAGCGCCCGAATGAAAGAAGGGCGTGTCGAAATTCATGCCAAATATGCCTGCGGCGCAGCCTATCACCCCGGTGATTACCGTCGCAATCGTCAGCGCCTTCACCAATTGGTTTGTGTCCTGGGCCACCCGCGTCGTATAGAGATCAAAACTGCCGATGATGGTCTCACGCGCCCGCGCGACCGCATCGTCCAGGCGGTCCAGGATCCGGGCCGTATTCTCGAAATGCGTGTGATCGCAGGCGTCAATATGGGCCAGGAAATCCGGTCGCGTCAGCGCATGGATCGTTCCTCCCATATCCCCCAATGACGACCTTAGTCTTGACACCCGCCGACGGAGGGTCGCGAGTGTGGCGAGCGGCGCTTTCTTCTCCCGTACACGCAGGATGTCTTCGTCCAGCTTATCAATTTTCTTGTCGATATCGGCAATGCCCTTGCGATAGTCATCCAGCAATTCCGAGAGCAGGGACGCGGCCAGGGCCGACGGCGTGAGCTTGCCGTTCAGGGTTTCGCCCCGGTCGGTCTCGACGAACCGGTCCATGAACCCGGGTCGCTGATCACAGATCGTAATCAGGCAGCCTTTTCCCACCAAAAAAGTCAACTGGCGGATCGCATTGTTGCTGTCCAGCACCGGCACGAAAAAACGATAGCAGGAATCAAAAATCTCGAGCGTTGCCGTTTGCGCATCCGCATGAATGGCGCGCGCAACATCTTCGGGCAGGGTTTTTAAGGTTGCCAGTTTATCGGCAGGGCCATCGATCCAAAGAAGTTTATTTTTGTTCAGCCCCGCAAAATCTATGTCTGCCGTTGCCATGGCCTCGTCATGCCCAGCCGCGTTGTAAAGCAGCGCCTTGACCTCGGTTTTCATATGCCGGCCCTAAGTTCGCCACGCCACGCGCTAATGTCGCGCCTACCCGTCCCGCGTCCGTCCATCTCTTGTCATCCGTCAAAGGCTACGTTGACTGCGCACGCGCTGTCCGAAGCACACAGATGCGGACGATATGGCGCGGTAAAATTCGGCGCCGCCGAGTTTTATAGCGAAGGCAACCCTGGCAAGGTTTTCAATGGTATCGGGGTAACTTCCGTCCGCGAACATAAACTTGTCGAGTTCATGCTGAACAAAGATCGTAAGATTGAAGACATCTACGTCGGATCGCTCGGACATGCGCAGGGCAAGATATTCGATCAGGTCATAGGTGGCACCGATCCGGTCGTCCAGCTGCACCTTGTAGCTGACGAGCATTCTAGCGATATCCGCCCGAACAATGTTTGCGCTGCTTTCGATAATCATGACGGTTCCTCTCGCGCCATTAGTTTCAGAACCCCTGTCAGCAAGCGATATGGATAGGCGACGGAAATATTAGAGAACGCATATATCTTCCGTCTGGGGTCGACACACACCATCACTCTCCAACAGGTGAGGATATCTGCTTGCATCGCTTTCTTATGGCGGCCACCTCACACTTCACGGATGGCGCCCTTTTGGCGCCTGCTGGACCTGATCAGGTGAGCGTGCACTTAGCCCAGCGGTTGGTATGATTGCTTTTAACGAATTCTTCGAAATTGATGCATCGGACGCCGGGCTGAAGTCAGCCTTGCATTCCGAACATTTGAAACCTTACAAAGCGAGGACCGAACGCCAGAGTTTCTGGCGTCTGGGCCCGGCCAGTTGCCCGGCCGGTTTCGTTGGCGTCGAGCACCATGGCGCTATCGCGGTTTTGCGGTCGGTTCTGGTCACCCCTGAGTACAAGGACCAGGGCTATGGCGCCGGTCTGATCAGCTTGGCCGAGGGAAGGTTGCGGCACCTGGGCACGAAGGAGTTATGGCTCGTGACAGAACATGCCGAGAGCTTCTTCGAGCATCTCGGATGGCGGGTCAGGCCGGAATGTGATGTGCCCGAACCGGTTCGCCACATACCTGTAGCCGATGGCTCGGATGGCGACAGGGCAATTTATATGTCGACCCAGCTGGATTAATGCTGGAAGGCTTCACGACCGCCTCATCCTTTCAGCAAGCAATCCGCAGCGCATATTTACCCATGCAGGGTTTACTCTCGACCGCAAGACATCACTGCGGGCTGCTCAGATGCAACAGAAACTCACCATCGGCTTATTGACCCAAATCCTAAAAGACGCCGTCAAGGATTGGCAAGCGGACGACGCGCCAAGGCACGGCGCCGCCCTCGCCTTTTACAGCGTCCTCTCCCTCGGACCACTGCTCCTCATCGTAATTTCCGTCGCAGGCCTCATCCTGGGCCAGGAGGCCGCCTCGGGCATAGTCGTGAACCAGATCGGGGGCATGGTCGGTCGCTCCGGCGCGCAGACTATTCAGGATGTAATCGCCCATTCGCGCAATCAACACTCAAGTCTGAGCGCCACAGTGATCGGGTTCGGAGCGCTGCTCGTTTCCGTCTCCGGCTTTTTCGCCCAGCTTCAAGGCGCCCTGAACGAAATCTTCAACGTCCCCAAAACGCATACACCGCCCTTTCAGTTCCTCCTGAAACGTCTCCTGTCTTTCAGCATGATCGTCTGCATCTGTCTCTTGCTTCTGCTTTCGCTCGCCATCTCCTCGTTTCTGGCGGCCATCACCGGCGCCTTTCAGGGCACGGCGCCCGCCCTTGTCCTGTCGGCAGGAAATGTCGTCATCTCCATTCTGGTGTCGACTATCCTCTTTGCCGTCACGTTCAAGGTCTTGCCGGACGTCCGGTTTCGCTGGAACAATGTCTGGATCGGTGCCCTGATCACCGCCTTGCTCTTTACCGGCGGAAAATCCCTGATCGGCATCTATCTTGGCCACAGCGCCCTAAGCTCGACCTATGGCGCCGCCGGCTCGCTCATCGTCCTTCTGGTCTGGATCTATTATTCGACCCAAATTATCTTTTTCGGCGCGGAGGTCACGCAAGCCTATGGACGCGCCATGGGTGAAACCTTTCAACCCGAGGGCCCAGAACGTCCCGGCGTAAGCCGGCACATCCGCGGCGACGGCACAGCCCTTAAACGGCCGCTTCTTGAACTCGCTCTCGGTCTAGGGCTCGCCGTCACCGTCGCGGTTCTTACGAAACGCAGCGACGCGCGGCACCACCCGTGACTCCACAAGCCGCGCGACTCGGCCTAAACGACGATCGGTGCAGTGGAGACGGAAGATGACGAACAGCGTGGCAAAGATCGTTCAAAGGCTTCGGAACGCGGGCTTTAATATTAATCCCCTTGCTTCGTCGCCGCTGTGGCACGTCGACGGCCGCGGAAATATGAGTACAGGCCAACTTATCGACCTGGCTTCGAAGCTAGACCTGAGCCGACTTACCGGCAATCCGCATGCTCACTAAACGTTCGCACATCTGTTGGTACATTAACCCATTCCCAAAATATCAAAGCGATCAGTGAGTTAACACTTGTCGGAACGGCGTTAACGATAGAGATACGGGATGCTGAATCATCAATGACAATCGATTTTTTACGCGGTGGCGCCGTATCTTATAAATATTGAACTGCGCTGCCCTTGCTGACCGTCCCACCAGATTAGGTGTGGGAGGACCTACCGGCTCCGCGATCTTGGCGCCTGAGAGTGGATCTGGTCATGCATATAAATTCGTCACCGTCTGGCGTCCCCGATTCTTTGACGCCGTCGCAGCCAGCGCCGGACTGGGCCGTGGGGGCAGAACCGCACTACCCGACCGCGTCAGAACGCACCGCCGACCTTATCGTCCACATTCTCGCACTCGCCCTGGCATTATTTGGTGGCGGCGCTGCGATAGGCCTTGCGGTTAGCCATGGCCTCCTCGGGCGGGTCGCCGCCGTTGCCGTTTATGCAACCGGACTGGTCGCAATGCTGGTCTTTTCCACCGCATATAATTTTTCTCACGCGCGGTGGCAGCCCTATCTGTACCGGGTTGACCATGCCGGCATATTTCTGATGATTGCCGCCAGCTACACGCCGTTCACCACGCAAATCCTGCACGGCACCTGGGGTTGGGCAATGACCGCGGCTGTCTGGAGCCTGGCGCTCGTCGGGGTGCTGATCCGCATGTTCGTGCCACGCATGGGCGATATCGTGGTCACCAGTTTCTATCTGGTATTAGGCTGGATAATCGTGATCGCCATCAAACCGCTTGTCCAGGGAACACCGGCTCCCGCACTCGCCCTGCTCGGCGGTGGCGGTCTGGTTTACACCCTCGGCGCCGTCCTGTTTATGCTGAAGCGCCTCAAATTTCGGCGCGCCATCTGGCATGGACACGTGCTGGCCGGCGCGGCGGCGCATTATGCCGCGATCATGATCGGCGTGGTGATGGCTTCGGGATAACCCAAGGCCGCGTTTATACGCAATTCAGGTGACGGATGATCTTTCGAGCCCTGCGGTCTTACCGCTTGTACGATTTGTCGATCTAGTTTTCAGGCCTTTGACGAACGCGGCGACGGCAAATGCCGCGAGTCCGACCGTGGCGGCTGCGCTCAGGCCGGTCGCCAACCGGCGGACAATCGGATGCCTGACGACGGCGGCCGCCGTAAGCAGGTGCGCCGACGGCGTTGTGCGCATAAGCCCATGCGCGACCGGCAACAGGTTCAAAACATGCGAGGCGCGGCGGGTCAATTTACGGTTCACGAGACTCTCCAATTTGAATGGATCGAACCGACCGAACGGCCGCGGGCGCAACGCGCGGCGCGGACGCATCTCCCTGGCGGTCGATCCGACCCTCAAAGGGTAAGACGCTGGGCATCAGGATGCGATGCGACACCTTGTCTGCAAACAGTCTGGCGGGATAAGGAAAGCCACGACACCTTAGTGACGTATCACGACAAACCAGACGGCAAATATGATCACGAGAATAGAGACGGCCAACAAGGCCATCGCCGGCTTCTTCCGACGATCCTTCGAACGTTCGAATCCGAAAATGCCTACGCCTTTTTTTCGTCGATATCCATTGCGTCCTCCGGTCTCGCCATGGTTACCATAATGGCTGAAGGCCGCCACCGGATTCGCTCAAGACATCCTGACTCATGGTGAAGGCGACCAGGCCCTTTAATAGCTTACGGTCTGGTCGCGCAGGCCGTGGTGGATGTGGGTTGCCGCAATCGCCGCTTGCCCGACCGCCACACTGATCTGGTTCAGTCCACTGACAACATCTCCGACGGCAAAGACGCCCGGGACCGTTGTTTCCTGATAGGGATCCGCCAGGAGTTTGCCCTCCGCGTCGCATTGGGCGCCGAGCGTCTTGGCCAGTTCGTTGCGCGGGTGGCATCCGAACATCGGATACACCGTATCGAATGACCGGACTGCATTGCCGGCCCGAACGCTTGCCCGCCCCGCAGCGTCGACGGCGACGCCCGCGCCCACATCATGGACGATCGTAATGCCGGCGTTGGCGAGAGCGACTGCCTCGTCTGCGGCGAACGCCGCTTCTGCGCCGACGTGAAATACCGTGAGTTTGTCCGTATAATCCCTCAAGAACAAGGCGTGCGACGCGGCGTGCTCGGTTCTCGCCAGAAGCGCAACCGATTTGTCGATGATTTCGTAGGCGTCGCAGATTGGGCAAAGACGCAATCCCCCCGCCTCGATACCGAGCCGCCAGTTTTCACCCGACATGCCGCGATCCGCAATGCCAGTCGCGATGACAATCCGTCGCGCTAAGACGGTTCGCGTCGCCGTTACGACACGAAAAACCTCTGCTCGCCGCTCAAGCGCGACAACGCTCTCTGCCAGCGTATCGATCGCATAGGGCTCCAACTGTTCGCGTAACCGCGAAAGCAGGCTGCGTCCCGTCACCCCGTCAGGAAATGCAGGGAAATTATGCGATACGGGGATTAGCGCCGCCCGGCTCTCCCGGGCATCGATGACTAAGATTTTCCGCCGAAACCGCGCGAGATACAAGGCGGCAGTGAGCCCACCCGGTCCGCCACCGATCACTACGCAGTCGTAGATGTCTTCCATAAATCAGCCCGATCGTGTCTTCATGTTGCTAAAGATGGTTCGATTCACCCCGACTGCCGGGCACTTGCTATGCGCAGACACGCGGCAAACTAGGCGAGGCCGACTTCGGTTTCAGTGGGCATCGCACACAGTACGTGTAAGCGGAGGATAAGGCGAGTGTCGGTCCGCCGTTGCCCCTACCTGACGCGGGGCTGCTTCAGCGACTCGATGAGCTGAATAAACGCGGTGACCGTTTGCTCGACATTCGCCTGTCCGGCTTCAAACCTGAGAAACAGCACGTCGAAATAGACATTCAGCGCTTCGAGATCCTCCACATCGACCAGCAGTCTCACCAGATCGAACAGTTCGGACCGCACGCCTTCCATATCAATGTCCTGCTGCGTCCAGCGCCAGATCACGGCGCTCAGCCACTGGTTCAGATCGATTTCAGGCACGTCCATAGTCTACTCCACTTCGTGCATCGTGAAGGCACACGCAAAAAGACACAAGTCGTTTTGTCGCCACAACGATCACGATGTAGCGCGCCGGCAATAATGCCACCACGCATCGGGCAGGTTTCGGCGCAGATCTGGCCGGCCGACCTACGCACCTTACTAACTCTTTGTATTCCAAACGGCTATTCGGCATCTTAAACGCGTGTCTTGCGTCGTATGCCTGTGCTTTATCTCAAAACAGGAGTTGATCATGGGTAAGGGTATTCTGCTTTGGCTGTTGGGCGTTCCCATTCCGGTCATCATCATTCTCGCTTTGCTGTTCCATCGCTGATCACACAGATGGACATTCATACAGCCGTCGACACGCGGGACCTGACGGCCCCCAATTCGGAATCCACCAAGTCCGGCATCCACTGGGCCGCCATTCTCGGCGGTGGCGTGGCAGCCTCCGCGGCGACCCTTGTGCTCATACCTTTGGGCACGGCTTTAGGGTTCGGATCGTTTTCCGTTTGGCATCTGACGCCAGCGACCGGGACGACCCTCGGCGCCGGGCTCGCCATATGGTTTGTCGTCACCCAGTGGATTTCCGCAGGACTTGGCGGTTATCTCGCCGGCAGGAGCCGCGTGAAATGGGCTGATACGCATAGCGATGAAGTCTTTTTCCGGGATACCGTACATGGTTTCCTGAGCTGGGCCGTTGCGACCCTCTTTGTTGCGGGCCTCACGGCCGTTATCGCAACCGGCACAGTCAGCGCCGGCGGCGATGCTGCAGCCAAAATCGCGGCCGGAGCGGCGACCGGGGCGGCACAGAATGCGGACGCATCGCCGGCTAACCTCGACTATTACATCAACGGCCTCTATCGCGGTGCCGCCGTCGCCGGCTCACCCACCCCAACCGAAGAGAGTGGCGAGATTCTTGTCAAGGCAGTGGCCGACGGCAGTCTGCCAGCCGACGACCGCGCCTACCTCGCCAGTCAGATTTCGGCGAGGACAGGTCTCACGCAGCCGGCCGCCGAAGCCCGGGTCGATCAGGCCATGTCTCAGTTGAATGCCGCAAAGGTGAAAGCAACCCAAGCCGCCGAAACCGCGCGGAAAGCTGCCACCTACGCCTCATGGGCTCTCGTGATCTCCCTCGTGGTCGGCGCCTTCATTGCCTCAGTCGCCGGCGCCATCGGCGGCCGCCAACGCGACGCGGTATAATTGCCCTCTTACCACGCCGCCGAATACCCCGGAGCCCCTCGGGGGTATTTTGCGTTTGGCCTAGCCGATCTTATTTTCGCCGAGGAAAAACCGAACCATCTCGCGACTTGCATCCGGTCCTTTAGGATCAGTATAGGATCCCCCCGCGTCACCACCTGACCAGGCATGGCCCGCGCCATGAAGCATCCAGTATTCAATCGCCGCTACGCCGTCACCGTCAGTATAGACCGTTCGGGAATAGCGACCGTTGCCTGCCTGGCCGTCGGTCGCCGCCCGTGTTAGTGCCCGCCCACTCATCGCCTGATCGACAACCTGCTGGCCGTTCCGAATGTGCACTGTTCCGTCGGCGTCGCCATGGAAGACAATCGTCCGAACGGCCAGACGCGCCGACGATATTTTGCCGGCTCCATGACTCATTGCGCCGAATGCGGAGGGCATGTCATGGGCCGCACCGACGGCGAGACCCGAATGAACCGCCACCCCGGCAATCAGGTCGGGATAGCGCGCCCCTAAAATTGCCGCCATTGCGCCGCCCGCCGATAGCCCTGCCACAAAAACCTTTCCCGGGTCGATGCGGTGTATGCTCATGACTTGCCTGATCATTCGCATGATCAAATCGGGCTCACCGGAATCCCGCCCCTGGTCAGCGGTATTGAACCAGTTCCAGCACCGGTTCATATTGGCCTTCGCCGATTGCTCCGGATAGAGGACGAGGAAGCCATGCGCCTCCGCCAGATTATTCATGCGGGTACCGATGGCAAAATCATCGGGGCTCTGCGTGCATCCGTGCAGCATGACCATTAAGGCCGCCGGGTCTGCCGAATATGTGCTGGGCACGTAAAGCTTGTAACGTCCCCCGCGTGCGGCGTCGGCCACTGTGTGCCGAGCAAACGTGGCGCCCAATGGGACGTCCGGGACGGCGTGCCCGTGCGCTGTTTTCATAGATCCTCGAAACCTGCCGACCAATGCGCTGAGGTCGATCCGGGGTTTGGTGTCGGACCGGGGCGCCTCGTCGGTCGGGGACGCGCCCGTTTCCGACGCCGTTCGCCATTGCCCGTCGCTGGACTGCGTCATTTCAATATGCGGCCTCTTGTCCGGCGCACGCACTTCTGGTTCCGGCGGTCCCCCGCCCTGGAGAATGGCCATGGCTTCGGCCAGGCGGCCCTCTCGGGTCAAGCGCGTGGCCTCGGCCATATCGATGTTCAGCTTCATGTCTAACTCTTACTGGTGATGTGGGACGCCCATCAGCGCATACGATCGCTTAACGCAGCGCGGACTTCAGGAGACGCTTGAAGCGCGCCTAAAACCTCGAGCGAGGTAATAGTGGCGAGCGCCAGGTTCGGTGTGACATCTGCGGCAATCGTAGCCAGGCCAACCACCTTGATCGACAGTCGTTCATTGCGAGACTGATATGCCTCGAGATCGGTACGAGTGATAACCCGCAGGCCCAGGTCGAGTTGACGCCGAACGATCGACTGCCGAACGGCCTCGCCTTGACGATCCAGTTGATTGCGGATGGCCGTGCGGATGAAATCGCTGCGGTTCGAATAAAACCCTTCCGATATCAACAGATCGATCTGACCCAGGTCTACATAACCCAGGTTGATGGTAATTTTCTCGGTCTCAGGCTGTTTCGATTTCTCAACTGACAATTTTTCCATCCATTTACCATCCATATGGATGTTATGTGGATGGCGAAGCCTGAGTGTCAAGGGTGCAGGCCCCCTGCACTCACTGTCCATCAGCACGCAGCGTTCGACCTTTACGGACTTCTTGCGATTCGGCTCACTACTCACCGCGCCGACTTATCTCCTTGAGACTAGGATGAAGAGCAGCACTCAAGCACGAAAAACAGGATGTAAATTCGGGAGGACGACATGGACGATTTGACAGCCAGACTCTGGGCCGAAAAAACCAATAGACCTTCTGCAGACGAAAAGGTTGCGCACGAAGAGACGTTGAGGCGCCTAAGCGAAGATCTGGAGCTGTTTCTTGCCGCCGCCTCAGCTAACTGGGGAGGGTCCTCCCGCAGCGCTGCGCGGCCGCCCCGCACCGGCTGTTCAGGACTTAGCGCGCCCTACCTGATGTATGATGTTGGTAATGCGCTCACACGGCACTGCCGCGAGGCATGACGACGTTGCGTGCTGCGGCGTCCGCAGCACGCAAAGCGATCTTTACGTCGACGAACCGTCTGCCGAAGCTGACGGATCCGTCTTCCCGGCATGGGTGGCATCGTCGACCATTTTCACGTGGTCTTTATGGGTCTGCAAGACAGGTAGTGTCGTTGCAGCAAACTGGCGGACAGGACCGTCCTTGCCACCATCCGCATAATCCTTGAATATACCCAGGGCCTCGTCGTGGGCCTTGGTTTGAATATCAATATACTTGTCGTCAAACGCATCCGGCGCGGCCGCGGTCAATTCGTCCAGCATCTTTTGGTGAGGTTCATCGAGGGATGTGGCGGGCTGCGTTGAATTGTGATCCGTCTCGAGCGCAGCTTTCAGATCGGCCCCGGCTTTGGTATGGTCCGTGATCATCTCCTGGGCGAAGCCCTTAACGTCTGCACTGACGGCGCGCTGCAGCGCCAGTTCGCTTGTTTTGATTTCAAACAGATTGGCGATGGACGCCTTCTGCACAAAGTCGGCCACCTTGTCGTCCTTGACGGGCCCTCCGCAACCGGCGATGGCCAGAGCGAACGCAAACGAAGTCGCAATCGCGAACTTATGAAACATAGGAAGTTCCTCACAAGCCTGATCATGCCGGTCAGCCCTATGCCGCTGGCAAACAGCCCTGCACAGGCTTGACATATTCAACGTAAGACCGACGTATGGGGACTGCGACCCTACCGTAAGAAGAGTATAAGATTACAAGGTTTGGATTGCATACGCGGGCGGTCGGCATGGCCCGTATCAGGCGAACACGTCTGAAGCTGTTACCGTCTCAACAGTAAATCGCGAACTGGTACCGCGGCAGCGCGTCAGATCCATATCGCCCTTGCGCCATGGCCGGCATTTAACCGATTGCCCTTCCACGGACAGGTAAAGTCCGGTCATGTCGAAGCGTTCGATGCGAGCCTTGGCCCGCCCGTCGCCGGCAAGGTCGACACGCAAGCCATCGCCGCGCCGCAAACTGCCACTCTGGATACAGAGGGCAGTGCCGGAGGAAATAGACGCGCTGGCGCTTGAAGCGGAATGTTCGATCATAAAGTCTCTCCTGGATGCGTATTTCGACAACTGATTTTGCGAAATCAATTTTCCATACGGATATGACCCCGGGATGCGCGGCGCCTCCCTACTCAAATTTTGCAGATGCTCGGATGTCACCACCCTTCGTTCTTATGCCCGCCACGCTAGGCTGGGCCTGTGGCAGTACACCTGTCGTATGATCATGGGAAAGCGCCGTGCCAATTCCTTTTCGAAAAGACCCTGCGATCACCGTGACCGGTTCGGACAATACGAGGCTGCGCGTCCTCGTCGTGGACGACAACGAACCATCTGCCTTAAGCGTATCCTGGGCGATCGAAGCCCTGGGCGACGAGGTCCGGACATGCCTGAACGGGCCCTGCGCCTTAACGGTCGCCATTGAGTTTCAGCCTGATGTCGTCCTCCTGGATATCGCCATGCCCGGTATGAACGGCCTTGAGGTGTGCGCCCGGCTGCGCGCCGATCCCAAGTTCAGTCACGTGAAGATCATCGCCCAGACCGGGAGGGGCGACAAAGAGACGCGCCGTCAGACGGACGAGCATGGCTTCGACCTTCACCTCGTTAAAGCCGTTGATCCGGACCTGCTGGAAGACATGCTGGATCTTCTAAGAACGGGCCACCACCGCTAACCGATTTACCGAATGGATGTCATGACTAACATTGCCCGATCCGACGAGCAGGCTGCCGAATTCGTCATACAAAATAACCCGCTCATGGTTCGCGCGTCCGTGCGCGTCACGCCGACGGGTCTGCTTGGCATCGCTGGCCTTGTGTCAACTATCCTGCTGTCGACCTGCGCCATAGTCTGGGTGGCTGGCAGCGTGCACCGCAGGGACCATAAACCCATATTTTGACGGCCTAAGGGTGCGATCGACTTCACGAAATGCGTCAGGGCGTTGCCGAGTGAGGCATATCCACGGGCTTTGATTCCGGAGAGCCGAACTGCCTTAGCCAGATGGATAACAGTACGATCGATGCGATCGCGAGGAATTCACTTTGCCAGTTCTGAAACGATTCAAACCAGAACCGCGGTTCGCCCAGAAAGCCGATGAATGCTTTCGGCACTTCATGTTTCAAATGCGCGTCGTTGACATAATCGCCGTAGCTGCCGGCCGCATGAAGACCGAAGCTTGCCAGAAACAGCAGCAGAAATGCTATACTGAGAGAACGCTTATACAGGCTTAGCACCCATCCGCCCTTTCTGACGGGCCAAGGTGCATCCGGCGCCGCCTTTGGTTCCGCATCGACATCTTCAGGCTTGTCTAGCGCCTTCGATTCCGATGAGCCCATCTGGCGTAGCTTCACAGTCGCCAGCACATAAAGGAACATCTGCAGAAATTCACTTTCCCAGTTCTCGAAGGTGACTTCAGCGAAACTGCCGCTTAGCAGATACGCCCCAAATGCCAGGGCCGTCCCGCCCTTCTCTTGCAGATCCTGGTTATGCTCCAACCAGCCGGTGAAGGCCTGAGCCGCCCAAAAAATCAGGAAAAAAGCCAGAGCGAAGATCGAGAGACCGTTCCGATAGAGAAACGGATACTTTCTGGCGGCCGGCGTCATGTCATGCTCCTTTCACTTTACGCCACCATGGCAGAGCTAAGGTAAGTTCAACATGTGTAATGCACCGCGGTGGTCTAAAGGCGGTGTTTGACAAGCCTTGGGCGCAATTTCGAGTAATTGAAGGTCAGTAATAGTGAGTGCCTGCCATGTCTCTCTCTCCCCACCGACCTGAATATCCCCGCGATCGCTCGACGCCGAATTTTCCGCCCACATGGCTCGCTGGTGGATGGGTAATGATCCAGTCGGCACGGCGGTGATAAATGCGCTGTCGATTACTTTTCCCGAGGGCGAACGCTTTTTCATTCAGTAGGTCAAGCGGTATGCGGCGGACTTGCCCCTTCACGTGGAACGGGATGTCAAAGCCTTCGCCCTGCAGAAAGGGGCACATACCTTCGAGCACGTTGACTTCAACAGCGGTATCAGCGCGTCGGGATATAGTTGGTTATGGGTCGATCCGGGACTGTATCGCCGCCTAGCGTGTGAATACCTTTCCTTTACCGACCGTTATTCCACCCCTCGCAATTGGACGATCGCGCGTTCATCGATAGAGCGGAGGCAATTCTGGGCTTCGAGACTTCCGGGCGGCAAAGCTGAGTGCCAACGCACAATAGACTCTTAAAGCGTGCGCAAACCGGTCGAAAAACAAATTGGATGAGACGCAGAATGCCCGCAGATGGGCAAGCATTCGCGACCCACTAACGGCTTATTTGACCGGTTTAGGTTCAGCGCTGGTCGAGGCGGATTCCGACGGAGCGGCCGATGGCTCGTCAGAAACTGTGCTGGCCGCCGACGTGCTGGCCGAACTACTGCTTTGATCGCCTGGCAAGCTTTCCGTTACCGGCGGTACCGATGCCGCGCTTGACGCCATGCCGTCCGTCGCTGTGGCGCTTACAGATGTATCGGCCTGCTGCTTGTTAAGATCGGCCGTCGTTGAATTCGCGGCCTTCACATGCGCCTTCTTGTCTTTTTTCGTGGTCGTCGAGGTGTCAGCGGAACTGGTTATAGACGCAGCGTCTGCGTTCTGGGCATCGGTCGGCTTGGACTGGGAGAACGCGGCAGAACTGGCCAGCGCTGCCGCGAACGCAACCGCCGTCGTGGTCAAAATGATCTTTTTCATCGGAGTGCCTGTGCGTTGATTTGAATTGAGCCGTGAGCCTAGGCCAAGACATGTAAGTTTGTCGGTCGCTTGACGAGCCGATAGTATCGGGAAACGGCAAGCGACCGGACTTAAGACGGAGAAGCCTAGATGGCATTGACGAGGGGTTCACGCGCCCAATAGCGCAGCGCCGTCAACGCCTGAAAATAGACATTCACCGCCGGGGCTGAGGCGAGCTCAATGCAAGCCTCGTCGAGACCACCCGCTGCCTTTTCAAGCTGTGGCAAGGCTTCAGCCGAATAGCCGATATACTTCATATGGGCGAAGGCATCGGCAATGAAGTCCCGCGCCGCTGCCTTCTTGTCGAGGAGGCTGGCGCCTTCGGCCGACAACAGAACGGCAACCGCATCGAAAAGAACCGACGGTCCGCCGTCGATCTTGTAGTGCGCCTTGACCCGTGTCCCGTCATCCAGTTCGACGCCGTCGATCATCGGGGCAATAACCTCAACGACGACCCCGTTCATGTCGGCAGAAGCAGTAATGGCATTGAACACTTCGGCGCTGGCGCCATCCGACAAAAAGGACGCCGATCTTGCGGCCGGCCAAAGACGGGGGCGGATTCTTCAGGATGCTCAGCGCATCGGAAGCCGGCAGATCCTCTCGTGTCGGCTTGGCGGCGTCGGCAGGGGCCGGCATCTCTTTCAGCCCAAGACCGGTAGCAACGCCGGACGCCAGGCTCTGATCGATGTTCAGCAGATGCGAGACGACACGCACGCGGATCGCCGGACGCTCTACGCGGCTGAGTTCGAACACCAGGGCATCCTTAATATGCTTCTGCTCAATCTCGGTCTGGCTGATGAAGAACTGGCGCGCCTGGCTATAATGATCGGCGAAGCTTTCAGGACGGGTACGCATCTTGGCCGCGCCGTCCTCTACAGGCTCGGGGAAAGTTTTGAAACCGACTCCGCTTTCGCGCGGACCACCTTCGTCGAGGCCGTAGGAATTGGGCTCGAAATTGACCCTTCCATTCGGATTGGTCATCGCCATATGACCGTCCTGCTGGAAGTTATGGAACGGACACTTCGGGGCATTAATCGGAATATGAGTGAAGTTCGGCCCACCCAGCCGCTTCAACTGGGTGTCGAGATATGAGAAGTTGCGGCCTTGCAGCAGCGGATCGTTGGTGAAATCAAGGCCGGGAACGATATTGGAGGTGCAGAAGGCGACCTGTTCCGTCTCCGCAAAGAAATTGTCCGGCATGCGGTTAAGAACCAGGCGGCCGACGATACGCACTGGCAGAATCTCTTCCGGGATCAGCTTCGTGGCGTCGAGCACATCGAAATCGAACTTATTGGCAAAGTCTTCGTCGAAGAGCTGGAGTCCCAGTTCCCATTCAGGGAAGTCGCCTGACTGAATGGCATTCCAGAGGTCGCGACGGTGGAAGTCCGGATCGGCGCCGTTGATCTTGACGGCTTCGTTCCATACCACCGATTGCATGCCCAGCTTGGGCTTCCAGTGGAACTTGACGAACGTCGATTTGCCATTCGCGTCAACCATGCGGAAAGTATGGACGCCAAAGCCTTCCATAAAACGGAACCCGCGCGGAATGGCGCGATCGGACATGGTCCACATGATCATGTGCATCGACTCGGGCATTAGCGAGATGAAGTCCCAGAAGTTGTCGTGCGCCGTCTGGGCTTGCGGGAAGGCACGGTCGGGCTCATCCTTCGCGGCGTGGATCAGGTCGGGGAATTTGATGGCATCTTGGATGAAGAAGACCGGTATGTTATTGCCGACCAGATCCCAATTGCCTTGCTGGGTATAGAATTTTACAGCAAAGCCGCGCACGTCACGGGCGAGGTCGAATGAACCCTTGTTACCGGCGACAGTCGAAAACCGAACGAAGACCGGGGTCTGCTCGCCGGCTCGCTGGAAGAGATCGGCAGAGGTCACGTCGGCCAGCGAGTCATAGGTTTCAAAAAACCCATGGGCGCCGTAGCCGCGCGCGTGCACAACCCGCTCTGGAATGCGCTCATGATCGAAGTGGAAGATTTTTTCGCGCATGTGGTGGTCTTCAAGCGCGACCGGTCCGCGCGCCCCGACCTTCAGGGAATTCTGATCATCGGAGAAGGGAGCACCCTGCGCCGTCGTCAGTACGGGAACGCCCTCCTCCGCCTGCTGATGGGTCTCGCCGCCATTGCCCTGGGGTACGGCGACGTCAACAAAGGTCGCGGAAGTAAACGTGTCTGCCTCGGTGGCAGGTTTGGTATTTTTAGACATTGTAGCCTCGTGTGAATTTATAAAATCAGGAATCGAATAGTGAAATCAGGCGGCCTTGACGTCGACCGATGCCGTCCCTGGCCGGAGCAGATGCAGGAAGTGCCCGTGGGCGAGAAAATGCAAAGTCTGCGCAATAGCGAGCGGGTCGCTGGCCGTGAGGTCATGCGGCGTCATGAGGACGATGTGATCCGCCATTCCGCGAATGCGGGTCCGTGCAACACTGATCTTCCCATCGTGCGGCCAGGGAATGACCACATTGGCGATGGGATCGAGTGAAACGCAGCCGGCGATAACACCAAGAGGATATCTGGCGTCTTGCTCGAGGACGTGAGCAAATGTATCATCACCTGTGCCCGATTGGTACGCTGCCGGTCCGAACATCATCCGAAAAAGCCAATTACGCCGATAGAGTTCGAGGGCATCGCTGCCTTTTAGCCCCGGGGCAGTCATGACGACCCGACCAAGGTTAGCCGGCATAAAGTCGCTCATTGCCGCATGAAGGAGGACACCGCCAAGCGAATGGGTCACGAAGTGCAGCCTTCCCGCGTCGCGATAGCGATCGAACAATGGCCGGATATGTCTGGCTACAAGGGTTTCGATCGGCGCCGATGTGGAAGGATAGCCGATATTGGCGACGTCATAGTTTGCGCGTCTTAGCGCGAGCTCCAGCGCCCCCATTGTAAAGGGCGACTCTCCTAGTCCGTGCAGGAGCACGACACAGTCTCGCCTTGACCCGTCAGTCACGGCGCGCGGGGTGTCAGCAATTGACATCTCGATTTCTCTTCGATTTTAAGGATGACTACACGTGCGATTACGTTCGCTATAGATGTGGCTCGCCGCGTTAGTACGATATGCCGTTCCAGCCCGGCACGATAAGGATGGCGTAAGGAACCTAGCCCATATGGTCGGCAGCTTCGGATAACGTCTATTTGACAGGCGATCCACGTCCGGACGTGAAAAAGGCGCGACCGACGTCGCGCCTTCGTCAGATAAACCTCCCCAGTTAAACGCGTCGGCCACGCCATGCGCGCTTGCGTGCCGATGACGGAAAGCTCGTCCGGCATACCAAAAGAATCGAATAAATACGGCGCCGACCGCCCCCGTATCGCGCCTTTACATGTCCGCAAGAAATTCGAACGGCAATCCTAGACACGTTGGCGCAAGTCTAACTCTGAAGGAGTGCTCAAATGTCCAGTGGAAACCATTATACCGGTGACGTGCCCGCTTCGGTGCATCACGGCGATACACCGCCCCCCTCGATCGAGCTCGCAATCCACGCGCAGGCCATGTCGGAGGACGGCAATGCTGATCCGTTTCCACCTGAGGGGACAGACGACAAACTCGTGCAACGCGAACAGACCGGCGATAAGGCCTTGAGCGATGACGAAGGGCTGCGAGCGGCCCGTTATGTCATTGCGACCGGGCTGACCTCGGCCGCAGGTGGTACTGACCGTGGCGCCGCAAGTCCGCCCGACGGTCGTGACACGCCGTCGGGCGCGAACCCACCAGACACGCGCGACGTGATCCTGAGCGCGGAAGCGCTCGCTGACACGGTCGCCGCGCAGCGACGTGAGCCCCTCAGGCACGCTACCGAATAGCTCATTCCGGCACAGTTCTATTTCTCTTGAGCTTGAAAGGACGCTCACATGGCCACGATGAACCCCTTCGACGACGACCGCCACGCTGCGCAGACGCGGCTGCCTTGGATGGCACTGGTCATCATCGCGATGATGACGATTGTTGTCGGATGGATGGTTTTCACCGCAACCCCCTCAATCGCCGACCCGACGGCCGCCAAACCCGAGGTCACCATCGGCAACCCGGAGCCGCTGGCGTGACGCTTGAACAGAACCGTAACCGGCACCCCATCGAAGGGCGCCGGCCCGACGCACTGATCGGCCTGGTTATCGCCATCCACCGATATATGGATCATGAAATTGATATCGTCGAAGCCCGCAGACTCATACTGCTGGTCTTCGCGCCTCCAGTAGATGATTGTGCGCATCGCGATCTGGTGGATTACCTCGACCGGCTACTGGACCGGCTCCGCGGCGGCGACCTGTCCCCGAACGCGGTCCTGAACGATATTGTAGTTCGGGCCACCCTCTCGCCTGCGTCCGAAGTCTAACCCACGGCCGCTGGCCGCTTGATTGCCTCAGCCAGTATCTTTTGGACCGCGGCGGGTTTTAAGGGCTTGGGCAGGAAGGCGTCCATGCCCGCCGCAAGACACAGGGCGCGGTCCTTTTCAAAGACATGCGCCGTCACCGCGACGATCGGCGTCCGGTCCTTGCCTGTTTTGCCCTCGATCTCCCGAATCTGCCGGGTGCATTCAAATCCGTCCATCCCAGGCATCTGAACATCCATGAGAATAACGTCGTAAGCGACGCGCTCGGCGCACCTGACACCCTCCATGCCATTGCGAGCGATGTCGTAGCTGTATCCCCAGCTATCCAGGAGGCCGGCCAGTACAACCGTGTTGGGTTCGAAGTCCTCGACGATCAGGACATTCTTCTTGTCGGGCAGAGCGGACCGGTTCGCGATAGGCTGCGCGTCCGGGCTATTGCCGACCTCAATTTCCACCGTGAATGTGGAACCGAGACCGGGCGTGCTGACCACGGAAATCGTGCCGTCCATGGCCTGAGCCAGTCCCTGACAGATACTCAAGCCCAGCCCCGAGCCGCCATGTGTCCGCGCCGTAGACGCATCGGCCTGCATGAACTTGTCAAACACAAATGGCAGTTTCTCAGACGCGATCCCAATACCGGTATCGGAGACTTTCAGGACCAATCGCGTCCGGTCAAGGTCGGCGTGAATAATCCCTACGGAAAGATCAATGCCGCCCTTTTCGGTGAACTTTACCGCATTCGCCAGCAGGTTGGTCAGGATTTGCTGAATTCGCAACGGGTCGCCAACATAACGGTCGTGAAGATAGCCGGTATATTCGACGCTCAGTTTCAGCCCTTTCTCGTTAACGGCCGGCTCCTGCATCAGTACGACCCGCTCTACCAGTTCCATAAGGTGGAAATCGACACGCTCGAACTGGAAAGACCCGGCTTCCGCTTTTGAGAAGTCGAGCAGATCGTTGATCAGCGCCAGCAGACTATCGCTGCTTTGACCGATCATAGTAAGGAACTGCTGCCCCTTTGGCGTCAGGGCCTCCGTATGGCTGAGCAAATGCGTAAGGCCGATGATAGCATTAAGCGGCGTACGCAGTTCATGGCTCATGTTAGCCAAAAATTCGTCCTTACGCTTGCTCACCTCGGCCAGAGCTTCGATGGTGCGCTTCTGCTCGGTGATATTGCGCGCCACCTTGGATGCGCCCACTATACGCCCGGCGCCGTCGCGGATCGGTGACACGGTCAGCGAGATGTTGAGCAAATCACCGTTTTGGGCCCGCCGGATCGTTTCAAAATGATCGACCCGCTCGCCCGCCTTGACGCGTCCCAAGATGGCATATTCCTCGTCGATCATGTCCTGGGGTATGATCAAAGAGATATGCTTGCCAATAGCCTCCTCCGCCGAGTAGCCGAAAATGCGCTCGGCGGACGGATTCCACGATGTGATCATTCCATCCAAATTCTTGCTCACGATCGCATCGTCCGAAGACTCAATGATCGCCACCAGGTAAGCGCTGAGGCGTTCAGCGCTTTTTGCCGTACGGATATCGCGGGCAACCTTGGACGCACCTATGATCCTGCCATCATCCGCGAGTATGGGCGAGACGGTCAATGAGATATCGATCAGGGTGCCGTCCTTCGCGCGGCGGATGGTTTCGAAGTGATCGACGCGATGGCCGGCCTTGACCTTGCCCAGGATGATATATTCCTCGTCCAGGCGGTCTTCGGGAATGATTAGGGAAATGTGGTGACCGACAGCCTCATCTGCGGAAAAGCCGAATACACGTTCTGCAGACGGGTTCCACGCGGTGATAATCCCCTCGAGCGTCTTGGCGATAATCGCATCATCCGAAGAGTCTATGATCGCCGCGAGATAACCCTCGGCGTTTTCAAACCCTTTTTTTGCTGACATCCTGTGATCCGTTATTGGTTATGTCCCGTATCCGTTTTGGCTCGGTCTGTCTCAAATGACCTCCACGGCATAAGTTTCCAATATTTATATCGCTACGCGCCGCGTCGATCAAAAACGGCACGCTTTCAGCGACAGCGGCGCGAGCCGCCGACAACCATTATAGGCGATCCGACTGCGTGGCGCGGATCAGAATCTGGTCCTGCCGAAAAAGACCCTGCAGTGTTTGCCGATAGGACTGCCACCAGGCTTTGTCCAGCGAGGCCGTCATAACCTCGAAGATAACGATATCGTCCCGCGTCTTATCCTGTCCCCAGATACCTTCCGCCGGCGCCCGCGTGAATGCGGTTAAGCCGCCATAGGCCTCCGCGAGCTTTGCCTTCTGCTCATCATAGAGATGGCGAGGAAACGCCCGCCCCGCGTTGTCGGCAATTGGCAGAAATATCTCCACGACATACACCGTCAGCCCTTTTTTTGAACTCTTGGTTCGACACGCACGACCGAAACATTTGTGCGCGGGGAACGCGTCAAGGCGAACAGAATCGTATCGGCGAGCTCTTCGGCATACAGCATCTCGTGCTTCTCAATCGCCGCACGTTGTTCTTCGGGACTTTTCTCCTGCATGTCGGCGCCCACCGAACCTGGCTCAACGAGGGTCACCTTGATATTCTCCTCCATAACCTCTTTGCGCAACGTCTTCGCGTAAGTCTCGACCCCGGCCTTAGTCGCGGCGTAGACGCTGGTTCCCGGCGATTGGGCCTCCGCACTGATGGATCCCACAAAGACTATATGACCACCGCCTGACGTCCGGAACCGCTGGATCGCTTCACGGGCGCTGGCGATGTAGCCGAGGAAATTCGTTTCAACGGCATTGCGCCATTCTGAGTCAGGCGTATCCTGCGCGCCCTCCACGCTCAGCCCCGCATTAGCGATCAGGATATCGAGACCGCCCAGCTGCGCATCCACCTCAGTGAATTCCTTGGCAATGCCATCTGTCGACGACACATCCGCGACCAGGCCGTAGACAGTGTCCGAGTATTGCCGTGCGTTTTCGAGCAGATCCTGGAGTTCCGGCTCATGGCGGCCAAACGTCAGCACGCGGGCGCCGGCCTCCGCCAACTGGGCGACGGTCGCCCGCCCGATCCCGGTCGTCCCGCCTGTAACCAGGATACGCTTGCCATGCAGGGAGGTCAGTTCGACGGTCATTTCGGTCTCCTTGTTTGAGAGTGTCATCTCAAAAGGTAAAAGGCCTATTGTAAGAATGAAATGCCTCTGCCGCCCGCAGGCATTGGCTTTTTATCATGTCCTTGTCCCTCACCGGTCTGGAAGAGGCCTCACTTCTGACAGACAGGACAGTAAAAACTCGACCGTCCCCTTTCGCTCGCCTTTACAATGATCCCGCCGTCGTCCCGGCGACATGACGAACCCGCGCGATTATACGCACTGTAATGATACTCGAAATAGCCATCCCGTCCGCGTGGACCATCTGTTTCGAGGGACGCGACGCCAGCCCGGACCGCGTCGTGGATGACTGCCTTGACCCCCGCCACGAGTCTGACGGCTTCATGTCTCGAGAGCGTATTCGCCGGCCGGTCCGGACGCAGGCGCGCCGCCCAAAGCGCTTCACAACTGTAAATATTGCCGAGGCCGGCGACGGCCGCCTGGTCCATGAGAAGCGCCTTCAGGGGCGCCTTACGATCACCGGCCAGATCAAGAAGGCATTCGGTGTCGAACGCCTGTGACAGCGGCTCTACTCCCAATTCCTTGTACCACGCCTGAACCTCGAGTTCGACGTCAGGAAGGAGCAGCATGAACCCGAACCGGCGTTTATCATGGAAGTCTAGCGAGAGATCCACACTCCCCGTGCGTGCGCGGCATTGGAAGTGCAGATGCTTCGGCCGTTCGCCGGGTGGCCTGTCTTCCCGTCTATGAACCGCGAACAGGCCTGTCATGCCGAGGTGGGTGACCCAGACCTCGCCGCTATCGAGATGAATGAACAAGTACTTCGCCCGCCGGCCGACATCGCGAACGACCGCGCCGTCAAGCCGCTCGCCGAAATCCTCCGGAAACGGACGGCGCAGATCGGCACGGTGAAGCTGGACTTCGCTCAGTTTCGCGCCAACCAGCTTTGAGGCCAGGTCTGTTCTCATAGTCTCGACTTCCGGAAGTTCGGGCATCGGCAAGACTCCTCTGTGGTCATGCCAAGGCTAAGACGGGACGACGAAAAAATACAATGTGGCGTCGACTCCCTGACGCATTGAGAACTTATCGCCATCAGCCATAGATTCGATCATGGAGGAGACCATGGAACCTGAACCCAAATTCGAGGATAAGATCTCGACCGGCATCCGGGACATCCTATCAAGATTTAAGGCGGACCGGTTGGCGCTCGAACAGGCGGAAGCTGAACTCGTAGCTCTGTTTGCGTCCGAGGGCCCCGCCTCGGACCCAAGCGGCATCGGCGGATTAAGAACCCACGATTAGCGCTCGCCTGAGCGTTTTCCCGAAAAAACAAGGAGATGATCATGAGCGACCCGAATGACAATGACACGGACAATGCGTCCAATCCGTTGCGCGGACAGGCGCCGGCACCCGACGAGTTGAAAGACAAGCGACCCGAGGGTGAAAATCCTAACGCCTCACAACATTTAGACGCAGATCCCGCATGGAAGGAACGGCCCGGACAATACCCCGCAGCCAAAACGGGCCTATTGAACCCCGATCTGCGCGGAGCGGGAAAGACGAAGTGACGGCGAAGCGTGTTTTGCCAGTCCCGGATTTTTGGGTGGGCACCTATACCACCAGTTCTGCGCGCGGCATCTTCCCTTTAGGCATGGACGCGGTCACTGAACATTGGCGCCTAGGTCCTCCCGAGGCGATGATAGAAAACGCTTCATATGCAGCCTTTAGCCCGCGTTCCGGCTTGTTCTACATGGTGAATGAGCAGGATGAAGGACGCATAGGCGCCTGGTGGCGGTCGCCAATGGGCGCGTGGCGCCGGATCCAGACTGTATCCTCGTTGGGCGCGGCGCCCTGCTACCTGAGCTTAAGCGCGGATTTCGACACGCTTGCCGTCGCAAACTACAAGTCAGGCACAGTTGCGACGTTTCAACTCGATCACAGGACTGGCTGGATGCGTGACGAGCCAAGTGTTTTTGAGAACGCCGGCCGCGGACCGGACATCGAACGGCAAGATGGACCTCACGCCCATTGTGTTCGCTTTGCCCACGGTTTTCTCTATAGCACCGATTTAGGCACCGACCAGGTCCTCTCGTGGCCGCAAGCTGGCGCGGCCTCGTCATTGGCGAAACCGATCGTGGCCTTCAAGGCCCCAGCCGGAGAGGGCCCGCGTCATATCCTGTTTCATCCCAGTGCGCGTGTTGCATACCTGCTTACGGAACTTGCTAGCAAACTCTTGGTGCTCAATGTCGAACCTTCGGGCGAACTTAGGCTGCGAGAGACTCTGTCGACCCTTCCCGACGACTTTGACGGCCAGTCGCTCGGCGGACATCTGGAACTGAATGCTGCCGGGACCAAGGTTTATGCCTCCAATCGCGGACACGACAGTCTCGCCGTATTCGATGTCGGCACCGACGGCGGATTATCCCGATACGGCATATATCCAACTTTCGGAAAATCGCCCCGTCACTTCGTGCTTGCCGAGGACAGACAGGCGATCCTTGTCGCCCATCAGAACGGTAACACAGTCGACGTCATTGCTATGGACACCGACGGTGTACCGGGAGCGCACCTGGACAGCTGCTCGGTGCAAAACCCCGCCTTCGTGGGGCGTGTTCCGCCATCCAGGGTCGACCATCGCCCACCGAATGGGCGCGGTGCATGAACCCAATCGTAACAAGCAAGGACGCAGAAGGGCGGAGCGAGGGCTTTGGTAATGAGTTCTGTATATTCTGCACGCTGTCCGAATCCAGGGAATGCCCGCATGCTCACGCAACTGATTTATCATAGCCATTTCGTGCCGGGCGATTATGGCGCGCTCAGCACGGTCCGGAATATCATCCAGGTCTCCGAGATCAATAATGGACGTGATGGCATTACCGGGTTCCTGATCTTCGATAAGTTCCACTTCCTGCAGATTCTCGAGGGCGCACCGGAGGACATTCAGCAGACCCTGCAACGCATCAGGGCCGATCCACGGCATCGGGACCTCACCGTCATCGCCGACAGACCTGTCCCGGGCCGTGCTTTCACCGACTGGGCGATGGGCGGATTTATCCGATCCCCTGAGGCACAGTCCATCCACACACGACATGGGATCGCGGGCGACCTGCAGATCGACACCCTGTCGGGCGACGCCGTCGTTGCCCTGGCAACCGACCTGCTCGTATTCGAAACGGAACGGCAGAAACAGCGCGTCGTTGGCATCAGCACGCACGAGCCCATTTAGGCCCGCTGGCATAGCCGTCAATCAAGGGTATTGTCCGTCAAAATTATTCAAAAAAATTTTGACGGGTCTCTTTAACCCGATTTTCACGCACCTAAATTTCCGGCCGTGACCGCGATCACAGTTATCTGTTCAACCTTTCAACCCTTGAGGTTTTGCAAATGACAAGCGCCTTTTCTCTTAGTCCTTTGTATGGTTCATCGGTAGGCTTCGACCGCTTCACCGACCTGTTCGAGACCCTGGGACGCACGCCGGAGCTCGGCACCACCTTCCCCACCTATGATGTCGAGAAACTCGATACCGACCGGTACCGTATCAGCCTTGCGGTGCCTGGGTTTTCGGACGCCGATCTCACCCTGACAGTTCAGGACACCCAGCTGATCGTCACGGGCAAGAAGCAATCCGTCAAAAAACCGGACAGCGCGTTCCTTTATAAGGGGATAGCGGTGCGCGATTTCTCACAGACTTTCCAGCTTGCGGACTATGTGACCGTAACGGACGCCGAACTGACGGACGGTCTCCTGAAGATCGACCTTGTTCGGAAGCTCCCTGAGGCACAAAAGCCGCGAACCATTCCGATTAAGGCAAACCCGGAGCCCAAGACCCTGTCGCATCAGACGAGCACACAGCCCGGCGCCGCCTGATCAGTCGTCGCGCCACCGAGGGCTGCGACCTTCGTTCACTTGATGCCTAGACAAAAGGAGGTTTAAAAATGGACATCAAGAAACTTGCCCCCTGGAACTGGTTTAGCCGGGAGCAAGCGCAGGGGAGCGTACCCGTTCATGCAATTGCACAATGACCTTGAAAACACCTTCAATAACGTGATGCGCAATCTGGGGTTTCTCAATTCAGGTCTTTACTCGACCTATACCACTGGCGCGAACACTCTGCCGAATGTCGATATCCTATCTTCCGAGTCCGAGTATATTATTCGGCTCGAGGTGCCGGGCGTTGAGGATGCAGATCTGAAGATCGAATTGTCCGCTGATGGGGCACTGGTGGTCAGCGGTGAGAAGCATCAGTCCTCTGAGGACAAGAGCCGAAACGTCCACCGGATCGAAAGGCAGTTCGGCGGATTTGTCGTGTCTTGTCTTTGCCCAATGACGCCGAGCCGGATGGGATGGAGGCGTATTTCCGGAATGGCGTGCTGAGCATTACCTGCCCGCGCGCCACCACGCCCGACGGCGCCAGCCGGAGGATCGAAATCAAAAAGGTGACCTGAAATCCGGCCGGCCCACCTCATGGGCCGGCCCAATTGGTGCAGCCCAGATGGACACAAACAGTTTTATCGGCATTGCCGCCCTCCTCTTCTCCCTATCCAACCCGATTGGCGTGATACCCATAGTCCTGTCACTGACCCGGGATCTGACGACCGGTCAGAAAACGATGGTCATTGCCGCCGCAGCTAGCGCCGTCGCCGGTCTGCTTATCCTCTCCGTTTTAACGGGCCGGCAGCTGCTTGGCTTCTTTAACGTCGGGCTAGACGATTTTCGAATCGCCGGCGGGTTGCTTGCGCTCTTCGTGGCCTTCGAAATGTTTCAGGCAAAATATGGTGGGTTCATGCAAACGCGTGAAGAAACAAGCCGGACCGAGACAGACATCCACGGCATAGCCATTACCCCACTCGCCTTTCCCCTCTTGGTCGGGCCGGCGGAAATGAGCATTATGATCACCCTGTCGTCTGACGCACCGACATGGATGCACAAGGGTGGCCTCATCGCGCCGCCGTCCTGACGGCCCTCCTCATCGCCGTCAGCCTGGCACTTGCACTGCCGATCACCAGGTTGATCGGAAAGGCTGGTATTAACGTCGCCACCCGCGTCATGGCTTTATTCGTGGCAGCCATCGGCGTCCATTTCATCGTGACCGGCCTACGGACGGCCCTGCCGGGCCTGGCTTAAAGGTTTTGAATTTTGCGGGTATTTTATCGAGCGCGCGCAAAAACCGCCACGCCCTTGCGTGTGAGTCTTTAAAAGGTGCGAAAAGGAGATTTTACATGGTCCAGACCACCCCCCAATCCCCGATGCGGAAATATGGCATTGTGATCGTGCTGGCCGTCATCGTACTGCTCGTTGCCATCGTCGGTGTAGGCCGCATTCTCAGTCACGATCCGAAACCCGTTCAGGGCGTCGACCGCTCTGCGCACAGAATCCGCCGTCAGCGGCTCACAATCCGGCCTGGAGGCTGTGACTAAGGATAATGTCGAGGACACGTCAATGACCGTCAACTAGGCGAGCCACGGCAGCCCGGCTGATCCTTCGCCTGGACATTGGGTCGTTCAGCGCGTTCGGCAAGTCATTCCCGTGCGCGCTCGGCAGCGCAACGGACGAGTTCCGAGAAGAGGTTTCGAAATCGCTTGCGATAAATCATCAGTTCGGGATGGAACTGAACCCCGACCCAGAAACGACGCGTCCGGTCTTCAACGCCCTGAACGGTTCCATTGGGTTCGCGCGCCGTGACCGTCAGGCCCGCACCCAACCGATCGATGGATTGACAGTGGATAGCATTCACCCGCGCCTTCGTCACCGTCATAACGCGATGCAGAAGACTATCAGGTTTAATCCGGATCGGTTTGCGCAAGGTCAACGGCTGGATGAGCCCGCGTGCGAACACAGGTTGCTCGAAACCAGAATGATCCGCATGCAAGGTTCCACCGGCAAAGACGTTCAACATTTGAGCCCCCCGGCACACACCCAGCACGGGCAGGTCATGCTCTCGCGCTGACGCGGCCCAGGACGCCTCGAGATCGCCACGCGCCAGGTCATACCGGTATCCGGCCTTCGGCTTGCCGGCATAGGTCAACGGATAGATGTCGGATCCTCCCCCGAAAATCAGTGCGTCTATCGTGCGCGGATCACCTGGCGCTTTCGATGTGAGTTTTACGGCTCGTCCACCAGCAAGCCAGACGGCGAATTTCATCGCCCACCAACTGGGCAGGTCTCCATGGTCAGGTTTGGTAATACCTATTGTGGGACGGCGGCGCGCCGTGGCTTCAATAGGTGCGGGTAGAACCTCTGCCTGGTACGTCACTTCCGGAGGCAGCCGCCTGTGCCGAACCAGATGGCTCAATATGAAAAGGGCACCCAGGCCGACCAACGGGTCTTTGTCGCTACTTAATTCACTTTGCGCGCCGCGCACCTTGTCGACAGCTGCGGACAGGGCATCGACCACTTCACGGGCCGATGCGGTGGTGCCCAGGGCAGCCGCCGCCGACTCCATGGCTTCCACGAACTTGCCAGTCGATAGACTATTACGCGCCCTCGCCCACGCGTCAGCTGCAGACGCAAGATGCGGATCGGAGGCCGCAACCTCTTCAACGGTTGCTAACAGCCATACGGCTGGCGTCTTCGTTACCACACCGATGTGTGGTTGAGGTGGCGCGAACGGTACGCCAATCGTTTGGAGGAACAGGAGCCACGGAAAGTCTACGCCTGTTTCGATCGAATGAAATATACCCGCCCAGAACCGGGCATTAATTTCGATAACCTGTGGAACGTCAGTGCCGTTCCCGGTCCATCGAAAATCAATCTCACAGACACCGTTCCAGCCTGTCGCGGCCAGAAGCTGTGAAACCGCTTCTCTGAAGGGCGTCTCATCCACGGATTCCCGAATTGCCCCGGCACCGGCCTTGCGCGGAAAGGTTGAGAGGTTTTTATAAGCCATAATGGCCTGCAGCCGGCCTTCGTCAGCTAACGCCGCGACGCAATAGTCGTCGCCCGCGATGAAATCCTGAATGAGCGGCGGCGGCGAAAAGCCTAATGCGTCCGCTTGCGCCTTGGCCTCGGCGGGTGTGCGTGCCAGGGTCACCCCCGCGACCACCCACGCCTGACACCGGCTTTACGATCACCGGGAAGGCCAGAGGCAGATCGTCCATATCGGCCAGAGAGTGCGGCGTGAAGCTGCCGGGCGCGGGAATGCCGGTATTACGAATAAGGTCTGCCAGCCGATCCTTTGGGTTGACCAGCTCGAAACTGGCAACCGATGGCGCTGCGATCTTGATAAGCGGCTCGAACCGCTCCCGATGCCTGGCGATGAGCTCAATCTCGCGGAAGACCGGCATAAGAACATAGGGACGGCCATCACGGGGCGCTTAGGTCCTGACCGCCGCCTCCAGATCATCAAGAAACTCAGACGGGCGAGTATCCCATGGCGCGACCGTAAAGGTTTCCCGAACATGTTTTGAAAACGACAAAACGGTCATGGATACGTCGTCGCACCCAATAACCTCGACTCCCTGACGTGCCAGGGAACGGGCGATGACGAGCGCCATCAGACTTCTGCCATAAGTCAAAATGACCCGGCCGGGCAAGGCATCAGACGTCATCTTACGGTCTCTCCTGACGGATTGTGAAACCATTTGCCACATCGTTTGCGTTCATTCACTATCCTTATTTCCGGCCGGCCTGATGAGTTTGAAGGCCGCCTTCGCGATCCACGGCAGGAGCCCCAGAAGGCACAGAGCCGAGATCAATTCGGGCGTCACAACATCGGACATGGATTTGACTTCGGCGAGGCGCGTGCCGGCATTCGCGTAGATGGCAATAGCCGGCAAGGTGCTGAGTTGGCTCACCACATAAAAGGTCGTCGTACGCATAGCCGTCATACCGAGGGTGATATTGGTCAGCGAAAAGGGAAACACAGGCAAGAGTCGCAATGCAACCACATAGAACGCCCCTTCCCGGCGCACCCCCTATCCACGGTTTCAGGGTGGTGAGCGAAGACCTGCTCAACAGTGCCCCTGAAGAAGAACCGCGCCATAAGAAAGGCGGCCAGGGCCCCGATATTGGCCGCGAACGAGGCGAGCGCAAGACCTGGGAAAAACCCAAACAGCGCGCCCCCGGCCATTGCCATCGGGATTTCAGCAGGCAGGCAAAGCGCAGCAATTCCGGCGAAGGTGATAAAGTAAACGACGGCGCAGAGGAAGGGATGGTGGTCCCTATACACCAGCATCGGCGCTGCGATCGCCTGAACGAGCGCAATATCGGGGTGAAGCCGGGCCATGGCGCAGATCACCGCTAGGGCCAAGGCGAAAGCCACCAAGAGCCGGGCAAATTGCATTTTTGGCAGCAAGCGTCCCAAGCACCACCCTTTCATTGTGCGAACTATAGGTGTATCGGGCAGCCGTTGGAGCGGTCAAGCGGCGCTCTTCCAAACCGTCAACGCGCTACGACCAGGTCAAGACTAACCTGCCATCAGCGGGAACCTCATAGTCCCGGAAATCTTCGCCCCGCTCTCTCGCCGTAACCGTTCCCCCCGTGTCCTTATCCACAATATGGATACGCGGCAACCCGGCGCGGCCCTGTTGCAAGAGCCGGACGCGTCCCTTCATCGGGGCGGGCCCAAGCACGCGTATCTCGGCAGAACCGGCGTCGACGGGCGTCACGTCGATCGGATAGTCGGCGAAGATCGTGAACGGTGCGTCGCCGCATTTGTAGAATGCGCGCGACGCGAAGATAAATGCTCCGCCGCACCCGTATATCTCCTGCCCCACTTGCCCGGCGGGCTGGCCGTCACCGTAAAGATCCTCCAGCGGAAACGACAGCTTCCGATCGATATGTCCGTTGCGTATATTGTCCTTGGCGACGACCTCGTCAGGCAAAGCATCCGGATAGAAATACCAGGTGAAGTCGAGCGCATATCTTCGAAACTCACTAAGCAAGAGTTTGACTGCGGGCAAAATCTCTTCGCCGCCCACCCTTAGGTATTCGTCGAAAGCGGCAAACGCTTCGAAGCATTCATAGGCGGCCATGTATGGCGCGTCGTGAAGGCAGGTGACCCCGAAGAAGTTGGTGTACTTGCTGGCGAAGCCAATTTCTGAATCCCAGAGTTCGCAATTGTGCAGAAAGCTGGCGATAAATGCCAGGCTCTGGTCCATGTAGTCCGACGACTTATCCAGCACCCACAGCTTCAGACAGGCAACCGCGCCCCAAGCCGTCAAGTTGGTCTGATAGGCGAGCTCGAAGCGCTCGTTCTTGAGGGTGTGCAGCGCCGCCTTGGCCTCGTCGAGATACTGGTCTTCACCTGTAAGGTCCCAAGCCTGCAGCATGACATAAGCGTAGATGCCGCCGACGTCGGTCTGACCCAGCCCGTCGGGCTTTCGCGCGTCGGTGATCACCGATAAATCAGTGATGTCGTACTGGATCGGCCATTTGTATTTGAAATGCCTTGCCGCCTTGACCGCAAAGTCGAGGGAATCTCTGAAAATAGTCTCAGCCTTTTTGTCACCGCCCTTAGCCAGGCGGGCGAGATTCATTAGCGGATGGTAGAGGTACCAGGAATCGACGGCATTGGCATTCTTGTCGTCGCCGACATTCGGCAGGTATCGGCGAATCGTTTGAAGCTTGTCGTCGTAGAATCGGCCAATCCCCTCTTGCAGATTGTCACCGAGCGAGCCTTGCGGCCCCCAGTTCAATTCGTATTCCCGCAAAGTCGAGAGCACCGTCATCTGCACCATGCTGTCCGGATATTCGGCGGCCACATAGGGATGGAGATAGGTATGGCCGTAATGCTTGACGGTCGCGTCCGGTGAAGTCTCGAGGTCTTTGACCGTCTGCTTTGCCCGTTCCCGCCAATCGTGAAATTTGGGCTCAGGCCGGCTCAGGTACGGATATACGGTCGCCAGCATCTCAATGAACTTGCGCGCACTGTCGATCTCTGAGTCGGCGCAACCGGTGCTGAAGGTCAGCAGGGCGTCGGACACGACGACTTCCTGACCCTTTTTCAGAGGATGAACCGGCGGATTGTTGGCCATGGGGCCCGTCGGCGGCTGATAGCCTAATTCAGGCCATTCACCGCCTACGACGCCATCGGGTTTGGTTTTGGTCTGCAGGTAATACGGATTGAGCGCGGTAAGATTCTGCGCGTATAGAACGTTACCGAATAGAGGCTCCTCCAGACAGAAATAACAGACGCCGCCGTTTACGCCGCGTTGCGCCGCTTCGACGCGGCCGCGCGCCAGTAAGGGGTTATCCTCCTTATCGAGCACGAACACATCACGCGGCCAAAAATTGAGCAGAAGATCGACGGCCGGCACCAGGGTCACCTTTATCTGCAGCACGCGGTCGTCGTGAAAGCTTAGCTCAATCGTCCATTTGCCGACACTGGCTTCGTTTTCCCAGAGCGCGTTGATATTTGTTTTTTCGATAAGCTTTAGATCATACGGCCCCGGCCATGGATTGGTGCGCAGCGCAATCGCACCCTCGCCGGGTCTGCGCACAACAATCCATAATGTGTCCCGGCCGGGGAGGCCTCGACGGTCAAATCACCAAGTTGAAAGGTCTCCAGGACGGGAAGCGTCTCGGAAAAATCCTTTTTAACGGCCATTGTCTCCGAGGTGAAACCGGGATGATCTGGCCTGGCATTCAAATCGCTCGCCATAGGTATGTCCTTTGCAAGTTAGGCAGCTAAGGGCCTTGGGGTGGTCGCAGCGTATTGATTAAACTGACCGCTAAGACGTGGGTTTGTAAGGACGGCCAGCTGGTCTCGTTCCACAACTGACGAAACGCCAATAAATTCGGAATGAGTGTCTTCGTACGGCCTGTAAAATCCTGATAAACAGACCAGGGCGCGTCTCTGGCATCACAAGCGCGTCACTTTTCCTCGACACGTCCTTGCGGCTATGGGCAACAAAGGGCATGGCAACGCCAGTCGGATCGATCGTAATGTCGAACGCGTTGCAAGGCGGGTCGTCGGCACCGTTCAAGGACGGCGCGAAGTTATAGCCCTTCGAGCGGCATATAGCTTCGTAACGGCGGAACTCGCGGAGGAATTCGGATACGGTACCATACTGTTCAACGACGAAAGTATAGACACCGGGTACGCCGGCAGAGATCGCCCTGTCAGCGTCGTCTTTCGTCATGTCGTTGGCTCGCCTTGAGCTGTGTTGCCGGAAGCCGGTAGGGCTTAGGCTGCAACGACAAGGTCATGGAGGGCATAAGGAAGCGATGCCGTTAGAACAGAAGGCATCAGCCCCTTACAAGCCCGGACTGTCAAAAGCCTGCTGGCTCAGCGCGCCCAAGAGCCTTGTTCAGAGGACGTCTCCGCCCGGATCAACAGGCGTAGTGCCATTGGCAACCGCAGGCCCGTCTTGCGTTCCCGCCGTTTCGCTTATTGTATCGACATCGAGGTTATCTTCCTCGAGCTCAGCCGGAAGCGTGCCGTCCGTTCCGTCTTCATCAGAGTCGATGTCGCCAGGATTCGTCCCGACGATGCCGACCGTTCCGGTGTCGCCATCCAATGGAAAGGCGCCATCCGACGGAGCGGCAAACGCGGTTGACGGTCCGTTACCTGTGGTATCGTCGAACGTCTCTGTTTCCGATGACATGATAAGCTCCATTTGAGATGAGGTTTCAAGGTACGCGGCCGGATATAAGTTCGCGCTCGTGTCGTGTGCGGCAGTCGTAAAGAGGCGATGCGGCACGCCGCGGGACTTAGCTGCCGCTTACTGTCCGCCATGCAACCGGCATGACAAACTTACAACGGCCTCGCTAAGATTTTCCGAAACGGAGATCCTTATATGACAACGATCAAAAGCGACCCGGCGGCGGCTGACGGGGGACAGACCTACCTGTCGTGGAGCCTCAGTCCGGACAGCCTTGAAAAGCACGAAACGGAACTGCTTCAGGCCCTCGGCGCCGCGCTCCTCACTCGCTGGTTCGAGTTGCCGCGCGATGTGCAGGAAAGCCTGTTCAACGCGGCCTCCGCAACACCCCACAATGCGGACGATCTTAGAGTCAGCCTTGCCCGTTTCCTTCATGACCATGCCAAATAAGGACCGACAATGAGCCAGATGCCGAAGCCCTTAAGCCGGGCGCACCGTGAAGCCGTAGCCGGCAAGACTTACGTATTGTTGGGCGCGTCGAGCGGTCTCGGCAGAGGCGTTACCTTGAAGCTGGCCACGGCTGGGGTAAACCTCGTCATTGCCGCACGGCGCACCGAAGCGCTGAACGACGTGGCGCGACAGGCGACGGAAGCTGGCAGCCAGGTGTCCGTGGTCACAACCGACATCAGCCAGCCCAAGGATGTGCAATATCTGTCGGAAGAAGCCGTCCGCCAATTCGGCACGGTCGATGTCTGGATTAACTTTGTTGGCGTCGGCGCGATCGGTCCGTTCTGGGACATTCCCATCGAAGACCACGCCCGGCTGATCGACGTTAATCTCAAAGGGATCATTTTCGGCAGCCATGCCGCGCTTAAGCTCTTCCGCTCGCAAGGGTACGGCACCCTCGTCAATCTGGGTTCAATCGATAGCGAAGTCCCCCTTGCCTACCAGGGCTCATACTCGGCGTCGAAAGCCGGAGTGCTGAGCCTGGACGCGTGCTAAACGAAGAGCTGCGGCTCGCGGATCTGTGGGAGACGATCAAGGTCTCGACGATCATGCCGTGGGCAGTCGATACGCCGTGGTGGGGACACGCCGCCAACTATAGCGGTGGCACGCCCCGGATGGGCATGATGGACGATCCCGATCCGGTCGTCGATGCCATCATCCACGCCACCCTGCATCCGGATGAAGAGAAGCCCGTCGGCTGGAAGGCCAAGGCGTCCGACCTGTCCCATCACCTGATGCCCGACGCGACCGAAAGCTTTTCCGCCAACCTGGCGCAAAAATATCAAATCAATGAGGCCCCCGCGTCGCCGCACACCACCGGTTCCATTTATGAGCCGATGCTGTCAGGCCAAGGCATCGATGACGGCGTGAGGGATCGGATGAAGCGTGAGAATGAGGCGCGAAAATCTCTGAGGACCGGGCATTAGTGGATAAAGCCATCCTTTTCGGCGTTGCATCCGCGCTGCTCTATGGTGTGACCGATTTCGTCGCACGCTTTGCTAACAAATCCAGCGGGGTTCTGGCCACGATGCTGTGGGGACAGGGCTTTCTGTCCGCGGTCTTGACGATCGCTGTTGTGGCCACCCACAAATTCCCCGACGGCGCAACTTTGGACTGGCTATTGTTGATGGCCTCCAATCTGGCGGTCGTCGCCGGTACAGGGTGTCTCTACTATGGCCTGGCCATTGGCCGCATAACGGTCGTCTCTCCCGTAATGGCGTGTTACGGCGCCGTCAGCGCGCTGCTAGCGATCGCAACCGGCGAGCCCATGACGATCGGTGTCGGGGCGGGACTGCTGCTGGCGGTGATCGGCGCCATACTGGCCGCCAGATCGGGTGAACGCGCGACCAAGGCCGCAAAGACGTCAGGCTGGCTTCCGGCATCGGGCGCCGCCTTGCTTTACGGCGTCGGGTTCTGGCTGCAGGGGAAATACAGTATTCCGGTCTTTGGTCCCCTGGCGGCACTCTGGGTCTATTATCTCTCGGCAACGGCCATTGTCGCCGTGATCTGCCTCCTGAGACGGGAAAACGTCAGACCTGGGAATCTGAAGAATATTAGCCTGATCCTCGGCACGGCCATATTAGCCGGCGGCGGTTACGCGGCGCTTGTCGCTGGCCAAACCACCGGCTCGATTGCCGTTGTCACAGCGCTGAGTGCAGCATCGACGGCGATTACGGTCGTGCTCGCCTTCCTATTTCTCAAGGCCAAGCCGGGAATGGGGGGATGGTTGGGCGTAGCCGGTGTCGCCATCGGTATTGCCCTCGTGCACCTTTCAGGCGGTAGTTGAGATCAAGCTGACAGGACATAAAAAAGCCGCCACGGACCTGTGGCGGCTTTTTTATGGATGAGTTTATAGCTCAGGCGACGGGAGCAAGCGTCGGATCGACCGCGGCCATGTCCTTTTTCGCCTGCTTTTTCAGGGCATCCATATCCTTAGCCAACTGAACGGCCTCATCCTGGCTAAGGTACTTCTTGGCCTTCTCGAAGATGTCGCCTTCTTCTTCCTCGACGTGGTGCGCGACTGAGTGTTTGAATTCGCCGAACGTCTCGATCCACAGCTCTTCGGTCAGCGGCGTATCGGTCAGCTTGGCAAGATATTCGCGGATCTCATCGTGTTCTTCGTTGGCATGCTCCACCTTTTCCTCGACTGCTTTGCTGCGGGTTGCATCTTCGATCGCCTTGTAGAAGGTTTGCTCTTCCGTGTCGGCATGAAGGGTCAGCTCCAGCTTGATGGTCTCGAACAAGGACTGGCGTTCCGTCAGATCCTTGGTCGCAACGACCTGTTCCATCAGGTCGGCAACCTTGTCGTGGTCCTTTTTCAGGTATTTGTAGATATCCATGATCGTCCCTCGTGCATTAAGCGGTGAATGTTGCCCTAAGTGTGACGGAGCCCGCGTAAGGTTGATATGGCGCGCACCCGGTACAAACAATAATGAGTCGATAAGTTGTTGTTGTTGTTGTTGTTGTTGCGTTTTATTCGCAGAACGATGTTTTCGCAATCGGGATAAAGCTTTCGCATTTGCGATCGTCAGGCGGTCCCACGTGTCGCAGGGCGATATGTAACCAATTCGGATGGCCTCATTACGTATCGAAGATGATCACCCACTGAATACTTACGCGAGCATGCTTAAGCCGGTCTCAGGTCAAAGGACCGAAGCCTGGAGCGCCAGGACCCCTACCCATCAAGAAGGTCTTCGCATTCCCCTTATTCTTATCGTTCGGTTTTTCACATCCGCCCTATCCCTCTTCATCCTGGCGGCAGCGGGCTATCTCGTCTGGACATGGCATGACGGCGAGTGGCAGCGCACAGCGGACGGGCTCATCCATATCCGCGAAAACTGGCGGCTATGGACCGCGATCGGACTCCTGGCCTGGTCGGCGCTTGGCGGCGTGGTCCTGAAGCCGCTACTCGCCAAACCGGACAACGACCCGCTTGATACCACGCGCGGCGACGGCGAAATTATCCCGGGCGCCAATGGTGCTAAATTGTACGTCGAGCGCATGGGCAGGCCGGATGCGCCTTGCCTCATCCTCACCCATGGCTGGGGCATGGACAGTACCATATGGGGCTACAGCAAACGCGATCTGTCGAAGTCGTTCCAGGTCATCGTCTGGGACCTGCCAGGTACGGGCAAGTCTCATCCTGGTCAAAAGGGCGTCCATCTGTCGGAATTTGCCGACAATCTGGCGGCGGTCATCGCCTGGTCCAACCGCGACAGGGTGGTTCTGGTCGGTCACAGCATCGGCGGGATGACGACACAGACCTTCGCCCGCGATTATCCAGCCGTGTATGACAAGCACGTTGCCGGCGTTGTCCTGGTCAACACGACCAACAACAATCCGCTCCATGCCATGATCCTCGACCCCCTCGCTGTCGCTTTGCGGTTTCCACTCATCGAGCCGATGATGCTCATGACCAAACTCCTCAGTCCTCTGGCCTGGCTGAGCGCGTGGCAGAGCTATTTCAGCGGGTCTGCGCACCTCGCCAACCGGATCGCATTCGGTAAATTCGTGACCCGCAGCCAACTGGCGCACACGACCTTGCTGAGCACGCGCAACGCGCCAGGACACCAGGCGCAAGGTAACCTGTCCATGTTCCGCTGGGATGCCACCGGCGCCCTCGGCGCACACGAGGCTCCCGTCCTTATTCTCGCCGGAAGTATTGACATCATCACGCGTGCGAAAAAGAGCTACGAGCTCGCCGCCCAGACACCGAGCGCCGTCGTGCATGAAATAGAGGGCGCGAACCACATGGGTTTTCTCGAGCAGCACCAGATCTACAATGCGGAAATCCACCTGTTCGCCACAGCTTTATTCGCAGAATAACGCCTCGGTGCACTGCCGCGGACTGGGAGTTTCAGGGCGCGTTACACGCGGCCAGGCGCCGCTGAAGGTCTGCCAGCTGCGTCCAGTCATGGGCGCTTAGCAGATGAACGAGACCGATGACCGTGATACTCGTCCCGTCGATCGTAGCGCGCCGTCCCCACTGGTCATCCGTCAGATCCGCCAGGATGCTGAGTGTCCGCTTTCGCGCCGCCTCGAACGACGGGACGACGTCTTCGGTGGCGTCCGCAGTCTCGCCCGCTTCGAGCTCCACTTCGGGCGTCATGTTCAGTGTGGGGTCGTCGTTCTCGAGCATTGCGCGGAGTTTCGTGTGAAACACATGGGTTTCAAAGGCGAGAATGTCCCGGACAAAAATGTCGCCCGCGGCCGCGTCACAGCCGGCGATGGGGCCCTCGAACGTGTTTTTGTTTTCCGGGAACGCGCGCAGATGCGCGTTCAGGAGCGCCGGAAAATCGGCAAGCGCCGTGAAGGTAACTATGTGCATGGTGTCGTTTTTGGTCAGGGTAGGGAGTGGCTTCGCTGCCCGCGGGATTAACGGCCGTTCTTGGCAAGGTCACGAGACTGCTGTTGTTCATCGTGACCTGTCGGCCCGTTCACCACATCACCCGGCTTCGGATATCGGGCCTGGGCGCCGTGATGCCCCGACTTTGTTTTTCCATTTGCGATATCCGCATTGGCCTCATGGTTCTCATCATAACGCGCGGTGCGCAGTGGCGAAGCGCCATATTGCGCATCGCCATCCAATGCCGGGTCGCCACCTTGATGGACGCGGTTGTCCGGCGTCGATGCTGGCGGCGTCACGCCGTAACCGCCCTCTTGGCTAGGCCCTGCGTCAGGGGCATCAGAAAGCCACTCCTGCCCCGTACTACCGGGCGCCTTGGGCACGGCCTTCACCTGGTCAGGTTCGCTGATGGACTGGTTCATGGCCTGCCCTTGCGGCGTAATAGACGGCACGCGGTCGCCCCCTTGGAAGGCGGCGGCCTCGGGAGAATGCTCTACAGTCTGACGGTCGTCCATAATCAACTCCTGGAATCACGTGTGAGGAACCAAGCGGCGCCGATGATGGCGAGCCCCATGGCTACGGGTAAGCCTGGCGCCGTTTTATGGCGCAGTGACCGCTCAAGACGGTGGCCCGACGTGACAATTCGCTTGGAAGCACGACGCGCACGCTGCTCAAGCTCGGCTTCGGCCAGGCGTTTCCGGCGATCAACGTCGCGGAGAGCGCGATCGATTTCATTGCGCACAAACTGGGTAAGGCGCTCCTCCGTCGTCAAAGCCGCCTCGTCATGCGCGTCTGGCTCGTCGTGTGAGATGTGTTTAACAGCTAATGGCATATGGGCTCCCCTTTTCCCGGCGACATTAGTGCGGCTCGGATTCAAATGCAGCGCGCTTCAGGGCCCGAAATTGTAATGAAGGCATTTATATCTCGGCATAATGCGCCTGCCGTGACCACCGCCTCTCCCTACCTAAAGGGCGGCACGAGGTCTGGGCATTATCAGTTTCAGCCGATCGTCCGTGTTGATCAGGCCTTCCCGCTCGACAAGCGCCAGAACGCCACGCCGATGCATTGCCGCCTTGACGAACCCACCGGCAAGTTCCGGATGACCAAATTCCTGTGCAATGACCTTGCCGGGGTATTTGCACGGCACGTTTTCTTCGGTGATGAACAGGGTCGCGCCGGACGGAAACAAAATTCGGGTCGACGGCGGAAGCGCACTGAGGTTGGCAATATTTTTCGTCGCGAGATTGGCGCCGAGCCATGAAGGATAAATGCGCGCCACGCCCATGGCCGCTGCCACCGCCGCACAGTCCTCAACAGACACGATCGATATCTGCCGCGTGTTGGCGATTGAGCGCCTAACCGAGGATCAATTTGAAGCCGCCATGTGGCGCCGTATTCAAGCCCTTGAAACCCTGGACGCGAAGGCTGGTCACAGCTACGATCCCCGCGTCAGTCCGGACGTAGCCGACAAGAATTTCTCGCTTAGCTTTGCCGGCGAGGCCTTCTTTGTTGTAGGGCTGCATCCGTCTGCCAGCCGACCGGCCCGCCAGTTTGACGTGCCCGTCATGGTCTTCAACGCCCACGACCAGTTTGAAGCGTTACCCTTCGGCGCCTTCGTCAACAAGGGGCTCACACTGAAATCCGGCCAGACCCACGTGCATCGTTATCTTCCGATTTTGCTGGAGAAGATCGAAAAGGGCGAAATCGATCCAAGCTTCGTCATTACACATCGCGGCTCGCTGGACGACGCGCCGGACCTCTACAAAACCTTCCGCGACAAGAAGGATGGCTGCATCAAATGCGTGATGACGCCGTAACGCGATAGTTGCCGAACCAGATCGTAGCTTGATAAATGAGAGGCAATCCACGAGCGCTTATTTGATGGAAATTTTGTACGTCAAGATCAGGAGCCGGCAATTGCTCTATGCGGTCTCGATAATGCAGAAGGCCGTCGCCCGCTTGACCAAGTGGGTTTTGATTTTATCGTCGAGGCGGGCTTGGGCCGGGGCTATCGCGATTTCCGCACAATGCGTTTGCATTGCCTGCCGGGTGCGCGACCAAGTGCTGAAATGTGGAAATCGACGACAGCACAAGAGTCAGTAGAAGACCGACCAGCCTACAAAAGGCTTCTATCGGACGGAAGCATTGACCGCTGTGGTATGACATTACTAGCTGGAAAGGCGGTCGGCGCACCTTTTGTCGGCGCGGTTGCTGCAACGTTAGCCATCTCGGAAATTCTTCGCCTCCTACACGGCGGGCCCGTTTGTCAGCTCATTGACCTGAATCTTCTTAGTGTCGATCACAGATCTATCGTACCTCATCCCTCAAAGTTCAGTGGATTTAATCCTGGGTTCGCCTTAGCCGCTAAATAATGGGTACAGCCTTTCCAATATCGCACTGGATGGATGCGCCCGCAGGCGGTAACCGCCCCAGGAAAAGGCCTCTCAAATAGGCCTGATGGCCATTTTCGCGGCAGAGCATGAACCACCAGAGCTTACGACTAAGCCCATGCTGGCAGATCACCTTAGTTTTAGTGGACGCTTAACTTACCTCATGATACAAAACCTCCACCTAAATGAGGCTTAGTAGTAGGTTTTGTATCATGGAGCCCCTTACCCTTACGCAGCAGCAACGCCTGAATGCTATCGTCAAGGCCCATCCGCTTGTGCGCGCTCACGAGCTAAGGGCCCAGGGTATCACGGCTGCAACTATCTCACGCGCGGAAGCCAGTGGTCTTATAAGCCGGGTCTCGCGCGGCCTGTACCAAAGCCTTGATGGCGAGGCAGATACTGATCAGTCGCTCGCCGAAATTGCCAAGCAAATACCCAATGGCATTATCTGCATGACGTCTGCACTGGCCTTTCATGGCCTAACAGACCAGATGCCCCGCAGAATATGGGTCGCCATTGCCAAGGACACATGGGCACCGAGCGTAAGTTATCCCCCAATACGTCTGATCCGCTTCAAAGCCGCTTCATTTAGGGAAGGCGTGGAATACCACCTTATTTCAGGTGTTGACGTTCCGATCTACTCCGTAGCCAGAACACTGGCTGACGCATTTCGCAATCCCCGTCTGGTTGATAGATCTATTGCTATAGAAAGCCTGAAATCCGCGCTGAGCCAACGTAAGGCAACCCCGTCAGAGATTTACGAGGCTGCCAGGCATGGCGGCACGAGCAAGACGATAGCGCCTTATCTCGAAGCCCTTACATCCAATGGATAAGATCAAAACAAACAAGGCTGCCTCAGTAAAAGACAAGCTCCTGAGGCTCGCAAAAGCCCAGGGGCAACCATTCGACGTGATGCTGGTCAGATACGGCCTGGAGCGATTTCTTTATCGGCTTTCGATCTCAAAATATCGGGACCGATTTATCCTGAAGGGCGGCCTGCTTGTAACCCTTTGGGTCGATGACGCTATGCGCGTCACCAGAGACGTCGATCTGCTTGGTCAAGGCGACGATAATCCTGATCGCTTGAAGGAAACATTCGCTGAGATATTCTCGATTGAAGTTGACGACGGCCTGACATTTGACCCAGCGAGATTAATCGCCGAGGCGATCCGCGAGGAAGTTGAATATGGTGGCACGCGCCTTAAGACCGTAGCACTTCTTGAGAAGACTCGCATTTCGATCACTATCGACATTGGTTTTGGAGATGCGGTTGCGCCGGCGCCCATGGATATCGACTTCCCCAACCTGCTGGATAGGGAAGCATCCAGCATCAGAGCATATCCTCCCACGACGGTGATCGCCGAAAAATTCCAGGCCATGGTCAACCTCGGCCTCATTAACGGCCGAATGAAGGACTATTATGATATCTGGGCCATTCCTCAGAGCCTGAGCGTCAATCAGGATGCACTGGACGCAGCAATTGAAGCTACGTTCAGCCGTCGCGGCACAGCCGTACCAACTGAGACGCCTCCTGGCCTTTCAGACGCGATGTACACATCTCACGATAAACTTCGTCAATGGGAGGCCTACGCTCGCTCAATTGAGTTTGATGGTCCGCCATTCCAGGAAATCGTACAAGCAATTTGGGAACTGGTGGGCCCGGCGTGCGCACGCATCAATACCAGCGCCTGATCACGCTCAATAGTGCCATGTCTATCGCTCCGAGGGCCCTCGCTGTCTGACAACGGGGGAAGTTTCACATGGGTCAATTCTCAGTGGAAATCAACAACGACGGCTTTGTTACCTCCGATGAGCGGCAAGAAAAATGGCAACCGCGGACTGACAATATGAAGCTATCTCGTCTTCGCGCTCCGATATTTCCATGTCGAAATTAGCCGCCGCAAGCAGGTCCGAGCCCTGGAACAGCGCGGCAAAGAGGCGGGCCGACTGTTTCGGATCAGGAACAGATAAGGCCTGCCTGTCATGCAGATGACGCAGAAGTGCCTCTATCTGATTGATGAACCTCTGGGGTCCGGCTTCAAAATAGAGCCGGCTCAGTTGCGCCCGATTGGTATGGTCGGACACTATCATCGTTTCGACGCTTCTTACGTCCGCGCTGAGCAGCAGGCGCAACAGGCTGGTGCCAACCGCTAAAAGCTGATCCTCGGCCGTGCCTTCAACGCCGTCGAACAGGGATTTAGGTGCAAAGTCCTGGCACCGTCCCGCGATAATGGCGCTAAATAAGGCATCCTTGTTCTCGAAGTGTTTGTAAATGCTAAGCTTTGATATTTTCGCTTCGCGCGCCACCTTATCCATGGTCGTTGCCTGAAAACCCAGCTCACTAAACAGGGTGCAGGCGGCTTCGACAATTTTAGCGGACAAATCAGGATCGACCGGTCGGCCACGACGCACGGGGCTTTTTTCAGTCATGATAATAATGATACTTGACAGTATCCATATTTTGGCGCTTTACGATACTCATGAGTATCAAATACGCCACCCTCTGGATCAAAGTCAATATGTCCTTTCAATCAATCATAAACAAAGGCCCGGCGGTCGCTTCAATGGTGACAGCAATGGCCGCACTTGGGGCTTGCAACGCGACGCCGCCACCTGAAACGAATACGGCAGCCCGTGTTCTGACCTACAGCGTTGGCGCTTCACATGACGCTGGCACCGCCTATGCCGCTACGATCAGGGCCCGCGTTGAGCAAAATCTGGCGTTCCGAGTAGGCGGCAAGATCATTGAGCGCAAGGTCAATCTGGGTGAGCGGGTATCACCCGGACAGCTCCTTATGCGGCTTGATCCGACCGATTACAGCGATGGCGTATCGGCAGCCTCAGCCTCCGTCGCCGCCGCCCGAAGCGTCGCCGTCAGGGCCAATGCCAACTATGAACGCCTGAACAGTCTGGCCGCCAGTGGCTCGGCCTCCGTCGATATGATCGAGCAGGCGCGCGCCGCAAAGGATTCGGCGGATGCCAATCTGAAGGCGGCAGAAGCGCAGTTGGCCACGGTCAAAAATCAACGGGCCTACACGGAATTGCGCGCCGATGTCGCCGGTGTGATCGTCGAAATTCCCGGAGAAGCCGGACAAGTCACCGCCGCCGGACAACCAGTAATAAAAATTGCACAGGCCGGTGCGCCCGAAGCGGTGGTCGGGTTACCCGAAGCCGGTCATGCCATAGGCGAAACGGCACAAATCACGGTTTTCGGCGCATCTGGCGCGAACTATACCGGCCGCCTGCGTCAGGTATCCATGGCGGCCGATCCCTCTACACGCCTGTTTGAAGCCCGATATGTCCTTGATGCCTCCTTTACGGAGGCCCCACTGGGGTCAACGGTTCGCGTCACCCCAACAGGCGTAAAGGCGGCCGCTCCTGCCCTTGATGTACCGTTGTCGGCGCTGGTGGACAAAGGTCAGGGCACAAAGGTCTGGGTCATTGACGCCAAGGGTAAGGTCCACGCACGCCCCGTGACCGTGGCGCGGTTAAATGAGGAAACCGCCTCTATTGCCTCTGGTCTCAATCAGGGGGATGTCGTGGTTGCCGCCGGGGCGCAGTTACTCAACGAAGGTCAGGCCGTGCAGGCCATTCCGGGAGGCAAGCTGTGAACTTTCCCAACCTTTCCGCACTTGCGGTGCGTGAACGCGCCGTCACGCTGTTTCTTATTCTTGCGGTGCTGGCGGCGGGTACGTTCGCGTTCATAAAACTGGGGCGGGCCGAAGACCCGCGCTTTACAGTTAAGGTCATGACGGTGACCGCCGTATGGCCCGGTGCCACAGCCAAAGAGATGGACGAAAATGTCGGCGATATTCTGGAGAAACGCCTCCAGGAACTGCAATATTACGACCGGGTCGAGACGACTGCGCAACCCGGTGTCTTGCAGGCCAAGGTCATCCTTAAGGATTCGACGCCGCCGTCCGCCGTACCTGAACAATTCTATCAGGTGCGCAAAAAACTATCCGACGAAGCGCGAAACCTGCCCGGAGGCGTATACGGCCCCTTCTTTGACGACGAGTTCAGCGATGTCTATTTTTCTCTGTATGCCGTGCAGGCAAAAGGCCTGACGAACCGCGAGCTGGTGAAACAGGCGGAAACCCTGCGCCAGCATCTGCTTCAGGTTCCGGGCGTGCAAAAGGTCAGGATTTTGGGGGAACGCCCCCAGGCCATATTTGTAGAAATACCTCAGGCCAAACTGGCCACCCTTGGCGTCAATGCGCAGGACATCATGTCGGCGCTACGTGGCCGCAATGATGTCACGCCCGCCGGTTCGGTGGGGATAACGGGACCAAGGATACAGATACGGCTCGACTCCGGCCTGACATCGCTTGAGGACGTAAGAAACGTCACCCTCAGCGTGCGCGGGCAATTGCTGCGTCTGGGAGATTTCGCTGAAGTCCGCAGAGGCTATCAAGATCCGGCGACCTATGAAATCAATCATGCCGGTCAGCCGGCGGTCGTCCTCGGGCTGGTTATGGCCCCGCGCTACAATGGCCTGACCCTGGGCAAGGCGCTCGAAAAGGAAGAAGCGGGCATGCGCGCCCAGCTTCCTTTGGGCCTGAGCTTCACCAAAATATCGGATCAGGCGAAGGTGATCCACCACTCGGTCGATGAGTTCATGATGAAGTTCATGGTGGCTCTGGGGGTCGTGATGCTGGTGTCGTTGGTGGCACTCGGCTTCCGGGTCGGCCTTGTGGTGGCCGCGGCGGTGCCGCTGACGCTTGCTATAGTGTTCGTCATCATGCTGCTCACGGGCAGGGATTTCGACCGGATCACGCTCGGCGCGCTGATTATCTCTCTGGGCCTGCTGGTCGATGACGCCATCATTGCCATCGAGATGATGGTCGTAAAGCTCGAAGAAGGCTACGACCGCGTCAAGGCGGCAACCTACGCCTGGACCACGACCGCCGCCCCTATGCTGTCGGGGACGCTGGTCACCATACTCGGCTTCATTCCGGTCGGCTTTGCCCAGTCATCGGCTGGTGAATATGCGGGCAATATCTTTTGGGTCGTGGGCTTTGCCCTGATTGCCTCATGGGTCGTCGCCGTCACCTTCACCCCTTATCTGGGGGTTGTGATGCTGCCGGATATCAAGCCCAGGCCCGGCCATCATTCGATGTACGAAAGTAAAAACTATGCGGCGTTCCGCAAGCTGGTCAGACGAACCGTTGATCATCGCGTGCTGACGATAGCCATCACGGTCGGCCTTTTCCTGCTCTCAGGTGCCGGCATGATTGTGGTGAAGAAGCAGTTCTTCCCCAATTCCGACCGCACTGAGCTGACCGTTGAGGTCAAAATGCCGGTCGGCTCGGCCTTTGAGGCCACCAAGGCCGTGACGGCGCATATCGAAGCCGATGTCATGAAACAACCCGAAGTGACCGATGTTTCCGCTTATCTCGGACAGGGGGCGCCGCGCTTCTTCTTCTCCCTTAATCCCGAACTGCCTAACCCGGCCTACGCACAGGTCGTCATTCAGACAAAGGATGTCAAAGCGCGTAACGAACTTAAGGGCCGTATCCAGAACTGGGCCAAAGAGGGGCGCTACCCTCAGGCGCGCGTGCGGGTGACCCAGTTCCTGTTCGGCCCGCCCGTGCCCTATCCTGTGCTGTTCCGCGTTATCGGCCCTGATCAGGCGGGTATCATGAAGGTGGCCGAAGACGTTCGGAACGTCCTTCAGCAGGACCCCAATGTCCTCGATCCGCATCTCGACTGGGGTGAAAAAACACCGATCATGCGCTATGTCATCGATGATGCCCGTCTGGCGCAACTCAATCTGACCCGTCAGGCTGTCGATGCCCAGTTACAGGGTCTGGTGTCCGGTGCGCCCGCCACGCAAATGCGCGACGGCACCCGCACAGTGGATGTTATCCTGAAAACGCCTGCCGTGGAACGACGCTCACCCTCTGATATTGCCGGGATGACCGTCACCAATACACTGGGGCAGGCGATTCCCCTGAGCGCTGTCGTGCATCAGGTGCCTGATACGGAAAGCCAGCAGATCAAGCGCTATGACCGTGACCTCTACGTCAGTGTGCAAGGTGATGTCCGCGATGGCCTTCAGCCGCCTGATGTCACGGCCGAACTGCTGCCAAGGCTGGAAGCCATCAAGGCCGCCCTGCCCGCAGGCTACCGTATTGAGACCGGCGGTGCCGTCGAAGAAAGCGCCAAGGCCAATGTCGCCCTTGTCGCGGTTGTACCCGTCATGATCCTTCTGACGCTGGTTGTGCTGATGATACAGGTGCGTACCTTCTCCACCATGTGGATGGTCTTTGCGACGGCTCCCCTTGGCCTCGTCGGCGCGGTCCCGGCCATGTTGCTGTTCAACCAGCCCTTTGGCTTCAATGCCATCCTCGCGCTGGTCGGTCTGTCGGGCATACTGATGCGCAACACGCTCATCCTTGTGCAGCAGATAAGCGACAACATAAGGGACGGTGCGACCGACTATGACGCGATTGTCGAGGCCACGGTCAGACGGGCTAGGCCGGTCATACTGACGGCAGCGGCGGCGATGCTGGCCTTCATTCCCCTGACTCAGTCCGTGTTCTGGGGGGCTCTGGCCTTCGTCCTGATCGGCGGCGTCGGTGTGGGCACCATCCTCACACTGGTCTTCCTGCCCGCCCTCTATTCGTTCTGGTTTAATGTCCGCAAGCCGCAAGGTGATCTGAAAAATGCGTAATTACCTTATGCTTGTGCCCGTGTTGGGCCTGCTGAGCGCCTGCTCGACACCCACCGCTCATCTGCCTTCGGCTCCGTTACCGGCCACATGGCCGGTAACTCGGGCGCCCGCCTATGGGAACCCCGCCTACGTAAACCCCACCTATGTAAACAAAGTGTGGTGGACCCAAGGCAGTGATGATGTCCTCCTGAATTTGCTGGCAACGGCTGATCAGCAAAGCCATGACATCAGGATGGCTACCGCTCGCCTTCAGGAGGCACGCGCCACCCATACCACAGTGAGATCACTGCTGTTTCCGGACATCGCCGCCGCCGGTGTGGTTCAGCGCGGGGATGTTGGCCTGACCTATGGCAATCGGACGATTGATATTGCCCAGGGCGAACTTAATGCCAGTTATGACCTTGATCTCTTCGGCGGCCTTAAAGCCCGATCCAAGGCCGCCAAAGCCAATGCCGCCAGCGTAGAGGCCTCACTGGAAGACGTCAAAGGCGCCGTTCGTCTTGAAGTCATTGCCACCTATATCGGCTTGCGTCAGTGCCAGCAAAATCTCGCCAGCCTTCAGGTGACCTCGGCGGCGGCACATGAGATTTCCGCCAGCGTGCGCGACCAGTGGCAGAAAGGGCTGATTACCGAGGGTCAATGGCACGCGGCGGATAATGAGACGCGGGCAGCGGACACCGGCATCAGTCGGTTCACCGACGCCTGCGAGCAATATATCAATGTGCTCAGCGTCCTGACGGGCGATGATGACATGAGCCTGCGGGCATCCTTGTCGAGTATAGGGAAAGTGCCGACATTGCGTCATGCCGAGGCGGTCAACACGCCACTGGCCATCTTGCGCGACCGCCCGGATATGCGCATGGCCGAATCCAACCTTACAGCGGCCCGCGCATCGACCCGCTCAGCCCAGGCCGCCCTGTTTCCCAATCTGTCGATTGGGGCCTTCTTCGGAAGTCAGGATACCAGCGTTGGCCCTTCGGTTGATGTGTGGAACACAGCCGCCACCGTTTACTGGCCCCTGCTCAATTTTGGTCGCATCAAGGGCCAGATTAACGCCGCATCGGCCAGAGAGGTTCAGGCCTATGAGGGCTATCGCCTGACAGCCATCGCCTCGCTTGCGGATGTGCGAACCAAATGGGTCGCCGCCGAACAGGCCGAACATCGTACCGCTCTGGCGGCGGCGGATCTGGAGGCCGCGGCGCGCCGCCACGATGAGGCGGATCGTCAGTACAGGGCAGGCCTGACACCCAGAACCGCGTGGCAAGCCTCCGCCATCCAGCTTGAGACTGCCCGCCGCGCCCTTATCGATGCCGAGGCGGACCGTTCAATGAAAGCGGCGGCGCTTTACCGGGCACAGGGTCTCTGACACCAAAAAATTGTTAAATTGAGGAGTATCTACATGTCCAAGGACAAGGTTATCGTCATTACAGGCGCATCGTCAGGAATCGGTGAAGCGACGGCGCGTCTCCTGGCCCAAAAAGGGTTTCGGGTATTTGCGGGCGCGCGCCGTGCGCCGCTCGCCCCCTTGGTTCCAAACCTTGAGTTTGGTGTGCTCGACGTCACCGATGACGCATCGGTGGCAGATTTTATCGATTGGGTCTTAGCCGAGGCGGGCAGGATAGACGTTCTGATCAACAATGCCGGGGTGTCTCTGGTTGGACCTGTTGAACAGACATCGATCAAGGAAGCTCAGGCACTATTCGATACGAATGTTTTTGGCCCGTTGCGGATGATGCGTGCCGTCCTCCCGTCCATGCGTCACGCCAGACAAGGGTTGATCATCAATCTCAGTTCCGTTTTGGGCTTCCTGCCGGCACCTTTTATGGGGCTTTATGCCAGTAGCAAGCACGCCTTGGAAGGCATGTCGGAATCTCTGGATCATGAGGTGCGTGAGTTCAATGTGAGGGTCGTTCTGGTCGAACCTTCCTTTACCAACACCAATCTGGACACGAATTCTGCTCAGGTAAGTGAGGGGTTTGGTGACTATGCAAGCCAGACCAGTGCAACAATGAAGGCTGTGATCGCGCAGATCAAGGCCGCACCGGCGCCTGTTTCAGTCGCTGAGAAAATCCTGACGGTGATCAATGGTCCGTATCAAATGCGCCAACCCGCCGACGGCAAGGCTAAGCTCTTAAGCCGGCTGCGCAGGTTCATGCCGGCGGGTGCCGTTGACAGCAGCCTGCGCAAGAGCTTCGGGTTCAAAAGTTAACGGCAGTTATGAGCGTGTCCCAAGCGTCGAAATGCGCAGGAACGGTTCCGGCAATGCCAGCTCAAGCCAACAAACAATTGGACGAATTGGCATTGCCACACAACCCATCGCACAAGTCGGCATTTCAATATTAAATTATTCGCAGCGGTGGCGTCGTGTGCACGCTTAAATACGCTCTGATATCAGCGACTTACTTTTCTTCACTGCACTCAAATTGCACCCGAAACATGATAAATATTTGAATTTATTCAGGATGCTGTCCAGTCCATCATGGGGGCGACAGAAAATTTATCTGGATTATCCAATTGATTTAATAGCACAATTTAAGTGATGGTCAAATTTGGCAAACTGATAACATAAAATGCGCAATATCCGAATTTAAATATCATGCAATATTTCAATGTGTTGTGGCTTTACGGGACGCGATGATTTTCCACCAGATATGCGAAAGCCAGCTTGCCGCTCAGTGAAGTACCGTATTGATGTCCTTCACCGAGCAGAAAAGCGAGGCATGACACCTCTGTTCAATCAGGCGCGCGGCAGGGATTTACGCGTCCAGTTGTGGCTGTCATGGCCTGGAAGGTGCGACAACGGACAGACGCCACGGTTCACTATTCCGCCACAGCCACGATGTAGGAAAGGCTGTGGCTCTGCCTCTGCACAAGTCCATTGACAGCGCTTAGCTCCACCGCCTGCGTGTCTGGATCTGCCGTAAAACGGAAGCGCTGATCGCTGCCGCGCGGCAAGGACCACGCGCCAAATCCCTGATCCATGACGATCTGCATCTCGCGCCCCTGCGCGGTTCGGAAAAGCATGTAACGGCCATGCGGGACTTTTTGCAGTTCAACCGTCAGATCGATACCCAGTCGCCGGGCATAAGCCATGAGCCCTTCCGCGGCAGCCTCGCCGTTGCTCCATGCATGGGTAATCAGCCAGGGGGAGCCGCGGTCACTCACGGGTACGTCGGTCTTAAGTATCACCGGGATCTTTGCCCCATTGATATCCTGCAAGGCCGCAACCGTATCCAGGAACAGCCGCCCGACCATGGGACTGCGGACGTAGGGATCGTAGTAGGTTAGTTGTGTGATATTGCCCACCACGTTCACTCCGCAGGCTTTAAACTGATCCAGCATATGTCGCGCCATGACCTTTCCCCAACGGTCGATCATCTGATCCAGTTCAGTGGTTATCGTTTTGAACCGGGCACCTGGCTTGGGCAGCAGTGTATCGAGTACAACAGGTATGACCTCTGCCTGTACGGCCAGGGTGCCGCAAATGACGGGCGCATTGGTCGCCTGCCCCCAATAGGCGCTGATTTCGACCGCCTGGGCCTCGCGGCAGGCCCAGACCTGGCGGCTGGAAGGCCCCTCCACCACAGCCAGTACCGCGATGCCCTCCAGTGGCGAAGGGCCTCTCGCCAGTGAGATGTTCGATCTGAGTACGAAATCCCTCAGTGTCATGCGACTGGCGACATCAAGGGACTTCAACCAATCGGGCGGCGCGACCAGGGTGACGGGATAGCCCCTGCGACTCCAGATTGCCAGATCGGATGCCGCCACCCACGCATTCAGTCCGGCCAGATCCGCGTCAGGTGGCAGGTAAACATAAAGACGCCGCGTCTGCGTCTCTGCCCTTAATGCGTGGTGGATTTCATTAAGAACGGATATCGACAACCGGGCATTCGGCACCAGACGGTCTTCCGGTGCCAATTCCGCCTTACGCAGCAGATAAGCCCGAAGGTAATCCAGAGCTTCGACGCGATCAAGCGCATCTTCACGATCCGGTGCATCCGAGGTCAGCACACAGGCGGCACACGCCTTTACACACCCAGGCGTCCGGCAGTCGAGGATATCTTCGCACCCCTTCAGAACGGATTCGAGATAGTCCTCGATTGATACGGCAAAGCCGGCGCCACCCGCCGCCTTATCGAACAACAGCAGCGAGGGAGAAACAGCGGCATAGGGCCCAGGCATCATGCGCGTGGCAAACCCCATCTCGTCGGCCTCGATACCTAATTGTCGCGCCAGGCTTTCACGCAAGGCGATAGCCAGTGCATTGGCCGCGCCTTCGCTCATTGTCCTGGCAAGCTGCAACTCGAGGACATCCGTGGTGATCTCATGTCCCAGCGCAATGTGACGTTTTATCTTCCAGGCATTATCATTGCCCTGGCAGCGATCGTGGCTTTCGGTGCGTCCCCAGCGCAGCGGCCTGTGCTCCAGCAAGGGCTGATGATCGCTGCCTTGCAGCGGCTCGGTTTCCGCCCGTCCGCAATGCAGGCAAAGGGCGTATTTATTCCCTTCCGGACCATGGTTGGCATAGAAGACGCGACCGATGCGCGACTGACGCATCCGCCCGGTATCCGGCCACGGCAGGGCCCGCCACGGCGCATCACGCGTGGACACTTCCGGAGGCTGCGCCGGAACATAACTGATCGTATCCGTGTCGGCATGGTAGTTTTCGCGTGGATCGACCGTAAATCCGGCTGGTTGCAAATACTCCGTCTGATCGAAATTTGCCGAACCACAGGCCGTGCAGCCCTCTGGAAAGCGTTTGGTTGAATCACTGGCGCCACAATCATTGCAGTGCCAGTGGATGCTGAGCGATTGCACCTCGCTCACCTTTTCCTCGGATGCCGGACGCTTCCAGTTGAGCGTAACGCCGGCGCTGCGATGTACCAATCCATCCAAAACGACTTCGGAACCCGGTGCGTAATCACGAATGGCCAGGTCGAGTGAGCGTTGCGGGCCCGCGGCGCGAAACGACCGTCTGCCATCGGCTGTCTCCGGCGAATGCGGCGGCCTTTTCGGGATGAAGGTCACGACGTGATTCGGAAAACCATGTCCGGGAAGAAAGCCGCGATCCGCCAGCGCGCTCAGCAGGAAGTCGTCGCAAAGCCGGTTCAACTCCACGCCCATGCGTGACTGTCTGGCCGCCCCGCCTTCTTCCCTGGCCAGATCCTGAAATCCTTGCCACTCAAAAACAAAGCGCGTCTCTACCTCATCGATAGCGGCTTTCGCATCGTCCAGAAGCCCGGTCTCGCCTTCGAGTACGGACCGCGCCACCAGCCCCTGGAGCGCCTCCCTATGAAGGTTGCGCGTATCCGGCAGCCCCAGCCACTCGCTGAAGCGGCCTACGGGACGCTCCTCCCGCTTCACCCGCGCCTCATCGATCTGCGGCGTGCAGCCCATGAAGGCCCCGATCTTCATGCGCAACGCATCCCCTGCCCGTTCAATCAGGAATGCGCGCAGCAGGTAAGCGTTGACATGTCTTTGCACGATTGGGCGGCTGGACAAGGCCACTTTCGGCGGGGCCATACCGCGATCCAGATACTTCAGGGGCGCTGAAAACGCTTCACGATCGAGCGGTCGATCCTTGCAATAGGTGAAAGCCAGAGACATGGCCTGCCCGCGACGACCGGCGCGGCCAACGCGCTGACGGTAGTTGGCGATCGAAGGCGGGACATTGGTCATCATCACGGTGGATACCGACCCGATGTCGACCCCCATTTCCATGGTCGTCGAACAGTTGAGTATATTGATCTGGCCATCCTTGAAGTCTTCTTCGTAACGGCGCAAAACCTTTGACGGCTGTTGCGCCGAATGCTCGGCCGAGCGGGCATATTGCGCAAAGTACGCCACACGGTCGGAAATATTGTTCCACTGTCCGCCCTCACGCAGTTTCTGCATAACGGCATTGGCAGACAACCAGTCGCGGATGGCGTCCGAAGCCTCGATTTCGTTGAACTGTCCCAGTTTCGGCATAGGGTGTGAAGGCATATCAACGGCCTGCACCTTGAGCTTTTCCACTTTCACATGCCCCTGGCCATAGGGCGTCAGGCCGAATGGCGCGACATCGAGCAGGCGTCGGGTTTCCGGGCAGATATAGGCTTTTGTGACCGGCGCAACAAAAGCCTTTGTGAAATCGAGTCCCCGGCGATCCGGATTGCTGCTAAGCAGCATGGAGATGCGATCCCACGCCGCACGCAGACAATCATCCAGATCATCACGGTCGCCCGTATTGGTCAGATCAAGCCCCAGTCCGCGCACCAGCATCGCCACGGGACCAGATCGGTTGCCTTTCTGGCCGTGAGCGACCGGCCAATTTATGCGCGAGGTGCCGTCAAAACTCTGTCCCGGCGGCAAAAGCCCTTTCAGATATCCGGGCCTTGGCGGTTGCCCCTGCCGCGGCAAAAGCCAGTTACGATGCACATCTGCGAAATCGACACAGCGGTTGTTTCGCACGAAATGAGTCACAATCGCGGAGAGATAATCTTTCCAATCCTGTAGCGACTTTCCATGTCTTAGGAAGACATCCGGCACATGGCCGCACTCATCGATGATCGGGAAACGCAGGCGCGCCAGCCCCAGGGTTTCCACGGAGTTGGCGTGACGGGGCCGGCGGGCCAGTTCTCGCAAGATGAGAAATTCGGCCAAACGACGCGGCTGGTTATAATCCGCCTCACGCCCGCCCCATACTTCTGCGATCCATTGGTGCGTCTCAATGCGCTCCGACAGCCTGTCTATCAAATCGTTCCAGGCTATCCCCTGAGTGTTCGCTTGCGTCAGACCAGCCAGCTTGCGCTGCAAGTCTTCGATCATCGCCAGCACCGGTGGAGGTGGCGCAGGCACCGTTGCCAAAGCCGCCAACTGGCTGCGTATGTTTTCAGCCTCCGGTTTACTCGACTGGGTTGCCGTGAGGGAATGCTGGACACTGTGATAGATGAAGGAACGCACAAAGTTTCGCTCGGCTTCGGCCTGTATCCGGGCCGACATGCGTGCGGTGCCCTGGCGGCTGTCGGTAAAGGACAACAAGCCGCGCCCGCCGTATGGCGCCGAGTTGTCCGTCACTTTCGGGGTCACACCGTCGAGCAGCAGCGGCGCGGCATTGCCGATCATGAAGGGCGCGCCGAAACGCAGAGGCCGGATAACGGCGCCGTTGCGGGGATTCGCCCCGCAGCATGGACAATGGACATCACCGTCGTTACGCAGTTCCACCCTGAAAGTCCGGATACCCTCACCCGCCTGACCGACAATACATCCGGTTGCCAGATCAATGTGCTCCATACGTGCTGCCGCGCTGGGCTTGGCGGACATAAGATAGTACTGACGCAAGGTGACCGGTTCATTCTCAGGTGCCTCATCCGGGGACGCTTCATCATCGTCCGCCTCATCAACATCACGGGCCGCCTCCGCCGCGAACTCGTCACGGCTCGCCGGGCGGCCGGGCGACACAAGCCGCCCCTGGCGACCTTCCACCGCCGTCAGCATGGGCGTACCGCAATCGATACAGCTCAATATCTCCAGAGCTGGCGACCGACAGTCGGGGCATTGATCAGCGCGTTCGCTGAACAGGCGACCAAACGGCCAATCAGGAATGGACGGCCCGCAATCCGGGTTCAGACAGGCCCATATCCCCGGCACCGAGCGTTCAAAGGCATGGATGCGCAGCGGCAATAATCGCTCGCTTTCACCCGTTACGGGATGGCTGCGCGCGGCGCGTGAAAGCTGCGCAATAAAATCCTCCGTCTCAGTGCCATAACGCCGGGCCAGGGGCTCAAATGCCGACAAAGGCCGCGCAGCCTTGAGCAACCCTTCGACCAAAGACCAGATATCGGGGTCACTCCCCAAGCCGTCATAAAGTGCCTGCGGCGTCCGGGATGCCAGGTCGGTCAGTCCTCCGGCCCCCAACGGACGACCAGGCAGTTGACGGCCACCCTCGATGACATGAACCTGATCGTCACCTATGCCGCCGATCTCCGCCAGAAACGCCTTCAGCCGCTGAAGCGTATCCGCGCCTTCCCCGATGGTGGCCGAGGTCGCCACGAAATGCACCTCCTCCGGCCTGACGTCAAACGCCAGCAGCACCCGACGCAACAGGAGCGCGATTTCAGCCGCCGCCGCCCCGACGAACGAGTGCGCCTCATCGAGCACAATCCATTTCAGCTTGCCCCTGGATTTTTCGATGATCGGCTGATCTTCGATGCGGGCCAGCATATATTCCAGCATAGTGATGTTGGTCACCAGTACCGGCGGTGGGGTTTCGCGCAGGATTTTGCGGTCGGGAACCCGCTCAGGCTCCGCCTGCAGGTTTGACCGACGCACATCGGCCTTCAGGTCATTGTCCATATCGCCATTGTACAGGGCATACCGCACCTTGCCATTCAGGGGTCGGGTCCATGCGGACAGACGCAGCCTCTGACTCTCGATCAGGGCATTGAGTGGATACAGCATCAGCGCCTGCACCCCCTCCAAAGGCGCATTCTGCGCCTGCGCCTGTCGCGTCAGGTCGCTGAGAATGGGAAACAGGAAGCACTCGGTCTTGCCCGAGCCGGTGCCGGACGTCACCAGTACGGACTGCGGCTTTTTGTGATCGCTTAATGTGCGCCAGGCTTCATATTGATGCCGGAAGGGTCGGCGTTGCCCCGGAAAGCGATATTCATCCTTTTCATCAAGACCCGATACGATCTCTACGAAACGCGGGTGGAGCACATCCGCCGGCACTTCGGCCAGTGTATTTTTCGCCGGTATGTAGGGATGCGCCGCCTCCAGGACCGGCTCCGACATCAGGCGGCCATGGGCGCCGCGAGCCCCTGAGAACAAGGCGCGCAACTCGGCCTTCAGACCGGCGTGGCTAAGGCCTGATTGCGCGATAATCGCTTCAGCCCCACGTTGATTGATGTCTTCAAGTGTCGAAAAAGGCGTCATCTGAATTACCTGTAAAGATTGAAAAAGGCCGCATAGGCCTGCGAAACATAGTCCGGCGCATCGCGTAGAACGCGCCGCAGCAAAAGCGCCTGAGCTGGGGTTATGCGCAATTTCCCCAGAGCACTGGCGGCCAGGACACCGGGGGCACAGAGCCCGCCCCAGTCTTCCAGGCTGAAACGCTCAAGATTTTTCGGTATGCCGAGCCCCGCCTCCGCCAATGCTTTTGGCAAGGCCGTCAGACGCAGTTCAGCCGGGTCGGGATGCTCACTGAATCGTGCGATATAGCCGCTGGCCAATGTCCTGATATCCAGCGGCGCCGGCACTGGAGTGAAGGGTATGCTGATACGGCTCAGTATAGCGGACAGGGCCGGATCACATGCAACAACCCGATCCGCCGCGCCCCGCATCTGGTCTTTGACAAGGGTCAGCCGCATCGCCGGTTCGACTGCAGAAAGATCATCCAGCCACCGGCCGGCCTCGGCATGAAAGGCGGATCGCCAGGCTTCCACCGGCAAGGCCAGCCACAGAAACGGCAATTCGTTCTGCAGCCTCCATACCGCCTCGGCGCCGACTGAATCCCGTGAATGAACAAGCACTCTCGTGAGCGCTTCCGGCACCTGCCCCAGCAGTTTCAGGGCATCAAAAGCCGTAGCCGGCACGCCTTTCAGCGCGGCGATATGAACATTAAAATACTCCAGATCGGCAAAATCAGCCGCCGGGGACGCAAAGCCCCGCATCACCGCACGCAGAGCCTCTTGCCGCCGGTCAAACTGGCTTTCAGTCAGCGCAGTACGCAAATGGCCAGCGGCAGGCGGCAGGTCTCCCGCTGCGCTTACGGCCAACGGACGTGACAGAATATCCGGCCCGTCGCGCAGATAGACGAGCGTTGGCCCGACGCAGGCGTCTGGCAGGATAAAACCGCCTTCAACCGCCGTCAGGGCATATTCATGCCTGGGCTGGCAAACCATACGGGCGACGGGTATGCCCGCGGCCGGCAAAACGAGGGGCTTTACCGCCTCTGGCCGCGGGTATCGATAGCGCTGCACCACCACCGGCGGTCGCGTGTCCCCGACGAATATAAGCCTGACCTGCGCGTCCTGATCGGCCGCGGCCACCAGCATTTCTTCAATGACGCCCCTGAGACTGCCAAGCGGGTATTCGTCACTGAAGTTGAGATTGAATGCCTCGCCCCTTCCCATGTTGGTCGTCGTTATCTGAAGGCGCGCCTTTCCCTGCGACACGAGCCGGGCGCCGCGCAGCTTTGCCAGGTCCAGCATCGCACCAGGCGGCACAGCGCGCCCATCCCCTCCGATGATCATCGCCTCGCGGGCCTTGACCGGCATTATGATCGGAATGGCCGGCCCCTGCGTGGGCCGAAGCTTCATCCGTACGCGAAAAAAACGGCCGCTCATGAAAACGCAGGCGTGACTGCGCCGGTGTCAAAGGCTCCAGGTCAAGGCCCGGCTCATCGACGATCAACGACCAGCCCGGCAACCCGTCGAATACCACCAGGGCGTCAGTTTGAGTCTGCAGGGCCGCCCCCATCTTCGCATCCGGCAGCAGGAGGCAGACGCACTGCTTTTCTATCTGGATACCCGCCTGCGGATCGCGCCAGGATATCTCAACCAGACCTTCGCACCTCAGATCGTGGGCCAGCGGCTGCCATCGCTCACCCGGCCGGCGCCAGAAGATTTCACCTGATTTCGCCGCCCGTTCGCGCCCGTGCGTTTCAATCCTCACTTTCAGAGGCGAATGGGCAAAGGCGATCCGGCTGTCCGCTGCTTCGATATACGGGCTGATCGCCGGAATGATCAGGCGCTCTTCGCGCGCCGCACTGTCCGGCTCTATCCGGAACCGCGTGTCATCATCTTCCGGCGTAACATAGGCGACGGCGTCCAGCCTGTACAATTTTCCTGGCCGGCGAAGCGGGAACGCCGCGATGGGTGTCACCCCGGCGCCTTCCACCTGCCATTCGTCCGGTGCCCAGACATATAGCGTCTTCGCCGCTGAACTGTAGGAGCCGCGCGCCTTGAGAACCAGTGTGTCCGGCGCCTCGCCGCTCCCTTCCCCGGCTTCGAAGACGCACAGATCCGAATTCAGCGCTTCGCCGCCGGGCCACGTCCAGGCAGTGCTTGCACCGGTCTCCACCAGATTGACCGCCACGGCCTGGCTGAATTCAAACCCCGGCAGCGGATGCAGCAACTTCAGGCGCGGCCTGATGCGCCAGGTGGCCTGCTCGCCGTCCGGCGGGTAGGCCACGGCGAAATCGCCCGGCAGCAGGTCCGCCAACCGCCCCGAAGGCACGATCTCCACACGCGCCACAGCGGATAACGGCGGGAACCTGTGTCTGGAAATCTCCCCGTCCGCCGCCAGGTGCAGGGCCTGACGCCAGGTCCCCTCCTTAAGCACCAGCAGCCGGCGCGCAGATACGCCCGCCGTATAGGGCGCCGTCAGTTTTTCACGCATCAGGCCGCTGAGCAGGCGGGTCAGGCCGCTGTCCTGCCCGGCCGGCACATGGATCGGCAGATCCCGCCGCCATTCCGGATGCAGGCCGTCCAGATAGACCACCGGATCGATCCCCCGCCGCGCTTCTTCGACCTGGCGCCGCCAATAGAGAAGCCGTTCGCACAGTTCGGCGCATTGCCGGATGAAATCCTCATGGCGGTAGCTCGGCGGCAGGCCCTCGCGGTTTTCCCAAGCCACGGCCGCCAGGTGCTCCGGCGTGGCATCCTGCAGGCCGCTGCGCATGACCAGCCGCAGATAACCGCCGAGGGAGGCGCTGCTGTCTTCCAGCACGACATTGGCCGGAATGCCGCCTTCCAGCGACAGGGTAATAATAAATTCCCGGCTGCCGTCCGAAGCGATCAGCAGGTCGCGCTTCCAGTATTGCAGCCCCTTTTCCGTAAGTCTGCGCTTGGCATTGTCGTCAATCACGCCCAGAACGCCGGGCGCGACATCATCCCAGCGCCGGAAGAGCGAGACGGCCTCCCGGCGGAACCACTCGGCGGCGAACAGCACGAACAGGCGCGCCGCGTGGTCTTCCTGCGCCTGCAGGCGCTTGCGGCCGTCGAAACTGGCCAGCACCTTCGCGGCGGCGGCATATTCCTCATCTGTGAGGCGATAACGGTGCAGGGCGCGGCCATCGGGCCGGCTCAGCGTCCGCGTCAGCAGGAACTGCCGCAGCCAGGTCTCCGCCGGCGTCGTGACGCCCCGCGTCAGCCGCCGGATGGCGCCGACCACCTCTATCTGCAGATCGAGCGCGGCCTCGCTGCGCCGGTGCGTTAATACCTGGTTGAGCGCCTTCAGCCGCGCCAGGTCATCGCCGAATTGGTCATATTTTACCCTTAGCTGGGCATCGGTCAGCGTCCTTAATTCATCGAACATTCTATCCTCCCCACCCCGGATAATCCCGAACCCTCTATACCCCAGGTTACAATATGCTTAAAATACCCAGATAACGCGACCCCTGATTGACATTTTCTGAAATACGTATAAAATTTATACCCGTCAAGTTAATATACGTATTTTTCGAGGAGCGCCGGATGGAACCGGGTCAGTCATTACGGCGCTGGGGCGCGGAACAAAGAATGGAGTTCATCGAATTCCGGCTGTTCTGGGAAGGCGGCATAAACCGCAGCGACCTGATCGATTTCTTCGGCGTTTCGGTGCCGCAGGCGTCGGGCGACCTCAGCGCCTACCGCGAGATGGCGGGCGATAACCTGGCCTATGACGCCAGCCGCAAGCGCTATGTCGCCACGGAAACCTTCGCGCCGAAACTCTACAGGCCCAATGCTGACCGTTACCTGGCGCAGATGAAAGGCCTCGCCGACGGCATACTGGAGGCCGGCGACACCTGGTTCCGCACCCTGCCCGAGGCCGCCGCCCTGCCGCTGCCGCATCGCCGGATCGATCCGTTCGCGCTGCGGCGTTTGCTGGCGGCGATGCGCGCCGGTCAGTCGATCGAAATCTTTTATCACTCCATGAACCCGGCCGAAGCGGAGCCGGTGTGGCGGCGGATCACGCCCCACGCCTTCGGCCATGACGGCCTGCGCTGGCACGTCCGGGCGCTGTGCCACCGCGATGGCCGCTACAAGGATTTCATCCTGTCGCGCTGCCGCGACCTGCGCGCCGAGGGCGACGGTATGGGGACGCCGCGGGACGACACCCTGTGGCACACGGTTTTTACCGTCGAACTTATCCCCAACCCCGACCTGACGCCCGGCCAGCAGGCGACCATTGCGCTTGACTACGGCATGACGAACGGCAAGGTATGCGTCCCGGTTCGCCGCGCCCTGCTCTACTATTTCGAGAAACGGCTGAGGCTGGACGTGGCGCCGGGGCAGGACAGCCTGCGGGAACGGCCCGTCGTCGTCGCCAATGCGGCCGACTTCGCAAACGCCCTCCCCAAGGCCGGGTAAGCCTCATGTCAAGGATCGGGAAAGAACAGCGATGATTACCGGCGAGATCAAGACCCAGGTCGACCAGATATGGAATGCCTTCTGGTCGGGCGGGGTATCCAATCCCCTGTCGGTCATCGAGCAGATCACCTACCTGCTGTTTATCAAGCGGCTGGACGAACTGCAAAACGTCGAGGAAACCAAGGCGCAGATGCTGGGCATTCCGGTCGAGCGCCGCATCTTTCCCGAAGGCAATGACGATCAGGGCCGGCCCTATAAGGATTTGCGCTGGTCGGAGTTCCGCAATTTCGAGCCGCGCGACATGATGGACGTGGTGGCCGACCGCGTCTTCCCCTTCCTGCGCGACCTGGGCGCCGAAGGCTCCAGCTACGGCCAGCATATGAAGGATGCCCGCCTGGGCTTTTCCAATGCCGCCCTGCTCGATAAGGCCGTCCAGATGATCGACAAGATCGAGATGGGCAGCCGCGACACCAAGGGCGACCTCTACGAATACATGCTGGGCAAGATCGCCAGCGCCGGCACCAACGGCCAGTTCCGCACACCGCGCCATATCATCGACATGATGGTCGAACTGACGAAGCCGACGCCTTCCGATGTCATCTGCGATCCGGCGGCGGGCACCTGCGGCTTCCTGGTGGCGGCGGGCGAATATCTGCGCGATCACCATCAAGACCTGTTCCGCAACGAAAAGATGCGCGAACATTTCCATACGAAGATGTTCCACGGCTTCGATTTCGACCCGACCATGCTGCGTATCGGCGCCATGAACCTGACCCTGCACGGCGTCGAAAACCCCGATGTCAGCTACCGCGACAGCCTGGCCCAGGAACATGACGGCGACGCCGGAACCTATTCGCTGATCCTGGCCAATCCGCCCTTTGCCGGCTCGCTCGATTACGAGGTGACGGCCAAGGATCTGCAGGCCATCGTCAAGACGAAAAAGACCGAACTGCTGTTTCTCGCCCTGTTCCTGCGCCTGCTGCGCAAAGGCGGCCGCGCGGCGGTGATCGTGCCCGATGGCGTGCTGTTCGGTTCCTCCAAGGCACACCAGTCGATCCGCCGGATGCTGGTCGAAGACCACAAGCTCGACGCCGTGGTCAAGCTGCCTTCGGGCGTCTTCCGGCCCTATGCCGGGGTCTCGACCGCCATCCTGCTGTTCACCAAAACCGGGGTCGGTGGCACGGATCAGGTGTGGTTCTACGATGTGCAGGCGGATGGCCTGTCGCTCGATGACAAGCGCAGCCCGCTTCTGCCGGAAGAGAAGCAGGGGCCGAAAGCGGCCCTGACCGCTGACGAGCACGCCAAAAACAACCTGCCCGATGTGGTGGCGCGCTGGCTTGAAAAGGACGGGACGGAGCGCGACCGTCCGCGCACGGCGCAAAGCTTCTGCGTATCCAGGGAAGAGATCGCCGCCGCCGGTTATGACCTGTCGCTCAACCGCTACAAGCAGGTCGAGCATGAAGAGCAGGTGCATGAAACGCCCCAGGCCATTATCGCCGAACTGAAAACCCTGGAAGCCGAGATCAGCGAGGGACTGGCCAAGCTTGAGGCGATGCTGGGATGAGTGTGGCGCTCCTTTCTGAAATCGCAGAGCAGCTTCGTGGCGTTTCCTATGGAAAATCAGATGTAACTGATCATCCCGCAGACGGCTATATTCCGGTATTGCGAGCGAACAATATAACTGATGTCGGGCTTGCGTTAGATGATTTGGTGTATGTCCGATCCAACAAAGTCGCCAGTAAACAAAAAATCAAATCAGGTGACATCGTTATTGCAGCCTCAAGCGGCAGTATCTCGGTTGTCGGCAAAGCTGCTCAAGCTGAATTTGATCTCGATGCAGGGTTTGGAGCTTTTTGTAAAGTAGTCCGTCCGTCTGAAAAAGTGAATGCCCGTTATCTTGGTCATTTTTTCAAAACGTCCGAGTACCGTCAGAAAATGTCAACATTGGCTGCGGGCGCGAATATTAACAATCTCAAGAACGAACATATTGATGATCTTTTAATTCCCTTGCCGCCGCTGGATGAGCAGAAGCGGATTGCGGCGATCCTCGATCAGGCCGACGCCCTGCGCCGTCTACGCCAGCGCAGCCTCGACCGCCTCAACACCCTCAGCCAGGCCATTTTCTATGAAATGTTCGGCGATCCGGCGACAAATCCGCTTAGCTTCCCTACTCGCAAAGCCTCAGAAATGGCTAAGCGTATCACAGTCGGAATTGTAGTCAGACCTGCATCATACTACGTCGACACCGGCGTTCCGGTAATTCGCGGCACGAACATCAAGTCGAGCGGCATCGATTTATCTGATGTGGTCTACTTTTCAGAACAAGATAATGCAACTCGTTTGGCTAAAACGCGCGTTTGGGCTGGAGATTTGGTGATTGTGCGTACCGGTCGCCCCGGATTAGCGGCAGTCGTCCCTCCACATCTGGACGGCACCAATACTGTAGATGTTCTAATCTTGAGTCCCGATAGAAATTATATTTTTCCTCGCTTTTTTAGGGATTTAATAAATTCCGAAGGAGGAAAAAAAGTTAGTGTTGGCCGAAAGTCGCGGCCAAATTCAACAACATTTTAATGTTGGCTCCTTATCTGATGCAGAATTTTACTTGCCGCCGTTAACGCTTCAGGAACAATATGAGCAAAGAGTTTCAGTTATTGAAAAGCATATTTTCTTGGCTGAGAAGAACTTGGCTCAACATTCAGCTTTGTTTGCCTCACTTCAACATCGTGCGTTCCGGGGGAATTATAGTGACAACCTATTCCGTTTCCTTTCCAGGTAGTATTCTTGAGCGCGGCTTTTGGCTGTATGTCTGGCGTGTCCAGACAGCCAATGGCGAAGAACTGCTATATGTCGGGCGTACCGGCGACAATTCAAGTCCACATGCTACCGCACCATATACGCGCATGGGGCAGCATCTGAATTTTATGGAAAACCAGAACGCGCTTCGTCGGCAACTTGCCAACAGAGGGATCGTTGCCGAACACTGCCTGAACTTCGAGCTGATATCCCACGGTCCAATCTACCCAGAAATTGAAAGAAACGAAGGCGATATTCCTGCGGTTCTGATGGCGCGTCATACGCCCGTTCGAAATCTTGTTGGCGCTATGGAAAAAGCATTGGCGGATGGGCTTAGAGATGCAGGCTACGATGTCATGAATACCGTTTCATGGAAACATGGATATGACCCAGATGTCTGGGCAATGGTACGCAGTGCTTTCACTGCGCATTTCCCCAAACTTGCAGGGCAAAAATAGATGTCGCAATTCGCCTTCCTTGCGCCTGAATTCGCCGCGGTCCATGACCATGCGCGCAAGGCCGAGGCGGCGGCGCTGAGCGATCCGCGCGCCGCCTGCTTCTACGGGCGGCTGGCGCTGGAAACCGCCATCAAGTGGCTCTATGCCCACGACCGGACGCTGAAAAAACCCTATGAAGAAACGCTGGCGGCGCTGATCCACGAACCGAGCTTCCGCGCCCTGGCCGGCGACGGGCTGGTCACCAAGGCCAAGCTGATCAAGGACCTGGGCAATCGCGCCGTGCATGATACGCGGCCGGTGAGCGGCCAGAGCGCCGTCACCGTCATGCGCGAGCTATTCCATGTCAGCTACTGGCTGGTCCATACCTATGCCAAAGGCGAAAAGCCCGCGGCCGCCCTGACCTTTTCCGCCGATGCCCTGCCGCGCACCGCGCAGGTTGATCCGCTGAAACTGGGCCAGCTCCAGGAAGCGGCGCGGCGCTATATGGAGCAGGTCGAGGCGCGGCAAAAGGCCGAGGCGGAGGCCCTGAAATCAGAGGATGCGCGCGCCGAACTGGAAGCCGAGATCAGGCGACTGCAGGCCGAGGTGGCCGCCACCAAGGCCGCCAACCAGTGCCCGGCCCGATGCGCATGACTATAACGAAGCCCAGACGCGCGACGCCTATATCGACCTGTTGCTGAGCGAGGCCGGGTGGCCGCTGGCCGAGGGGCGCGACCGGGAATATCCGGTCAAAGGGATGCCCAGCGCCTCCGGCAATGGCTTTGCCGATTATGTTTTGTGGGGCGATGATCACAAACCGCTGGCGGTGATAGAGGCCAAGTGCACCCGCAAAGACCCGCGCGCCGGCCAGCAGCAGGCAAAGCTCTATGCCGACGCGCTGGAAGCCGAATTCGGCGTGCGGCCGGTGATCTTCTACACCAATGGCTACGACACCTGGCTGTGGGACGACCTCAACCATCCGCCGCGCCGTGTGCAAGGCTTCCTGAAAAAGGACGAGCTGGCGCTGATGCACCAGCGCCGCACCAGCCGCAAGCCCCTGGCCACGGTGGCGATAGATGGCGCCATCGCCGGACGCTATTACCAGACGCGCGCCATCCAGCGCGTGGGCGAGGCGTTCGAGCGCGACCACCAGCGCAAGGCCCTGCTGGTCATGGCCACGGGCACGGGCAAGACGCGCACGGTCATTGCCCTGGTCGATCAGTTGATGCGCGCCAACCGGGTCAAGCGGGCGCTTTTCCTCGCCGATCGCGTGGCGCTGGTCAATCAGGCGGTGGGCGCCTTCAAGACGCACCTGCCGCATACCTCGCCGGTCAACCTGATCACCGACAAGCAGGCCGAGGGGCGGATCTATTTTTCGACCTATCCCACCATGATGGGCCTGATCGACGAGATGCAGAACGGCATCCGGCGCTTTGGGCCGGGGCATTTCGACCTGATCGTCATCGATGAGGCGCACCGCTCGGTCTATCAGAAATACCGCGCCATTTTCGACTATTTCGACGGGCTGCTGGTGGGGCTGACGGCGACGCCGCGCGATGAGATCGACCGCGACACCTATTCGCTTTTCCAGCTTCAAAGCGGCGTGCCAACCGATGCCTACGACCTGGACCAGGCGGTCAGCGACGGGTTCCTGGTGCCGCCGAAGGCCATTTCGGTGCCGCTGCGCTTCCAGCGTCACGGCATCCGCTATGACGACCTTTCCGAGGCCGAAAAAGAACAGTGGGATCTGCTGGAATGGGACGAGGACGGCACTATTCCCACCGATGTCAACGCGTCCGATATCAATAAGTGGCTGTTCAATACCGATACGGTCGACAAGGTGCTGGCGCACCTGATGAGCCACGGCCTGAAGGTCGAGGGCGGCGACCGGCTGGGCAAGACCATCATCTTCGCCAAGAACAGCGCCCACGCCGCCTTTATCGTCGAGCGCTTCGATGCCAACTATCCGCACCTGAAGGGCGAATTCGCCCGGCTGATCGACTATTCGGTCTCCTACGCGCAGAGCCTGATCGACGACTTTTCCAATCCGGCCAGGGCGCCGCATATCGCCGTGTCGGTCGATATGCTGGATACCGGGATCGATGTGCCGGAGGTGGTCAATCTCGTCTTCTTCAAGATCGTGCGCTCGAAGACCAAGTTCTGGCAGATGATCGGCCGGGGCACGCGCCTGCGCCCGGACCTCTTCGGTCCCGGTCAGGACAAGGCGCAGTTCCTGATCTTCGATTTCTGCCAGAATTTCGAGTTCTTCAACCAGAACCCGGAATATACCGAGGGCGGCGTCACCGCCTCGCTGGGACAGCGGCTTTTCACGGCGCGGGTGGACATGATCGGGCTTTTGGACCGCCTGCCGGATGGCGATGACAGCCTGAGGCAACTGCGCGCCGATACGCAGGCGCGCCTTCACGCCGAAGTGGCCGGCATGAACCGCGACAACTTCCTCGTCCGGCCGAAATGGCGGCATGTCGAGCGCTTCCAGGCGGTCGACGCCTGGGAGACAATCGACGAGGATGCGCGGCACATTCTGAGCGATGAGATCGCCGGCCTGCCCTCGGCCTTTGAGGATGACGACCTGGGCGCGAAACAGTTCGATTATCTGGTGCTGTCGGCGCAACTGGCCCTGCTGCGCCAGGAGGCGGCATTCGCCCGCTGCCGAGGAGCGATCCGGTCTCTGGCGGGCCAACTGGAAAGCCTGAGCAACATCCCCATGGTGCAGGCGGAACTGCGCCTGATCATGGAGGTGCAGACCGATGACTACTGGCGCGATGTCACGCCGGCCATGCTCGAACAGGTCCGGCGCCGGCTGCGCCTGCTGATCAAGCTGATCGAGGGCAAGGCGCGGGCCATCATCTACACCGATTTCGAGGACGAGATCGGCGAAGGCGAGGAGATCGCCCTGCCGGTCGAGGTCGGGACGGACAAGGAGCGTTTCCAGCGCAAGGTGCGCCACTTCCTGAAGGACCATGCCGACCATATCACCATCCAGAAACTGCGCCGCAACGAGCAACTGACCGCGCAGGATGTGACGGAACTGGAACGGATCCTGCTGGAGCAGGCGGCCGTATCCAGCGCCGATCTGCAACAGGTGAAGGCCGAGGGCGGCCTCGGCCTGTTCATCCGCTCGCTGGTGGGGCTGGACCGGGAGGCGGCGAAGCAGGCGTTCGCCACCTTCATCGCCAGCCGGGCGCTGAATGCCGACCAGATCGAATTTCTCGACCTGATCATCAATCACCTCACCGCGGAGGGCGTGATGGAGGCCCGCCGCCTCTATGAAAGCCCGTTCACCGATATGGACGACCAGGGGTCAGCGGGCTTTTCCAGAGCGCCGATGTGATAGCGCTCATCCACCTGCTGGAAGAGGTCAAGGCCAAGGCCGCCGCTTAGGCGATGACGCGGATAAGGTCAGAAATTGCGCAACTGAATATCAAGCCCCTGGCCGGTAAGTCCCGCCAGGTCGGGACGCCGGGATGGTGCGGACAGATTGCCGAGCGTCGGCCCCATCCGGAAATTCTGCAGGGCGAATGTCCCGCGAAAACCGATGTCCTCCAGAAGGCGGATCATCGCCTCGATATCGGCGCGATCGAGCAGGTCGGTGTGGATCGTGGTCCGCACTTCCTTATCCAACGGCGCCGCCGCCACAAGCCTGAGCGACTGTAGAAAATCGGCCCATTTGGTCATGCCGGTTATGGCCCCGAACTTCGTTTGCGGCGCCTTGAAATCCAGGGCGATAAAATCAACCAGACCCTCACCCAGAAGCCGCTGCAACATGGCGGGGCTGGTGCCGTTGGTGTCGATTTTGACCTTATACCCCATGTCTTTCAGATACCGCGCCAACTGCGGCAAGGCCGGGGACAGCGTACATTCCCCGCCTGACAGGACGACGCCTTCCAGCCGGTCCCGGCGCGAGGCCAGGAACCGCTGGATTTTCTCGGCCGGCAACCTGGCCAGCGTGCCCTTTACAAGTTCCGGATTATGGCAATAGCCGCACGCCATATTGCAGCCGGAAAACCACAGGATGCAGGCCGTATGCCCCGGATAGTCCTGGAAGGTGAAAGGCGTCAGGCCGGTGATGGGCAGTTTGCGCCACATGGCCTTAGCCGGCCGCCTCGCCGCGGAACAACGGCAGGTTTGACGCCCCTTCCCGGAAATGCAGCCGTTCCTTGTGCTCGCCCTTCTTGCCGAGATTGAAACTGGCGACCGGCCGGTGATAGCCCATCACCCGCGTCCAGACGAGCGTTTCCTTATGGCAGGTCGGGCAATGCGGCTGTTCGCCGGCGAGGTAGCCATGGGTTTCACAGACCGAAAAGACCGGCGTAATGGTGATATAGGGCAGCCGGTAATTCTCGATCACCTTGCGCACCAGGCGCTTGCACGCCTCGCCCGACGAAATGCGCTCGCTCATATAGAGGTGCAGCACCGTCCCGCCGGTATATCTGCATTGCAGGTCGTCCTGCAGATCGAGGGCTTCATACGGGTCTTCGGTAAATCCGACCGGCAACTGGCTGGAATTGGTGTAATAGATGTTGTCATCGAAACCGGCCTGGAGGATGCCGGGGTAATATTTTGCATCCTCCTTGGCGAAACGGTAGGTCGTGCCTTCCGCCGGCGTGGCCTCCAGATTGTAGAGATGGCCGGTTTCTTCCTGATAGACCTTCAGACGGCCCCGCATGACGTCGAGAATGTCCTGGCACAGGACGATGCCGCGCGGATCAGTGACGTCGTAGGTGTCGCCCGTGAAATTCCGCACCATCTCGGTCATGCCATTGACGCCGATCGTGCTGAAATGATTACGGAAATGCGGCAGGTAACGACGCGTATAGGGATAAAGGCCGCGGTTATACATCTCCTGCACGAAGACCCGCTTCTTCTCCAGCGAGGCCCGCGCCAGGTCCATCAGCCTGTCGATTTCGGCCAGCAGGCCGGGCATATCGCCTTTGAACCGGTATCCGAGACGCGCCATGTTCAGGGTCACCACCCCGATGGAGCCGGTCATCTCGGCTGAACCGAACAGGCCGTTGCCGCGCTTTTGCAGTTCGCGCAGGTCCAGTTGCAGCCGGCAGCACATGCTGCGCACGGCATGGGGCGCATAGGCGTCCGGATTGGGTTCGCGCTTGCCATCGGCATTCAGACGGTACTGGCTGCCGATGAAATTCTGGAAATAGGAACTGCCTATCTTGGCGGTATTTTCAAACAGGGCCGCGGCCACCGGGCTGTCCCAGTTGAAATCCTCCATGACATTTACGGTCGGGATCGGAAAGGTGAAGGGCTGGCCCTGCGCATCGCCTTCGGTCATCACCTCATAATAGGCGATGACGATCTGCTCCATTTCAGGCTGGAAATGGATATAGGTCATGTCTTCGAGCACCGCCGCGCCCCGGCGCCTGGCCTCGGCCAAAAGGTCCGGATCTTCGATGCCCTTGAACAGGTGGAGCGTGTCGGCTGTCGGGAAGTTGTCGCGCAGGTCCGGCGGCACAGTGATATCCAGGGTGATATTGGTGAAGGGACTTTGACCCCAGCGCGCCGGCACATTCAGATTGTAGACAAAGCTCCGGATGGCCTTCTTGATGTCATTGAACGACAGCCGATCCTTGAAGACATAGGGCGCCAGATAGGTATCGAACGAGCTGAAAGCCTGGGCGCCGGCCCATTCGGATTGCAGGATGCCGAGGAAGTTGGCCATCTGGCCCAGCGCTTCGCGGAAATGCCGAGGCGCCCGGCTGGCCACCTTGCCCGGCACGCCATTGAAGCCTTCATCAAGCAGGGCGCGCAGGCTCCAGCCGGCGCAATAACCGGTCAGGCAGTCCAGGTCGTGAATATGCAGGTCGGCGCGACGGTGGGCCTGGGCTTCTTCGGGGCCATAGACATGGTCCAGCCAGTAATTGGCGATGATCTTCCCCGCCGCATTATTGATCAGGCCGGCATTGCTGTAGGCGGTATTGGCATTGGCGTTCACCCGCCAGTCCTGCCGCAGGATATATTCCTCGACCGTCTGTTTGCAGTCGACGAGACCTTCGGGGATGCCCGACCCCGAGCGGGGGGAAAACAGGAAATCAAGGGGGCGCAGCGCGCTTTCGCCGTCAGCCATGGAAACCTCCAGAATCAAAATATGGACGCAATATTTGCAAAAACCACCATATATTGATGCAGAAGCCCGGCATTGATCCCTGTCAAACAGGGAAACGACATTCTCGGACACGAGCGCCAAAGCGCGCAGGCCAGGCGGGCAATTGTCCCGTTTCATCCGGCAAAAAAAGTGCCCGCCTGAAAGCGGGCACTGTCACGACATAGCGGATCGGGTCGGTTTCAGGCGGCTTCTTTGCGGGAGAGCCCTACGATTTCGAGATCGTGCTCCGGATAAGGGGCGATCACCTGGCCGGCGGGAGCTACGCCTTTCAGCTCGTTGGAGAAGCCATGATTGACGTCACGATGGTGGGCCTCGTCGGCACGCACCAGCAGCACAACGTCCCGCAGGGTGGCATTGGCCGGCATCTTCCAGTAGCGCAGGGCGATCGCCGGCGCCGGCACATTGGCGCTGCGCCCTTCATCGATCTCTGCCAGATAATGGGTATAGCTGATGACCGCTTCCTCCTCGAAATAGCCGACGACGCGGTGCGCGGTTTTCGCAGAGACGAGGTACAGAAGGAAGAAGGCGACGTAGAAGACCCATTGAACGGCGATGATGACAAAACGCTCGAACAGGGTCGGCCGGGCGATCTCCACGAAGGTCATCAGGTGCATCCGTTCGTTTTCGGCCTCCTCCATCAGGGTCCGGATCCAGCCATTGTCATCGGTCATGCGGCGCAGGCACTTCAGGTGATTGATCGTGGCGCCCACCATGCCGGGCACCGCCGCCACCGTTTCGAGCACCACGGCGCGATGGCCATAGCGCTTTGCGAAAAAGGTGTCGGCGCAAAAACGCAGCAGCTTGGTGAAGCCCAGGGCGAAGTGATCAGAAAAGCCACGGGGCTGATGGTGGACGGAAAGGTCGATGAAAGGTTCGTTCGTCATGTCAAACTCCTGAATAACATGACGTTTGTATAGAGGCTGCCGAACCGCCGCGCATTGACATTACAGATACGCGGCCGGGAAGATCGTCAATCCGCGGATCGCATTTCTTGACGCCGGAATTGATATTTATCAATTATTTGACCGCCAAAACTCTACAGCGCCTGCTTTTGCTGGCAATCAGCATAAAACCCTGTGCCGCACCGGGCTTGGTCGGGTCATTTGCCGGGCTGCGCAGGCTTGATATTCGTCAAATCTGGCACTGATCACAAAACGGCGCCCGACATATGTCAATCACCCACCCCAAATGCCTGTGCGGCCGGCTTGATCCTCTTTAATGCCGGCCTATCGAAACTGGTCATATTGCGCGCATCTTTGCCTTGCGGCACACGGGCTGCCTGCACATCACACTTTTTTGGAACGCCATGATCGATATTCTGTTTTTTGGCCGCATGGCGGACCTTATGCGGGAACGACGCGCACGCCTCGACCTGACCGATGCCCGCGGAACCCTGTTCCGGCTTCGGGAAGAGATTTTCCAGGATTTGGTGGACAATGGCCGGATTACACCCGGCCTGATCCGCATGAGCGTCAACCAGGTGGTGACGCATAGTGATCAGCCCCTGTACGATGGCGACGAGGTTGCCTTCTTTTCGGTATTTTCAGGCGGCTGAGGCGCGCTTTAAGGCGACGTCACCATGTCCGCTGACGCCGTACTGGCTCTTCTCGATGGGCGCGGCGTTCTGGGGCCGGCAATGCCCGGATCCCTCAGCAGGCCATCCCGCGCCGACCACATAGCCCCGTCAATCTTGAGGCTTCCCACTGCCAGCCGTGCCTCGACCAGCGGATGTTCAGCCAGGTTGCGGACCTGCATCCGGACATTCAACTCGCACAGGGTCTGGATCTGCGCCTCCTCGCTGACGATTTCGTCAAGCTGGCGCCGGTGCTGCCGGAACAGGCTGCGGATGGGGCTGGTCCAGTAGTCGGCCGCGCCCAGCGCCTTGCCGCGCAGGACATGCCTGAGGCAATGGCAGCCATAGTGGCCACAGACGACAATGCGGTCTATCTGAAAACTGTCAATCGCGTAGGCGAGCGTTGCCAGCAGGTTTGCATCCTGCGCCGAAACCTGATTGCCGAGATTTCGGTGGACCAGGCAGCCCTCCCTGCCGAAGGGGGCGATTTCCAGCGACGAATGCGGGTTGTCGCTGCAGCCGATCCATAAGATGCGGGGATCAGGTGTCTTGCCGATGCCGGTGAAAACGTGCGAGTCCGCCTGGGTCTGCTCGGCAACCCAGGCCAGATTTTTTCTGAAGATCGGGCTGCTCATTCCTTTTCCCCGTCGAGAAGACGCCCGCGACGCGCGGCCAGGCGCGCGCTCAGGGCCTGAAGGTCGCAAGCTTGCAGGCGCAGCCGCGCAATCGGCAGGATGACGGCATTTTCCAGTGCGATATGCTTACGCTCTTGCACCGCAAATTCGGTCAGAAGCGTTCGCAGGCCCGCATTCAGGGCTGGAGATTTTCGCTCCGCCCGCGCCCTGACCAAGGCCGTCAGCAGGGTAGAAACCCGGTCGCCATCCGACTGGTGTTCGCCGCTCAGGACACCGAGCACATGTTCGAGGTCATCATCAGGCACCGCGCGCCGGCGGAGCAGCGGAAACAGGTCCTCCTCCTCATCCAGCACATGCAGCGGCATGTCATGTTCCAGAAAGGCGATGACCTCGTTCATGCCCTCTTCGTTATAAGCCGCCGCTGTCGCCAGGCTGTCGATAAGCCGGCACAATTGCCGGTGACGGTAATGTTCGGCGAACAGCCAGTTCAGCGGCTCGTGAATCAAGGAGTCCGGCAGCTTTTCGATTTCCGTTTCCTGAGGGTCCATAACTGTGTCTCCAGATAATTAGAGCGTTTTCCGATCTGATTGCATCAGCTCGGATGCTCTAATTTTTTGTTTTTTCGCACTTTTTAATCCGAAACGTAGTTCGGCGAAGCCAAAAGTGCGTCACACTTTTCGGAAAGTGCTCTAGCAGCCAGAGCCATAAATCATCAGGCTTTCCTGATGAGAGAAAAGGTCTTCCTAGCTGGCGTCAGGCGCTTTTTCAGAACGCAGGTCACGCTGGCCAGCAGGGGATCTTCCGCGCCCTGGGCGGCCGATACGAGCTGGGTAAAGGACTCGTCATCGGCATTATCCAGGAAATCGCGCACCTCATGCCGGACAAAGTCGGCAAAGGAGGCGCCCTTGAGATCGGCGGCCGCCGCCACCTTGTCGGCCAGTTCCGGGTCAACAGCGGCCAGCCACGGCGCGATCCGCCCGGCCAGGGTGTCGTCATCGATCATGGCGCCCAGGGAAAGGCTCGGCCGTTCGACCTGACCGGCATCGCCCATGCGCAGGGCGATGCCCTGGCTGCGGGCCGCCTCGACAAGCGTTTCGACGTATCGGGCCGATGCGGCGATCCACGCGCGGCTTTCCAGATGCATTCGTATACGGTCCCGCACGGCTTCATAGGGCAGCCGCTGGCGCGCCACCCGACGGTCCAGCCGCAGGATATGCCAACCGAAACGCGAGGCGACCGGTTCGGGATAGATGGCGCCGGCGGGCATGGACAGCAGGGTTTCCTCGACCTCAGCCACCAGATCGCCGATCTGCAACTGGCCCAGCGAACCCCCGACCTCGGCCGAGGGACACTGCGACAACGCCCTGGCCAGGCCTTCAAACGCAGTGGGTTCGCCCAGAAGCTGCTTCACCAGGTCGAACGCCACATCGCGCGCCGATTCCTGGATAAGGATGTGCGAGGCTTCGTAGAGTTCGGACGTGAAAAAGTGCTGGGGCCGGGCGTCGAAGAAGCGCCGGCATTCCGCCTCCGTCGGCGCGGCCGGGGTCAACTCGCGGGCAAAGAGCTGACGGATCAGCGCCTCCTCGGCGGTTTCCATCCGGCCGCTGTCATCGCTTTCCGGCGCCGGTTCAAGTCCCAGTGCCGAAGCCCGGTTCAGCAGCAGTGCCTTGACGGCCAGGGCATGGGCCGCCTGGCTGCGCGCCTCGGCCGAAGTCGGCGCGGGATGGTTCGGCATCTCGTCGCGGATCAGCTTTTCGGGGATTTCCACCCCGTGGATAACACAGATGTCCATGACCCTATCTCCGCTTGGGTTGCGTCATGTCGCGGCGGGTCCGCACAAGCTGCCAGCCGCGACGGTTGAGATACCAGACCGGGGCCGACAGCATGTGGACCAGGCGGGTGAACGGGAAGACCAGCAGGATGGTCATGCCGAGCAGCAGATGCGCCTTGAAGATCACGGACACATCGCGGACATAGGCCGCGGCGCCGTTCTGAAAGCTGAATATGCCCTGCGCCCAGGTCATGAACTTCACCATTTCGCTGCCATCGAGATGCTGGGCGGACAAAGGTATCGTTGCCAGGCCAAGGCAAAGCTGCAAGGTCAGAAGCGCCAGTATAGCGATGTCGGCAAAACTCGATGTCTTGCGGATACGGGCGTCAAACAGGCGCCGATGCAGCAGCAGTAGCGCGCCCATCAGTCCGAATACGCCGGCAATGCCGCCGACGATCATGGCCAGCAATTGCTTGGCCATGTGCGGCACGCCGAAATATTCAAAGACGGCGATCGGCGTCAGCAGGCCAACCAGATGACCGAAGAAAATGACCAGTATGCCGAGATGGAAGAGCACCGATCCGGCAACGAGTTGCTTGCGACGCAGAAGCTGAGACGAGCCCGACCGCCAGGTATATTGCTCGCGGTCGAAGCGCAGGATCGAGCCCAGAGCCAGCACCGACAGAGCGATATAGGGATAGACCCCGAACAGGAGGTTATTGACGGTTTCCATGATCACGCTCCTCTGGCGATAGCGGGTTTAGGGGGGACGCGCATGGCCTCAACCAGCGCTTCGGCCTTGGGACAGCCGGCCTCGCCCGGCCCGAAGGTCACCGCGCTTTCTTCCAGGTCTTGTCGAGCGCTTCGAGATCGTCGGGATCCTGTTCCGGTTCCGCCAGCAGGGCGGCTAAAACACCGGCCTCGGCGCGGACGCCGGCCAGGGCCACGAGACTGTCGAAAACCGCCTGATAACGGCTGTCGCGCTTCTTCAGCCGGGCCGCCATGGCTTCGAGCACATGCACGGCCTCCCCCGGAAGGACGCCGCCTCGGCCTGAGGCAGGATCGACAGGAACTCCAGGAAGACCGGCAGGAAGTCAGGCAGTTCATTGGCGTCAAGCTCAAGCCCCCGGCTGCGGTACAGCTCAAGCAGGGCCACCATCGCCTGCCCCCGCTCGCGGCTTTCGCCATGGACATGCTCATAGAGGTTGAGCGACAGGGAGCGCGTGCGGTCGAAGATGTCGATATAGCGCTCCTGCAGGTCGTAAAGGTCGCCCGCCGCGATTTCGGCGATCAGGGCGTCAACCGCCTTTCGGTTTGCCGCCGGCAGGAGGTTTTCCTCGCGCAATGCCTGCGAAACGGCATCGACGGTCTCCTTGACCGCCGGTGTCGGGTAGGACAGCAGGCAGGCCAGTCCTCTGTAGGTAAGAGCCATGGCTTACGCCTCCTTCGCAGTGGGCACAGCGGCCGGTTTCCTGATCTTGCCGAACAGGCCGAACTCGGTCTGGCCACCGGAACAGCCATTGCCGAAAGTGAAGCCGCACGACCCGCGCAGGTCATAAGCATCTTCCGCCGCCTCGCGGTGCGTGGTCGGGATGACGAAACGATCCTCGTAATTGGCGATCGCCATGATCCTGTACATATCCTCGACCTGGGCGACCGAGAGCCCGACCTTTTCGACCAGGGGCGCGTCGATACGGCCTTCGATCGTCTTGGTGCGCATGTAGCAGCGCATAGTCATCATGCGTTGCAGGCCGGTGATTACCGGTGCCTCGACACCGGCCGTCAGCAGGTTGGCCAGGTATTTCGCCGGGATGCGCAGCGAATGGACATCCGGCATTTCGCCGTCCATTTCCAGCGCACCCGCCGAGGCCGCCGACTGGATCGGCGACAGGGGCGGCACATACCAGACCATCGGCAGGGTGCGGTATTCGGGGTGCAGCGGAAAGGCAATCTTCCAGTCCATCGCCATCTTGTAGACCGGACTGTGGCGCGCCGCCTCAAGCCAGGCTTCGGGGATGCCGTCGAGGCGCGCCTGGGCGATCACCTTCGGGTCATGCGGATCGAGGAAGACATCGAGCTGGGCCTGGTAAAGGTCTTCATCCGGCACCGAGGCCGCCGCTTCGATACGGTCGGCGTCATAGAGCAGGACGCCGAGATAGCGGATGCGGCCGACGCAGGTTTCCGAGCAGACGGTCGGCAGGCCGACCTCGATGCGCGGGAAGCAGAAGGTGCATTTCTCCGATTTGCCGGAGCTCCAGTTGTAATAGATCTTCTTGTACGGACAGGCCGAAACGCACATGCGCCAGCCGCGGCACTTGTCCTGGTCGATCAGGACGATGCCGTCTTCCTCACGCTTGTAGATGGCGCCTGACGGGCACGCCGCGACGCAGGCGGGATTGAGGCAGTGCTCGCACAGGCGCGGCAGGTACATCATGAAGGTGTTCTCGAATTCGCCGTACATGGCCTTTTCGATGCCTTCGAAATTGTAGTCCTTCGAGCGCTTGGAAAATTCGCCGCCGAGGATTTCCTCCCAGTTTGGGCCGCGCTCGATCTTCTCCATGCGTTCGCCGGTGATCTTCGAACGCGGACGCGCCGTCGGGAACGCCTTCAGTTCGGGCGCCGTTTGTAAGTGGCCGTAGTCGAAATCGAACGGCTCGTAATAATCGTCGATTTCCGGCAGGTCGGGGTTGGCGAAGATCTTGGACAGGATGCGCCATTTGGCGCCCATGCGCGGCTCGATCCTGCCATTGGCCTTGCGTACCCAGCCGCCGTTCCACTTCTTCTGGTTCTCCCACTCCCTGGGATAGCCGACGCCGGGCTTGGTCTCGACATTGTTGAACCAGGCGTATTCGACGCCTTCGCGGTTGGTCCAGACGTTCTTGCACGTCACGGAACAGGTATGGCAGCCGATGCACTTGTCGAGATTGAGCACCATGCCGATCTGGGCGCGTATCTTCATTGACCGGCCTCCTTCTTGCTGAGTTTCTTTTCGAGCCAGTCGATCTTCTTCATCTTCCGCACGACGACGCATTCGTCGCGGTTGGAACCGACCGTGCCGTAATAGTTGAAGCCGTAAGCGAGCTGGGCATAACCGCCGATCATGTGGGTCGGCTTGGGCACTACGCGCGTGACCGAATTGTGGATGCCGCCGCGCTGGCCGGTGATCTCCGATCCCGGTGTGTTCACAATCTTCTCCTGGGCGTGATACATGAAGATCGTGCCTTCAAGCATCCGCTGGGAGACGACCGCCCGCGCGGTCAACGCCCCGTTGGCATTGAACACCTCCACCCAGTCGTTATCCTCGATCCCGACCTTGCGGGCGTCGGTTTCCGACAGCCAGACGACCGGGCCGCCCCGGTTGAGGGTCAGCATCATCAGGTTGTCGGAATAGGTCGAGTGAATGCCCCATTTCTGGTGCGGCGTAATGAAGTTGAGGACGATTTCCGCCTCGCCATTGCTTTTCTCGCCCTTGACCCAGGTCGTTTTCAGGTCGACCGGCGGCTTGTAGACACACAGGCCCTCGCCGAAGGCCCGCATCCACAGATGGTCCTGGTAGAGCTGCTGGCGACCGGTCAGGGTGCGCCACGGGATCAGTTCGTGGACATTGGTATAGCCGGCATTGTAGCAGACGTGCTCGCTTTCGATGCCCGACCAGGTGGGCGACGAAATGATCTTGCGCGGCTGGGCCACGATATCGCGGAAGCGGATCTTTTCGTCCGCCTTCGGCAGGGCCAGGTGATCGTGCTTGCGGCCGGTCTGCTTTTCGAGCGCCCGCCACGACTTGACCGCGACCTCGCCATTGGTTTCCGGCGCCAGCATCATGATCGCCTCGGCGGCGTCGATATCGGTCTCGATGCGCGCCAGCCCTTCGCTGATGCCCGCTTCCGTTACCCGGCCGTTGAGATCTTTCAGCGCATGGACCTCATGCTCGGTGTTCCAGCCGATGCCCTTGCCGCCATTGCCGGTCTTTTCCAGCAGGGGGCCGAGCGAGGTGAAGCGCTTGTAGAGATTGGGATAGTCACGCTCGACGACCGTGACCTGCGACATGGTCTTGCCGGGGATGGGCTCACATTCGCCCTTGTACCAGTCCCTGACGTCGAACGGCTGGGCCATTTCGCCGGCCGTATCATGCTGGATCGGCGTCAGGACGACGTCCTTTTCCACGCCCAGCACTTCGGGGGCCACGGCCGAAAAGGTCTTCGCCAGCCCCTTGAAGATCGCCCAGTCGGAGCGCGCTTCCCATGCCGGATCGACCGCCGCCGTCAGCGGGTGGATGAAGGGGTGCATGTCCGAGGTATTGAGGTCGTACTTTTCATACCAGGTCGCCGTCGGCAGGACGACATCGGAATAGACCGCCGTGGTCGACATGCGGAAATCGAGGGTCACAAGCAGGTCGAGCTTTCCCTCCGGCGCATGATCGTGCCAGACGACATCCTTCGGCTTCTGCTTGCCGGTCTGGCCCAGATCCTTGCCCTGTACGCCGTGGCTGGCGCCCAGCAGGTGCTTGAGGAAGTATTCATGTCCCTTGCCGGATGATCCGAGCAGATTCGAGCGCCAGACAAACATGTTGCGCGGCCAGTTGACCGGATTGTCCGGGTCCATGCAGCTCAGTTTCAGCGAGCGGTCCTTCAGCGAGCTGGCGACATAATCCTTCGCATCGATGCCGGCCTCGGCGGCCTGTCTGGCGATCTCCAGCGAATTGGTTTCCGGGCCGGCGCCGAAGGCAGCCAGCCCATGCGCTCGGCGCGGACATTGTAATCGATCAGCGAGACGTTCCAGTCACCTTCCGGCGCGGTCGGCGACAGGAGTTCGCTGGTCGAGACGGTTTCGTAACGCCACTGGTCTGTGTGGGCATAGAAGTACGAAGTGCCGTTCTGCTGGCGCGGCGGCTCTGCCCAGTCGGTGGCGAAGGCGATCGGCGCCCAGCCGGTCTGCGGCCGCAGCTTTTCCTGGCCGACATAGTGCGCCCAGCCGCCACCGGATTGCCCGACGCAGCCGCACATGACCAGCATGTTGATGACGGCGCGGTAGTTCATGTCCATGTGGAACCAGTGGTTCATCGCCGCGCCGATAATGACCATGGACTTGCCGTTGGTCTTTTCGGCATTGGTGGCGAAACCGCGCGCCACGGCGATGATCCTGTCACGCGACACCGTGGTGATCTTTTTCGGCCCAGGCCGGCGAATAGGGCTGCGGGTCATCGAAATCCTTCGGCATGTAGTCGCCGCCGAAACCCTGGTCGACGCCGTAATTGGCAAGGAACAGGTCGTAGACACTGGCGACGACCGCTTCGCCTTCCTTCAGTTGCATCCGCTTGACCGGCACGTTGCGCACCAGCACATCCGGGTGATCGGTCGAGGCGAAACCGTTGCTGGCTGAATTGGCGAAATACGGGAAGCCGACACCGGCGACCTCATCGTGCGCGCCCTTCAGGCCCAGGCGCAGGCGGGTTTCGGCGCCGTTGGCGGCCTTTTCTTCGAGGTTCCACTTGCCATCCTCGCCCCAGCGGAAGCCGATCGAGCCCAGCGGCACCACGACCTGCCCGGTCGTTTCATCGATGGCGACCGTCTTCCAGTCGGGGTTATTGGTCTCGGCCATGTCGCCGATGAAATCGGAAGCACGCAGCAGGCGTTCCGGGATCAGGTAGCCATCCTTCTTTACCAGGCGGACCAGCATCGGCATGTCGGAATATTTGCGCAGGTAATCACGGAAATACGGCACCTGCCGATCCTGATGGAACTCTTTCAGGATGACGTGGCCGAAGGCCATGCCGAGCGCCGCGTCCGTGCCCTGCTTGACCGCCAGCCAGATGTCGCCGAACTTCGACGCCTCCGAATAGTCGGGGCAGATGACCGCCGACTTCACGCCCTTGTAGCGGGCCTCGGTGTAGAAATGGGCGTCGGGCGTGCGGGTCTGCGGCACATTCGAGCCCCACAACAGCAGGAAGCCGGAATTGTACCAGTCGGCTGATTCCGGCACGTCGGTCTGTTCGCCCCAGGTCTGCGGCGAGGATGGCGGCAGGTCGCAGTACCAGTCATAGAAGGAGCCGCAAACCCCGCCGAGCAGTTGCAGATAACGGGCGCCGGCGGCATAGGAGACCATTGACATGGCCGGGATCGGCGAGAAGCCGAACACGCGGTCGGGACCATAGCGCCTGACGGTATAGGCATTGGCGGCGGCGATAATTTCGTTGACCTCATCCCAGTTGGCCCGCACGAAGCCGCCAGCACCGCGCATCTTTGTATAGCTGTCGCGCTTCTTCGGGTCGCGCTGGATCGATTCCCGGGCGGCAACAGGGGCCAGTTTCGCCCTCGCCTCGCGCCACAGCTTCAGCAGCCGTGAACGGACGAGCGGGTATTTCACCCGGTTGGCCGAGTAGAGATACCAGCTATAGCTGGCGCCGCGCGCACAGCCACGCGGTTCGTGGTTCGGCAGGTCCGGACGGGTGCGCGGATAATCGGTCTGCTGAGTCTCCCAGGTAACGATGCCGCCCTTGACGTAGATTTTCCACGAGCACGAACCGGTGCAGTTCACGCCGTGGGTGGAACGCACGATCTTGTCGTGGCGCCAGCGGTCGCGGTAGGCTTCCTCCCAGGTGCGGTCGTCGTCATTCAGGACGCCGTGCCCGCTGGAGAACAGTTCGGTCTTGCGTTTGAAAAAGGCGAGACGGTCAAGAGTATGGGACATGATTTATTCCGCCGCTTTGAAGGTGGTGGGAGACTGGGCGCCGCTGAGGATGGAGCCCTTGCGCACATAGGTGGCCCAGTTCAGGACCGCGCAGGTGATGTAGAAGGTCAGGAAAACGACCAGGGCCGTGTTGGCGTTGCCGGTATCTTTCAGCGACTGGCCGAACGCCATCGGGATGAATACGCCGCCAAAGGCGCCGAAGGCCGAGGTGAAGCCGACTATGGCCGCGCTTTCCATTTCAGCCGACTGGAGACGTTCGGCCGGTGTCGCAGCCGGCATCAGGCGGGCCATGCTGGCGCGCACAATCGCCGGGATCATCTGGAAGGTCGAGGCGTTGCCGACGCCGGTCCAGAAGAAGAGCCACATGAAGCTGGCGAAAAATATCTGGAAGTTCGCCGGCCCGCCAAAGGCGCCCACGCCCCTGAGCGTGCAGACAACGCCCAGGATCAGCGCGCCAAAGGTCGCCTGGGTCACATTCTGGCCACCCCACCGGTCGGATATCCAGCCGGTCAGGGCGCGCGACAAGGCGCCGACCAGGGGGCCCAGGAAGGCGATCTTCAGCACCAGCACATCCGGAAACAGGGTCTTGGCCAGGAGTGGAAAGGCCGCCGAAAAGCCGATGAAGGAACCGAACGTGCCGAGGTAGAGCCAGCACATGATCCAGTTGTGGCGACGGCGAAAAACGACCGACTGGGCCTTGAACGATGCCTTCGCGGTGGAGATATCGTTCATGCCGAACCAGGCGGCGGCCGCGGCGGCGAGGATGAACGGCACCCAGATGAAGGCGGCATTTTGCAGGTAAAGCTGGCTGGCGACGCCCTTGTCATGGATGGTGAGACCAGCGCCGAAGACCGGGGCGAAAAGGCCGCTGGTTATGATTACCGGCACGACGAACTGCATGAGGCTGACGCCGAGATTGCCGAACCCGGCATTGATCGCCAGCGCGTTCCCTTTCTGCGCCTTCGGGAAGAAGAAACCGATATTGCTCATCGAGGAGGCGAAATTGCCGCCGCCGAAACCACACAGCAGGGCGAGGAGGACAAACATCGCATACGGCGTTTCCGGGTGCTGGACGGCAAGGCCGATCCCCACCGCCGGCACGGCCAGCGACAGGGTGGTCAGCACCGTCCACAGCCGCCCGCCCAGGATCGGCACGATAAAGCTGTAGAAGATGCGCAGCGTGGCGCCGGAAAGCGCCGGCAGGGCCGTCAGCCAGAACAACTGGTCGGTCGTGAAGCGGAAGCCGACGAGCTTCAGCTTGGCCACGACCATCGACCAGACCATCCAGACGGCAAAAGCCAGGGTCAGGTTGGGCACGGAGATCCACAGGTTGCGCGCCGCGATGCTGCGGCCCTTGCCTTGCCAGTAGTCCGGATCTTCGGGCTTCCAGTCGGTGAGCAGATGATTTGCCATTGGTGCGTCTCCTTAAGACTTGGCGGCGGGCGCCTGGCCCATGCCGACCAGTTCAGGCAGTTCGGGGAGTGTGGACATGCCGGGAAAACGCGCCTGCTCCATGCGGCGGATGGCGAAGTGCATCCACAGAAGCGCCGAGCCGACCAGGACAAAGAGCAGCATGAAGCAACTGGTCCAGATACCGGTGATGTCGTTGAGAAAGCCGAAGGTGATCGGCAGGATGAAACCGCCAAGGCCACCCACCATGCCGACCACGCCGCCGACGGCGCCGACGCGATCGGGGTAATAGACGGGAATGTGTTTGTAGACCGCGGCCTTGCCCAGGCTCATGAAGAAGCCGAGCACGAAAATGATGAACGTGAACGGGACCAGCCCGGTGGCTATCCGGAAGGCGATGGGGCCCTTTACGCCATCCACCACGTAGCTGGCCGACGGATAGGCGAGCACGAAGCAGCAGATGAGGCTGACCCCGAAGGTCAGGTACATGACCTTGCGCGCGCCGATCCGGTCAGCCAGCCAGCCGCCGACGGCCCGGAACAATGACGCCGGAATGGAATAGGCCGCCGCGAACAGGCCCGCCGTCCGGACATCCAGGCTGTAGACACCGACCAGGTAATGCGGCAGCCACAGGGCGAGCGAAACGAAGCCGCCGAACACAAAGAAATAGTAGAGGGCAAAGCGCCATACCTGCAGGTTCCGCAGCGGCGCAAGCTGGGTCAGCATGGGCACGGCCTTCACGCCACTTTTCCGCCGCGACACCAGATCCGGATCATCCCTGGTGGTAAAGAAGAAGATGAGCGCCATGACGAAGAGGCCCAGGGCCCAGTATTGGGCGACGGCGGTCCAGCCCAGGGCCACCATCACCATCGGCGCGACGATCTTGGTGAAGGCCGAGCCGATATTGCCGGCGCCGAAGATGCCGAGAACCGTGCCCTGCCGGCTTTTCGGATAGAAACGCGAAACATAGGCCACACCGACGGCGAACGATCCGCCGGAAATACCCACACCCAGAGCGGCCAGGAGAAATTGCGGATAGGTGTGCGCAAAGGACAGAAGATAGGTGGCGGCCGCAGCGGCCAGCATGACCAGCAGGTTGACGACCCGGCCGCCAAACTGGTCGGTCCAGACGCCGAGGAACAGCCTGACCAGCGAGCCGGTCAGGATCGGCGTGCCGGCCAGCAAACCGAATTCAGCATCGTTCAGATGCAGGTCAGCCTTGATCTGGATGCCGATGATGGCAAAGATCGTCCAGACCGCAAAACAGGCCGTGAATGAGAGGGTACTCACCCAGAGTGCGGCAAAGGCGCCCGGTGCGGGTTTGTCGGAATCGGAAACCATACATCTACCCCTGAAGACAGACCAAATAGTGTTGTCACGGCAGGAATACGGGAGGGAAAGCAGAATTCACTTGATGATTATCAAGTTTTAAAACCATGTCTGTCAGGCGGAAACTATAATCACCCACAGATCAATACTCATTTGCCTTATTTAAACAGTTTAATTGCTATTTTTGTTTCGGCTGATTGACAATTATCAACCCAATGCCATCACCAGGCGACTATTCAAAGGGCAGTAAACCGCACAGTGAAACTTGCGATTTCGGCTTGACATTTATCAATTGCGGCAGCAATGCTGAGTTGAACTCCCCAGCTAAAACGAGTCAGTCCCGCCAATGAGAGATGTCGATCTTAACCGCATTCGCGGCCTGCAATTATTCGCCGGCATGAGTGACGCCCGGTTCACGGACGCGACCGGCGGCGCCTTCCTGCAGAACTTTCCGGCCAATGCCACGCTGCTCTATGAGGGCGATCCGGTCGACTTCCTCTATATTCTGCTGGAGGGTACGGTTGAACTGCAGGGCACCTGGAAGGACAAGGAAAGCACGCTGGCGATTCTCAGGCCCGTTTCGACCTTCATCCTGGCGGCCGTGGTGCTGGACGCCAATGCCCTGATGTCGGCCCGCACGCTGGAAAAGTCTCAGATCCTGATGCTGTCGGCCGAGTCGCTGCGGCGCGCGATGAATGAAGATCCGGCTTTCGCCGTGGCTGTCGCCCAGGAAGTCTCCGGCTGCTATCGCGGCCTGGTCCGTTCCATCAAGAATCAGAAGCTGCGCAGCGGCGCCGAGCGGCTGGCCAATTATCTGCTGACGCTTCAGGTGCGTCAGGGCGGCGTGGAAACAGTCACCCTGCCTTATGAAAAGCGCACCCTCGCCTCGCTGCTGGGCATGACGGCCGAAAACCTCTCGCGCGCCTTCGCCACCCTCTCTGATTACGGCGTCGAAGTGCAGGGCGCCGAAGTCAAACTGGCCCGGCCGGTGCCGCTCAGGCGTCTGGCGGCGCCCAGCCCGCTGCTCGACAATCACATGCCGCCCGGCCGGGCACGACCGGCAAGGCCGCCAAGGAGATGTGGCCGCCTTCTGAGCGGTCATGCAGCGCCGAAAGAAGCTAACCCCCTAGTTCCGCCAGATGCCGGAGGTCGCCGGGCAGGTTGTCCTTCAGCCTGTGGCCGGCCGGTTTGCCGGTCAGGGCGCCGGATATCCGCTCAATGAGCGCAGGCCGGTCATCCGCCCGTTGCAGCAGGTCACGCAGATCGCAGCCCCCTTCCCCGAAGAGGCACAGGCGCAGCTTGCCGCGGGCCGTTACCCGCAGCCGGTTGCAGCCATCACAGAAGCCGGCGGCATAGGGCGCGATCAGGCCGATGCGGCCCGCATAGTCGGGATGGGCATATTCATTCGCCGGCCCACCGTCCTTCAGTTTCGGCTGCAATTGCCAGCCTGACGCCTCAAGCCAGTCCGTAACGACGCTGCCCTTGATGTGATTGGCGGCAAAATACTCGGCATTATCGCCTGTACGCATCAGTTCGATGAACCGTACTGCAACCGGCCTGTGACGAACGAAATCCGCCCAGACGTCAAAGCCGGCTTCGGCCGTACTCTTAAGCAGGACCGCATTGAGTTTTACCGAGGCGAAATCCAGGCCGAGCGCCCTGTCAATCCCCGTCAGGACGGCCGGCAGTCTGTCATGCCCCGTAATCTGTTGAAACCGCTCGCTGTCGAGCGAATCGACGCTGACATTCAGATGGCTGAGCCCGGCATTGCGCCACTGCGCAACCCGACGATCCATGTTCCAGCCATTGGTGGTCATGGCGATCTTTGTAATGCCCTCCACCGCCGCCAGATGCGCGATGATCTCGGCCAGATCCGGCCGAACGCTGGGCTCTCCCCGGTCAGGCGAATTTTCGACACGCCGACCTCGGCGAATGCGGCGGTCAGGTTCGCCGTTTCAGCGGGGGTCAGGAAGCTGAGCGGCCCGGTTTTCTTCCATCCGTCCGGCAGGCAATAGGTGCAGCGAAAATTGCAGACCTCGGTGACAGAAAGCCGCACATAGGAGAAGCGGCGGCCAAACCCGTCAGACAGATTGCGAGCCTCGAAGGCCATGAAAACTCCCTCGCAAAAACAAAGAGCGGCAGGTCGCCCCACCGCTCTGACCGGCACATTCAGACGAATGTCCGTGATCTGCCGCGACGCAGTTGGCGAAGGGGAACGCGCCACCGGTGCGGCGTCACAGACCTTAAGGCCGGCGCCCGGCCGCGTCATTGACAGGTCCGGCCGGCCGGCTTGACATTCATCAATTCAAGCCCGCAGGCGGGCGGTAACCAGCCTGGGTCCATAGACCAGGATGAAGCCGCCGAACGCCGCCATCCACAGCATGGCCGAGAGGATCAGGCCGGGCATATAGGCCTGAGGTACCGGGGCGGCGCCCACCCGCACCAGGGCCGCCGCATTGACCAGAAGGTAGATGATGAGCGTTCCCCGGCCAGCCGTCAGGGGCCGGCCGGTGTGTCCGAGGCTGGACCGCGTCATGACGGCCAGGGTCATCACGCCGATGGCGCCGGCGGTCAGTGCGTGAAGCCCCGCCTGCATCGGCACCGCGCCCGGCGGATTGACCGCCTGCCCCAGCGCAGCCAGGCCCAGCAAGACCAGGCCAATGACCAGCCAGGCGTAACCGACATGCAGGATCCACAACAGCGGTTCCTTGCGTGTGGCCAATCCCCGCCACCGGCTGAGGCGCCAGCCATTGAGCCCGCCGGCCGCCGAGAGCGCGCGCCCCCGCTCCATATCGAGGCAGGTGCGACGGCCCAGCCCAGCAAAGCCACTGCCGTCATGACGATGACGAGCAAATCCCGGCGGTTGAAAGCCGGTGGCATGAGGGCCATGCCGGCCTTTTTCAGCCAGTTGGTGGTGAAACTCGGAATGATGCGGCCGCCGATCAGCGCAACCAGGGTCAGAATAACCCCAAGCGCCAGGCGGATCGTCACCTGCGTCTCACCGCTGTGGAAGGCTATATTGGCCAGGGCCAGCAGCGACACCATGACCGCGACCGGCAGGTTACGCCAGTTCTTACCAGTCAGTATCTCGCGCCAGATCACCACGGCAAACACGCACAGGAAGGCGCAATCGGCAAGCGCTGCCGTCAGGCCGTCATGGGCCGGGGACAACATGGCCATCCGGCCGATGGCCCACAGCCCGAAAAGCAGGGCCAGCGGGACGCCCGTGACCGGCAGTCTGCCCGTCCAGTTCGGCACAGCGGTCAGCAGGAACCCGGCAATGATGCCGCCGATATAGCCGAACAGCATCTCGTGGGCGTGCCAGGCCACATCGATCCGCAGACCACTCATTTGCCCACTCATCTGGCCACCGGAATATATCCCTATCCACAGCGGCACCATGAGCGCCGACCATGCGGCAGCGAACAGATAGAAGGGCCTGAAGCCCGCACTGAACAGGGACAACCCCCTGAAGGCTCTCATTTGCTGCGCAGTCGTCGCCATTATGCAAACTCCGGGTTTTATTTATAATAATGCCTATCACTCGCAATTAACAGGTGACAGAGTGTCACGCACTTCGCGCGGCCTGACTGCCCGGCTTCCCGAGCAGGTAACCGGAAACGAGGAGCCCCGGCAGCGCCAGCGCCTTCAGGCGGGCATTCAGTTCGCCGGCCTCCATGGCGTTCGAGGCAAAGGCATCGAACAGTCGGGCGACCGCGATCATATCCATGGAATGCGGGCTGAGCCTCAGGGTCGTCACGCCGGCCGCCGTCAGCCGGTCGATGGAAACGCCCGGCACATGGACGCCATTCGACAGGGTCTGGATGCCGTTGATGGCGAGGAAATCGGCCTTCGACGGTCCGGACGGATCGTCCGTCCGGGTCGCGGTCACAGACGAACTGACAGGCGTCCTTATGGAGATTGTGGGCACGTGCGTGATAGCACCGCCCGGAAAGCGCCAGTGGCAGCCGGCCGAAGGCGTGGATTTCAATGGGCAGGTCCGGGACGCTTTTATGAATGGCGCCGATGGCATCGAGCGACAGTTCTATATTGGCGCACAGCCGGATACACCCCATCGCCACAAGCTGCCTCGCCGCCAGTTCGTTATAGACATTGAGAAACGGCCCCGCGACGAAGGGCCGCCGGCCACGCCTCAGGAGGACCGACATATCATTGACCTCGATCTCGTCTTCGATGGTGGCCAGGGCACCCGACATGGACTGCTCCCGCTCGGTTGCCGGCAAGGCCAGGCTGGAAAAGACCACGGTCTTGCCGGCGCCGATCAGGCGCTCGGCGGCACGCGCCAGGACGGGCCCGAGAAATGGTATCCTCTTGGAGCAAACGACTTCCCCCAGATAGACGCGGTCAAACGGGCTTTCATCGGCTATGCGCGCGTAAAAAGCTTCCGTGACTTCAGCAGACCAGTTGAAGAGCAAGGGGCCCAGGCTCAGTTTTGCTACCGCCATGATTTTCTGTACGCTCCAGACGTTTCCTTTCGCCCCTCGGCGAGATCGGCCAGCATATCGGCATAGGGCGTGGTCGGCCGGCCGGCTTCGAGGGCGTCTATCGCCTGCCGGAACGCCTGCGCCACGCGCGATACATATGCCTTCCCTCGTTGCCGCCCTTCGACCTTGACGGCGGTGACGCCGGCGCGCTTCAGGCCCGCCAGCATATCCATGGCATTGAGGCTGACCGGGTCTTCAAACAGATAGGCGGGCGTATCATCGATGACAAAACGGCCCTTGCACAGGGTTGGATATCCGGCCGGTTCGCCCGGCGCGTGGCGATCAATGGCGAAATCGCCCAGCCGGGCCGTCGTCACGCCCTGGGATTCGACAAAGCGGACGGAATCAGGCGGCGAACATACACCTGTCAGATTGGGCGATCCCGGCGCGGCATATGACGACAGCGCGCAGCGGCCCTCGGCCATGACGCACAGGCCGCCATAAACGAACGCCTCGATTTCCACATCGACCGCTCGGGTCAGGCGCGTGACCTCCTCAACGCTGAGCACGCGGGGCAGGACGACACGCTTGACACCAAAGGTCTCGGCATAGAAGGCGATTGCCTGGGGTGTGCCCGCCGCGGCCTGGACAGAGAGATGAAGCCGCAAATCCGGCCAGACCGAATGCGCATAGGCCAGGACGCCCAGGTCGGCGGCGATGACCGCATCCACCCCGGACCACACCGCGCAGTCGACGGCCTTTTGCCATGCCCCCGTATCGCCGGCCCTGGCAAAGGTATTGATGGCCAGCAGGAGCTTGCCGCCCTTTTCGTGTGTCCAGTTGACGGCCGCCGCCAGTTCGGCGGCATCCAGGTTCAGGCCGGGAAAGTTCCGGGCGTTGGTCTCGTCGCGCAGGCCGCAATAAACACTGTCGGCGCCGCCTTCGATGGCCGCGCGCAGCATGGGCGCCGATCCGGCGGGGCATACCAACTCCAGCTTCGGTTTAGGCGGCGCCATGGCGCGCCCCGAAAGGCAATCCGGCGACCAACCGGTTGAAGGCAGGTTTCAGTCTGGCCGGTAGTCCCAGAATATCCCCCGGCCCCAGTTCAGCGGCCTCCAGGGCATTGTGCAGAGCCAGCGCCGCATCGGTTGCGCCCTCCAGACTTATATCGCCGCCGAAGAAGCTCGAATCCGCGTCTATAGTCCCGTCGAACAGGCCAAGAAGTGTCTTGAGAGTTCCGCTGATCCTGACCGAATACGCCTTGTCTTCATGCCCCATGACGATTTCGACAGCGCCCTGCCTCGCCAATGGCTTCAACCGGAAAGCAAAGGGCATATCCCTCGGCGCGATCAGGAATACGGCGTGCTGGAAGCGACCAAGTTTTTGAAAGACATCAGGCCGTTCCCTGACCACCCGCCTGAGTGATGTCGTCAGAAGGGCATTGAGCGGCAGGGCTGCCGTTTTAAAAAGCCAGAGCGGGGGGACTGGCAAGGGCACAGGCAAGGCCCGGAACGAGCCGAGGAATTTGGGACGCATAAGACTGGCAACTTTCCGCAGGTGAATGCCGCAGGCTTCGCAATATAGCCGCGGCAAAGGCAAGCTTCGCCGACATGCCGCGCCCCCGAAATATATCAATCGGATAGCCGAAAAGCCTTAGGCGGCGGATTGACAGCCTTTAATGCCGCCACGACGCGGAGCCGCTATGGACATCCAAGTGAAGGAGTTTCGAGATGACCATGCCAGATACCTTAGTGCCGGATACATTAGTCAAAGACATCGCCGTGGCCGTGCCGGGCGCCACGGCCGTTTTCCGGCGTTACAAGATAGATTTCTGCTGCAAGGGTGGTGTGCCCCTCAGCGAGGCCGCGGCCACCCGTGGCGTCGATCTGGCGCTTGTGCTTGACGATCTTGCGGCCCTTAAGGGGGATGAAACCGAAGCGCCGGATGCGACCGAAGCGCTCATCCCGTACATCATAGAGCGATACCACGAGGTTCACCGCGCCGAGTTCCCCGAAGCGATCCGCATGGCACGCCGCGTCGAGGCCGTCCACCGCGACAGCCCTGACTGTCCGCACGGGCTCGGCGATCTTCTGGCCATCATGGCCCATGAACTGGACGAGCACCAGGTCATCGAGGAGCAGATGCTGTTCCCCGCCATGCTGGGCGGCCAGTACGACCTGACCCATCCGGTGGCGCGCATGATGAGCGACCACGAAGACCTTGGTGAGCAACTCGAAACCCTGGCGCGGCTGACCACGGACTTTGTTCCACCCTACGGCGCCTGCACGACCTGGCGCGCCCTCTATGCCGCCTGCCAGAAGCTGGATACGGACCTGCGCATCCACATGCATCTCGAAAACAACATCCTGTTCCCCCGCTTCGCGGACCTGCCCCCCGTGACAGCCTGAGGCAGCGCCATGGCCGGTATCAATCCAGACCTCCCCTTTTATCCCCTCAATGTGGCCGTCCTGACGATTTCGGACACCCGCGACATGACAACAGACACCTCCGGCGCCCTGCTGGCGGAACGTCTGGTCGCGGCCGGCCACACCCTGTCAGACCGTGTCATCGTGGCGGATGATGTCGACGCCATCCGCGGCCAGATCGGCAAATGGGTGGCCGATGACAGTGTCGACGTCGTCCTGACGACCGGCGGCACGGGTTTCGCCCCGCGCGACGTGACCCCTGAGGCCATCCGCCCCCTTTTCCGGCGTGAAATGGAAGGCTTCGGCGTGGTGTTTCACCATGCCAGCCTGACGACCGTCGGCGTTGCGACGCTGCAGTCACGCGCCTTCGCCGGCCAGGCGGAAGATACATTCATCTTCTGCCTGCCCGGCTCGACCGGCGCCTGCCGGGACGGCTGGGACCTTGTGCTGGCCATGGAGCTCGACAGCCGTTTCCGCCCGTGCTCCCTCGTCGGCCAGATACCGCGCTATCGCGGGGTTTGTCCGTAAGCGCCCGCAAGGGATTTGCTCTTCTTAGCATACATCCATACGGCTCACGCCAATCCGTGCGTATCCAGGATGGCCGCGCAGGTTGATTTCAGCAGGGCGGCGACCTCCGAAGGTGTCCGGCTCTCGATCAGAATACGGAACATCGGCATACTGGTGGCGCCGAACAACAGGTCAGTGGCGTCGGTCCTGGCCTTTTCGTCGCCCTTCATACGCGCCAGCAGGCTGGCAAAAAGCAGGCGGCGACGTTCATTGCGGGCATTGATCGCCTCGGCAAACTCAGGATCAAGCCCGGCGGCGCTGTGCAGCTTGGTGAACCCCGGATGGCTGCCCCAGAATTCGCACATAAGGTCGATACAGGCAAAAAGCGCCGCCCTGGGATCGGGTAACTGCATCAGTTCGCGCAGCCGCATGAGCCCGCCCTTTTCGGCATTGGCGTCAAACACGGCTTCCAGCAGGCCGCGCCGTGAACCGAACTGCTTGTAGACCGTCAGGCGCGTGACCCCCGCCGCCTTGGCGACCGCCTCCATGGAGACCATCGCCGGACCGTCGTTCAACAACTGACTGGCGGCTGCAATCACCGCCTCGCGCTTTTTCGCGGCGGCGGCCTCGCGCTTGGCGCTGACATAAGGACGGGATTCGGGAGGAATGGCACGCATAGGACAAGATTTTCAGATTATTTCCATAAGTTTGCCACGCAAAATCCAATTGGCCTAGCAATTAGGCTTCCGATTTTGAAAATCCGCCATTGCAAACTCAGGTGATAAACAAGGTCTCATCACTGGCAATCACCCATTTGTCGCCTTTCCGTTCGAGAGTGTAGCGCATCCGCGACCTGAAAAAAGGAGCCACGAAGTTTTCTTCTTCAATCTCCGCCTGTCCATCAGACTTAAATATTGGACGGGTAAAACTCATAGAACTATATCCGGAGCTTGCCGCTTCTTCCGTCTGTGGAGGTGGGGTATAGGCAGCCAGATGTGCCCTTACAAATGCCGAACCACAGTCCAAAGGGGGACGTGGATCAGCATCATAGACACCCAGTACAGGCCAGACATTTGAGTTTCCTGAATTCGGGCGTGACGAGATTATCGCCAGAACGATATCGCACTCTTGCTGAGTTGCCACTGTAACGGTTTCAATATCGCCTGGAATTTCTGCGGGCGCAGTATTGCTAGACAACAAGGCGGCAAGGATAAGCCATTTGTGCATGAAAGTCTCCCTGCCGAAGACGTATCACGCCGGGCGCGGACTGGCGAGCGCCGTATAGAGCTCCGGGCGGCGGTCGCGGAAGAAACCCCAGGCGGCGCGGTGGGTATTGAGGTAGTCGAGATCGAATGTGGCGACCAGCACGCCCTCTTCTTTGGCGCCGAATTCGGCCACCTTGTCGCCGCGGTGATTAGCTATGAAACTGTGGCCATAGAAGGTCTGCCCGGCGCCATTCTGCGGCGAGATCAGGCTTTCGGTGCCGATGCGGTTGGAGGCGATCACCGGCATGACATTGGCCACCGCATGGCCCTGCATGATACGCTGCCACGGGGCGGCGGTATCCAGTTCGGCGTCATGGGGTTCGGAGCCTATGGCAGTCGGGTACATCAGGATTTCCGCGCCCAGCAGGGCCATGGCGCGTGCCGCTTCGGGATACCACTGGTCCCAGCAAATGCCGACGCCGACCTTCGCATATTTGGTATTCCATACCTTGAAGCCGGTATCGCCGGGGCGAAAATAGTATTTCTCCTGATAGCCGGGGCCATCAGGGATATGGCTCTTGCGATAGACGCCCATCAGCTCACCACCGGCATCGATCATGACCAGCGAGTTGAAATAGTGCGGGCCTTCCTTCTCGTAGATCGAGGTCGGGATAACGACATTCAGTTCGGCCGCCAGCTTTTGCATGGCCAGAACGCAGGGGTGTTCGCGCCAGGGAAAGGCTGTGGCGAACCAGCGTTCTTCCTGGGAGACGCAGAAATATTCACCCTGGAACAGCTCGGAGGGCAGGATCACCTGCGCGCCTTTTGCGGCGGCTTCGCGCACGAAGGCTTCGGTTTTGGCGATATTGGCGGCCATGTCGGGACCGTATGCGGTCTGGATGGCGGCGACGGAAACGGTTCGGGTCATACGGAACTCCAAGGGGAAGGAAGATACCCCACCACCATCCGGCTTCGCTGAAGCTTCGCCGGACAGTCCCATAGCTGGCGAAAGCTATACTTTCGCTAGCGCTAAACCCCGACAAGTCGGGGAGGTACAAGAATTAAGCTTTGATAAGCGGAACTTGCTGACTGATGCAGTGAAAGCTGCCACCGCCGGTCAGTATGGCGCGCGACGACAGGCCCAGCACCTGGCGTTCGGGGAAGAGGCTTTGCAGCGCCTCTACCGCCAGTTCGCCGGGGCGTTCCTTGTAGATCGGCACCACCACACAATCATTGGCGATCAGGAAGTTCATATGGGAGGCCGGCACGATTTCGCCATCCTCATCCAGCACTTCGCCGGGTGACGGTATGCGCACCACCTGGATCGGCTGGCCACGCGAGTCATGCTGGGAGGAAAGCAGTTTTGCCGTGGCGTCATAGACATCGGCATTGGGGTCTTCGCGGCCGAATGCCACCGGGCAGGCCACCACGCCCGGCGCCACGAAACGCGCCAGGTTATCGACATGGCCGTCGGTATGGTCGTTCAGCAGGCCGTCGTCGAGCCAGATAACCTTGCGGATGCCAAGCGCCTGAAACAGGGCCTTTTTCGGCCAGGGACTGCGTCCAGCCGGGGTTGCGGTTCGGATTAAGCAGGCACTGACGCGTGGTGAGGGCCGTGCCGTGGCCGTCATGATCGAGCGCGCCGCCTTCAAGGATGAAATCCTGCAATTCCTGCGGAAATCCATCGGCGGTGCTGATCTGGAGCGCCACCTCATCGTCATGCTTCAGGTGGTATTTGCCGCCCCAGCCGTTGTTCTGGAAGCTGACCGGCAGGGCCTGATGCAGGTCGTCATCATCGGCATCATCGCTGACATAGATCGGGCCGGTATCGCGGAACCAGATATCGCCGAAGCGGCCATCTATGATTTCAAGCTTGCTCAGGTCACCGAGCAGTTCCTCGGCTGCGGCGCGGGCCTCCGGCCCCATGACCATCAGCTTGACATGCTCGTCGCCCAGTTCGCACAGGGCGCGCACCAGCGCCGCCACCTCGGCCTGCGCCGGGATCAGGTCTTCCTGCCACAGGTTTTCATGGCTGGGAAAGCCCACCCACGTCGCCTTGTGCGCTTCCCATTCCGCCGGAACACATCGTGTCATTCTGGATATCCCAAACTGCAATCCGATAAGGTGGGCACCACTTTTCGGATAAATTGCGCGACAAAGCAAAAACCCGACTGGCCTCTACGGTAACCATTCCGCTGCGGCGCCGACCTATGGTCTGGCCTATTAGCACAGCCCTTCCCGATTTGGCCACCGCCCGCACAAAAAAACGGCCCCCGCAAGGAGGGCCGTTTCTCTGCCTTTAATGCTTCCAAGATTTATCTAGGCAAGGCCAAGTGGCCGCCCGAGCTGATGCGAGGCAAGCCATGCAGCGCTTGAGCTAAAATCAGAAAGCGGTGTGCAACGACAGCATGACCGTGCGCGGCGCGCCGACATTGAACGACGGCTTGTTGGAGGCCGCGACCGTGCTGCTGATCGAGCCGAAATAATACTCGTCTGTCAGGTTGATCACGTTGAGCTGCGCATATGTGCCTTGCTTGAGGAAGGCCAGGCCCGGCAGATCCCAGCGCACCGAACCGTTCACCACGGTGTAATCCGGGGTTTCCAAATCGTTCAGGTCAGTGGCAAAGCGCTTGCCGACATATTTTCCGCTCAGGTTGAAGGTGAAGTCGCTGAGCTTGTAGGTCATGCCCAGGGTCGCCATCCAATCCGGCACTTCCGGCAGGGCCTTGCCCTTGGTGTTGACCGTCGCCGTAGCGCCCGACGCGTAATCGCTGAGGATTTCGGTGTCGGTATAGGTCAGGCCGCCGAAAAGCGACAGGCTGGAGGTCGGGGCCCAGGCCGCCGAGGCTTCGAAGCCTTTCAGATCAACATTACCCACGTTACGGTCGAAATAACTGTCCGAATCCGGATCGTAGGAAGAGACGATGCGGTTTTCGTACTTCTGCGCCCAGACATCCGCCGTAGCGGTGAAGGTCGGGGAGGTGAAGCGGTAGCCGAGTTCGATCGTCTTGTTGGTTTCCGGCAGCGGATTGGCCGGCTTGACCTCGCCGTTCAGGAATACGACGGCGTAATAGTTGTCGGTGCGGGGCGCCGAAAGGGCTTCCGAGTAATTGACATAGACCTGGTTGGCGTCGGTGATCTTGTAGGTCAGGCCGAGGCTGGGCAGGGTCTTCGAGAAATCGACCGTGGTGTGGTAAGGCTTGATATAGTCGACGCCGTTGAAGGTAGCCGTGCCGTCGCCATTGTCGACCGCCGGGGCCGTCGTGGTACAGAACGGCGCATAGGAGCCCGCACCATCCTCCGGCGAGTAGCAGTACTGGTTCAGGTCACGTTCCATCTTCTGCTGCTTGATGCCGAGCGAGACGAAGAGCTTGTCTTCGAGGAAGCTGCCACGATATTCGATGAAGAAGGTATCGACATTGGCCAGCGAAAAGCGATAGCGACGCTCATGGACCGAGCCGTCCTTACCTATGATGCGCAGGCTTTCGTCTTCGCGGCCACCGAACGGATCGATATAACGGCCGTCTGCATTCAGCAGAGTGCTTTCGCCGGACTGGCGGGTACGGCCGCGGTCGAACGAGGCACCAAAGCGGAGCACATCGCCGCGATCGAAAGTATAGACGCCAGTCGAGGTCAGCGAATAACGGTTGGTGACGGTCGTATTCGGGTTATAGATGCTCACGCTGGTGTCAGTGGCATCGCCATCGCCGTTGATATCGACGCCGGCCAGTTCCGAATAATAGTAGGTGTGCCCGGAAACCGACATCTTGCCATCGACTTCGCTGATACCGCCCGTGCCACCGCCATTGGCCATGACGTATTGATAGGTCGGGTCAACCGTGAAGAAGAAGTGGTCGTTGATCACCCATTTCGAATAGCCGCGGATATTGCCGGTATTCGAAGGGTTGACGTTATTGGCACCAGCGCTGTTGTAATACTTGCCATTCTTGGCGAAGTTCGACAGCGATTGCCCAAAGATGAAGCGGTTGCGGTTTTCGTTATAGTTACCGCGCACCCCAAAATAGCTGCCATTGGCCAGAGGCTGGTAGATGTTGAAGTTGTATTGCTGCTTCTTCAGCTTGCCGTTGTCCGGACTTTCGATCGTGAAGGTGTCGTAGTTCTGGTTAGACGCCGCAAAAAGGGCTCTAGTGCCGAAGGGACCGAAAGCACCGGTGTTCACCATCACGAATTGACGGTTATAGTTGAAGCTGCCGGTCGAGATCGTGGCCTCAACGCCAAAGTCATCCGATGGCTTGCGGGTGGTGTAGCTGACCGTACCACCGGAAGCCGAGGCGGTCATGGAGTCCACATCGGTCGCGCCGGTGATGACGGTGGCCGACTGGATCAGTTCCGGATCGAGTTGCTGGTTGGTGTAGATGGCGTAGTTGCCGGCATCGTTGAGTTGCACGCCGTCCATGGTCAGAGACACGCGCGAACCGTCCAGGCCGCGCAGACGGATATTGCCGCCGGATGAGCCGTAGGGGTCGTTATTGGTGAAGTTATAGCCAGGCGCCAGGTTGAGGGTTTCGGCGATCGTCTGGCCGGCGGATTGCGCACCGATATAGGACTGATCGATGGCGGTCTTGGTCTTGGTGCCGGTTTCCTTGTTGATCGGGCCAAGACCTTTTCTGGCGCCCTTAACAACGACGACTTCGACTTCCTCGGTGGCGGTCGATTGCGCCAGGGCGGCAGAGGCCACAAACAGGCCCGTCAGGGCCGTGCCGGCCAGGATGATGGATTTGGTGAATTTCATCGGGAGTATCCCCTCTCCGGGTTAAAGAACAAAGCAATTCCGATCCCGTGAGAGCGCAGTTCCCCGTCGCGCAAGGCGGCGGTTTTCACCGTCCTGCACGCTGCTGCCTTCTGCGGATCGTTTTTGCTGTCTGTCCTTTTAGAGGCGTCTATGTCGCTTTTTTTACAAGACGCGCGAACCTTTTGTGACAGTCGTCACTGTTGCAACCATTGTTGTTTCACGGTCACAGGTTACTTTACGTTAGGCTCTGGAAAGAGACAAAGCGAGGAGACAAAGAAAAAGCCCGGCCTGATTGCTCAGGCCGGGCTTCATCTTGTTTTCGACTTTACGTCGCGTTCTGAAATTAGAACGTGATGTCGATGGTCGAACGACGGTTCAGCGGTTCCTTCACGCCGTCGCCGGTGGCGACAGCCGGGGCCGATTCACCCTTCCAGTCGACAGCCAGCTTGGAGCCGTCAACGCCGAGGCCGGCGAGGGCATCAGCAACGGTCTTGGCGCGGCGTTCCGACAGCTTGATGTTGTAAGCGGCCGAACCGGAAGTATCCGTGTGACCGACAACCACGATGCGGGCGGCGTTACCGGCCTTGGCGTAGTCAGCGGCAGCCGAGACAACCGATTGCGCGTCAGCGGTCAGGTCCGACTTGTCGAATTCGAAGTACACGATGAACTCGCGGGCTTCATAGACAGGAGCGGCAACCGGCGGCGGCGGAGGCGGCGGAGGCGCTTCAACCGGGGGAGGCGGCGGCGGGGGCGGAGGCGGCGGGGGCGGAGGCGGCGGCGTAACGCCAAACGCCCAGCGCAGACCGACCGTCAGAGTCTGGTCGCTGAACTTGCCGGTGAAGGTTTCCGGGTCTTCCCAGCCACCGTTCGGCTCGATGCCGGCATTGAACTTGGCCTTGCCGGCGTCCAGATAACGATAGGTAACGTCGAGGCTCAGGCGATCCGAAAGCGCCCAGGCCACACCGGCCAGCAGTTGGTAAGCGCCAACCGTGTCCTTGCCAACCATGCTCAGGTCGGAGACCGTACCAGCCGGGCTGGTGGACAGTTGACCGAGCATCTTCGCCTTCACGCTGTCGAGACCGACACCGGCGCCGACGAACGGATGGAACTGCGATTCCGGCAGGAAGTCATAGTACAGGTTGACCATGACGGTGGTTTGCTCGAACGAGCCCTTCGGCGAACCGCAGGGATCGCCGGCGGTGCGGATCACGCCGGTGGTGCAGATCGCGGTGTCGACCAGAGCGGCCGAACCGGGATAGGTGCGCGGGAAGCCGACAGCCGAGCTGATATCGCCGGGGCGGTAGCCGCCTTCGAATTCAACGCGCCAGTTGGGGCTGTAGCGATAGCCGAGACGGGCAAAGCCGGCCCAGTCATCGTCGGTCGCCACGTCGTAGACATAGGCGCCACCGTCAGGCATGGCGCCTTGCGAACGTGCCTTGTAGTCCGACTTCCAGTTATAACCCAGGTCAGCGGCTGCATACCAGCCGTTAGCCTGTTCAGCAGAAGCGGAACCCGCTACTGCCATCGCAGCGAGAGCAGCGCTCGCCAGCAGAATGTGTTTCATGTTATTGCCCTCTCATGGCCATCCAACGAACAGCCGATCATCTCGACTGAAACCTTAGTACGACGCTTCATAACTTTACCAGCCCGTTTTGCATAGCACCCAAATGCAACTTTGGTTAAATTCGTGCTGTTTTTTAGCCTCTTTGGCGATAACTGACACCAGAAAGACACGCTTATCCGAGTGAAGCCGTACAATGCCTCATATAGGTCAAACTTGACCGTTAAAAAGCTATAGCGCCCCACAAACGCATTATAAAAATATCATAAAGAATATAAAAGGGCTTGCGGTTTGCACGGGCTTTCAGTAGAGACACGCCCTCTGATCGACCCAGGCAGCTCAGGCAGCTCAGAATCAGGCGCAAGAAACCCTTTGTCTTAAAATGGTTTTTTGCGTAATTCCCCCTTACGGAGAGGTGGCAGAGTGGTCGAATGTACCGCACTCGAAATGCGGCGTAGGTGCAAGCCTACCGTGGGTTCGAATCCCACCCTCTCCGCCATGCCACAGCAAAACGGCTCCCCCTGGCACAGGGGAGCCGTTTTGCTGTGGCATTTCGGCCGCTCGGCTGTGTGCGAATTGCAGGACAAAAAACGCAAACCGATCCCCTTTTTCGTATCGGCTTCTCCTTAATTTTCAGGACAATATGCCGCCACCCGCTACCGCGCGCAGGTGGGCACACAACACCTCAAGGTCAGTTGTTTTAAGAAATCTATCGCACCGCAATATGCGCACCTGCGAATCAATGGCAGTGGCAACAGGTTCAAAAAGAGCGGCCGCAACCGGCTAGAGATGCCACTTTAGCGCGACCTGAAGTTGGGTTTGTGATTGCTGTGCTGAAAGTCCCTGGGTTATCCGCGCCGGACGGTCACTGATCACATGCAGGGCCTCGATGCCCATATCCAGGTAATCATTGACTGGTTTCATCCAGGCCAGGGTGGCGCTGTAACCGGTTTCGCCGTTATCATCCACGGTCCGCCGCGAATAGTCCTTGACGGCGAAATAATCCATGCGTCCCGTCAGCCGCGCGCCTCCTTCGCAGCGGTGCGACACCAGCAGGTAAGCCGACTCGAAGCCGGTATCGACGACGCGATGCCCCTGCCCAACCGGCCAGCCGGTGGCGGTCTGTCCGGTCATGTACTGGCTGAGCAGCTCATCCCTAGCCGTCAGCCGGTATGCCAGGCCGAGATTGTAAAAGCGCGTCGCCCAGCCCCACTGGCCGTTGCGCAGGGCCATCGGGTCGCCCTGATTGTCGTAGACTTCGAGATTGACCGCCAGCGGCGCCGGCGGGCGCCAGTCCAACCGGGCATAATAGCCCAGCCGTCCGTCCAGTTCGACCATGGGCTTGCTGAGCGGCGCCTGGTTGTCATCGAATATCCGATACCAGCCCTGGTTTTCACCCTCGGGCAGTTTCAGCCGGGTGTTTTCGGCCGAAGACATATCGTGCAGCGCCCAGCCGCGCCAGCTCAGCAGCGTGCCCGCCGTATCATCCCGCCTGAACCCGCCCAGGGTCAGCCCCAGCCTGTGACCGGCAAAGCTTTGCTGTGTATTGACCTCCAGCCCGCGCACCAGCACTTCCTCGCCGATCCACGAATTGATGGCCGAAGGCGTCAGGCTGCGCGGCGTCGTCCAGCCCGTGCCGTCGTGCTCCATGGAGACCGGCGGGAACATCTGGCCAAGACGCAGGCCAAAGCGAAAACCGGATTTCGGCACAGGCTTCCATTGCAGATAAGCTTCCTCGACACCGACCGGCACTTCGGCGTCGGAGACACCCTGAAGCAGGACATAGCCGGAAAAGGTATCGGTCAGTTGCGGCTTCCACAACACCGCCGCCTGGGCGATATCAGCCGCTGTTTCGTTACCGTGCCTGAGCTTGCCGAAGCCGCCGTCAAGCCAGCCGCGTTCACCGTTCGCCTGGCTGAGGCGCAGGTCGATCCAGGCGGTATAGTTGGCAGGGTCAAAGAGGCTGGTTTCCGCATGGGCCGTGGTGACGTGCGCCATGCCCGCCAGCAGCAGCAGGGAGGCCAGGGCCGGCGTCATTCTTCCCCGGAATGCCCCCATGCGATCAGACCGCTTTTCGATTGCGATAGGTCGGCATTTGCGTCTTCGTCTCCGACATACCGCTGAAATCGTTCAGGAAGAGGACCAGGTCACCGAAGGGCATGGGCTTGCCGATCCCGTAGCCTTGGGCGATATCACAGCCCATGGATTGCAGCAGGGTAAAGGCCGCCGCCGTCTCCACGCCTTCGGCCGTCACCTTCATGCCGAGGCCATGGGCCAGATCGATCGCCGAGCGTACCAGCAGGGCGTCGCGTTGCCCGCTTTCGATCTCCATGATGAAGGAGCGGTCGATCTTAAGCTCGTGCGCCGGAATCTGCTTGAGATAGGCCAAGGACGACAGGCCTGTGCCGAAATCATCGATCGAGATTTCCAGCCCGCGGTCGACAAAGGTATTGATCGCCGCCAGGCCGATCTTCGGATCCTCGATGACCGCCGTCTCTGTGATTTCGAGGCATATCTGGCCTACCGCCTGGTCACATATGTTGAGCGCATGGGCGTTATAGGCTTCGTCGCTGAGCAGGCGGCCGGAATAGTTGATGCTGATATCGAGGTCGAAACCGGCCGATTTCAGGCGCCCCTGGTCGGCGATGCAGGTGTGCAGAACCTGGGTGGTCAGGTCGCGGATGGCGCCGGTTTCTTCGGCGATCTGCACGAAGCGCTGCGGGGAGACATACCCCCGCTCGGCATGATTCCAGCGCACCAGGGCCTCCACCGAGATGATGCGGCTTTCCCGGTAGCTGAACTTGGGCTGATACCAGACCTGCAGGGCCTTGCTGGCCAGGGCGGCGTAAAGCTGGTCGGTCAGCAGCAGGGTATCGGCCAGTTCGGAATAGATGCGCGGGTCGAACAGGGCGATCCGGGTCTTGGCGGCGCGGGCCTGATCGAGCGCGATGAGGGCGCGTTCTATCATTTCATCGGGCGTCGGGCGGGCATTGGCCATATGGTAGACGCCCAGGCTGACCATGACGTCGAGGCTCTGATCCTCGGTGACCTTGATGCGCTTGTCGAGGCGGGCGGCGATGGCGCGGGCCAGAGGAAGGGCCTGGTCGACCTCGCACGGGTGGAGGCACAGGCCGAGCGTATCGGCCGACAGGCGAGCGATATAGGCATTGGCGAAGATGCGGACCAGAATGTCCTGCAAACGCGCGATCAGGGTATGGGCGTAGGAGACACCCCAGACAGCGCGGATATGGGCGTAGCGGTCGATGCCGATACAGACGACGACCACGCCGCTGTCGATACCCTTGTCGCGCAAACCCCCGATATAGTCCTCGAAAGCCGAGCGGTTCGGCAGGCCCGTGGCCATGTCGCTCTTGGCCAGAAGGGTAATATCGCGCTCACGGTCTTCGATGGAAACAGCCATATCGTTAAAGGCCGAAGCCAGGTCGGCCATTTCGTCCTGGGTCGTAATCCGCACCTGGCCGGGCCGGCCGTCACGCAGGGCGAAGGCTGCATCCTTCAGCGCCAGGATCGGGCGGGTCAGGTTGCGCGCCAGGTAGAGACTGGCGGCCACCACCATGCACAGGCCGAACAGGCCGATACCCAGCAGCGCGGTCAGCAGGGGCTGATAGGATTTCAGCGCCGCGCTCAAGGGGTAGCTGAGCAGCAATACGCTCTTCTGCTGGCTGTCGAGATTCGGCAGAGGCGTGGCGACGGCGATCATGGTGCCGCGGCTGGAATGCACCATGCTGGCGGCTTTGGTTTGCAGGCTCTTGTCGATGAAGAAGCTGAGTGAACTCGGCTTGTAGTCACGGGTCTGTTCCTGCGGGCCCAGCCACAGGCCGCCGCGCGTCTGGGTCAGAATGCCGGCCTTGATGGGAATCGATGACAGTCCCTGCAGGTTCTGCATTTCGTTGTCGTCGAGCCGCTGGGCGAAAACGACCCAGCCGAGGCGGTCCGGCGCCATGACCGGCGCGGCCACCGCCTGGTAGGGGTGCGTATCTATGGCGATAATGCCGTTGACGGCGCCGAACTCATCCTTGCGGCTCAGGGCGCCGGCCAGGGTCTGGCCCAGGGAGCCCTGCTCGCCCGCCATCGGCTGACCGTCACGGCCAATGATCAGGCCGGTCTCGATATTCAGCCGCCCCTGGAGATTGTCAAAGGCCGATTCGACCGTGGCGGTATCGTGCGTCGCCAGGGCAGACTTGAAGCCGAAATCGCGCGACAGCAGGACGGCATTGGTTTGCAGGGCGTCCGATTTCAGGGTCCAGATACGCTTGAACACACTGGCCGATGCCTGCAATTCCTTCTGGACTGACGACCGCGCGTAGGAAACCACCGCCATGTAGCTGGCCAGCGCGATCAGCAGCAGGGCCAGGGCGAACAGCCCGCCGAACATCACGGCCAACCGGGTGCTGAGGCGTTTGAAAATAAGCATAATCTAGTACTGGCCCGCCGTCGGCGCGACCTGGCGCACCTTGATACTGAAGGTCTGGACAGCGTTCGCCTTACCTACTGTCATGTTTTTTGCCGTTTGACGTTCCGGAGCCTCCTGATTCGGGTGCCAGACCGCCAGACTGCCGGCGCCTTCCGGCACGCTCAGGGTGACGCGGCCATCAGCGCCGGTCGTGGCATAATAGGGCGTATCGACCACGCGGATATAGGCGCTCATCGAATCATGGATATTGCAGCCCAGCGCGACCGAACCCGGATGGTCGAATTTCATCGTGCGGCTCTTGCCCTTGCCATAGAGGGGAAACTGGAAGGGCTGGGCGGGTGAAAACGAATAGACGTGGTGATTGACGCGGTCCATATTGGGGAAGGCCACCGTGGCGCCGGCGGGCACCGCCAGCACATAGGGGGCGAACTGGACGTTCTTCTGCGCCATGACGAAGGCGCGGCCCTTTTCCGCGGCCGGTATGACCGCACCACCGGCCGGCGTCCAGGTCACTACGGCAAAGGCGACCGGCCTGCCCGACGTGTTGTTGACCGCAACGGTCAGGTCGGCGGCCATGGCAGCGGCGCCAGGCGCAAACAGCAGGATACCCAGGGCAAGGAAAATACATTTCATGCGCCCGGATTATCACAACAGTTATAAAACTCGGTTAAGCGCGTATTTAAATTAAAAGTAATGAAAACCAGTTTGAGACGGTAAACTGTACCGTGGCAGCATCTGCCGAAGTATAGGGTTTTCAATAGAGGAGGGCGCATATGAGCATTATGAGATTGAATGAATTCAAAGCCTTGCCGGAAAAATTCGAAGCGCTGGTCGGCCTGTTCGAGAAGATAGTGGCACAGATTCGCACAGTAGAAGGCAATGAGCGCTGTGAACTTTACCTGAAGGTTGCGGACGGTATTAACGAAGACGATAAGTTGATTGTTCTGGAGGTCTGGAAGAATATTGCAGCGCACAAGAACGCCGTTTCGGCAATCGATCCAAAACAGTTCGAGGCGGTCATGGACCTGCTCAGCGACCGACCTTCGGGGCAGTATTATACGGCGACCGACAGTTAAGCCCTTCCCCCGGCTTCGTGCAGATTCTATAGGAAGCGATCACCTATCGAAGAGTCTCCCATGGCCAGTTTCGCCAGCGACAATACCGCTCCTGTCCATCCGAAAGTGATGCAGGCCCTGATCGACGCCAATACCGGCAATATGCCGGCCTATGGCAATGATCCGGTCACCGAAAAATTGCAGAAAACGGCCCGCATGACCTTCGGCGCGCCTCAGGCCCGGCTGTTCCCGGTGTTCAACGGCTCGGCGTGCAACGGCCTGGCCCTGGCGCGGATGATTCGGCCCTATGAGTCGATCCTGGCGCACCGCCAGAGCCACATCAATAACGACGAGTGCGGCCTGCCGGAGTTCTTCACCGGCGGCAAGATCATCGGGCTTGCCAATGAAGACTTAGAAACCGATCATGCCAAATTGACCGTGGCCTCGATCGGCGACCTGATCGAGCGCACGCTTGAACACGCACCCCATACCTCACGGCCAAAGGTTATCAGTCTGACGCAATCCACCGAACTGGGCACGGTCTATTCGCTCGATGAACTGAAAGCCCTGTCTGATTTCGCAAAAGCGCATGGCCTTTATATCCATATGGATGGCGCCCGCCTGGCCAATGCCGTGGCCTCGCTTGGCTGCACACCGGCGGAGGTGGTGGCCGGGGTCGATATCCTGTCCTTCGGCGGTACGAAAAACGGCGCCATGCTGGCCGAGGCGGCCATCATCTTCAATCCGGCCCTGATCGAGGATTTTGCCTATATCCACAAACGTGCCGGGCAATTGCCCTCCAAGGCGCGCTATGTCTCGGCGCAATTGCAGGCTCTGCTGGAAAACGATCTGTGGCTTGATCTCGGCCGTCATGCCAATGCGATGGCGCGAGCCTTACGCGACGGCCTGATCGATCGCGCGGGCGTCGGTCTGCTGCATCCGGTCGAGGCCAACGAACTGTTCGTCACCCTGCCGAAATCAACCGCCGACCGTTTATTCGCCAAAGGACATCGCTTCTACAACTGGCCGAACGAAGGGCCGGACGCCTATCGCCTGGTCACCAGCTTCGCCACCACCGAAGATGATGTAAAGGCATTTCTGGAAGACTGCTGATGTCCAAGACCACTCCCGGCACATTGATGCTCAGCAAACTCGGCATCGCCTTCGACCTGCACCCCTACGCCTACGATCCGGACGCGCCGCGCGTCGGATTGCAAGCGGCGGAGGCTCTGGGCGTCGATCCGTCACAGACCTTCAAAACCCTGATGGCCGAGGTGGATGGCAAACCGGTCTGCGTGGTCGTGCCGTCTGATTGCGAGGTCAGCATGAAGAAGATGGCCGCGGCATTTCACGGCAAGTCCGGCTACATGATGAAGGTGCCCGATGCCGAGCGCCTGACCGGCTACAAGGTGGGCGGCATCTCACCCTTCGGTCAGCGCAAAAAGACGCCGACGGTGATCGATGAGACGGCGCAACTTTATGACACGATCTATATCAATGCCGGCCAGCGCGGGCTGTTGCTAAGCATATCGCCGGACGATGCCGCGCGATCACTGGATGCACCATTTGTCGATTTGACGGCGTAAGACCCTCTCCTCCCCATTTCTAAATAGGGAGGTGGCATTGAGCAAAGCGAAATGACGGAGGAGCGCCGCCTCTGGCGGGACAAGCCCGCCACCGCACGGGCGGCCCCGCTCCCCATCAGGATGGGGAGGAGATAACTCAACTCCCCCAAACCAGTTATAGCCCAGGTCTTCCCAATAACCTCCGGGATAGACATTGGTGACGAATATCTCGACGATATGCTTGGGGTTTTTGTAGCCCAGCTTTGTCGGCATCCTCAGCTTCATCGGGAAACCGTATTTCGCCGGCAGCAATTGGCCGTCAAAGGTAAAGGCCAGCAGGGTCTGGCTATGCAGTGCGGTCGGCATGTCGATCGAGGTGAAATAGCCATCGGCGCATTTGAACCCGACATATTTGCACGTTGTATCGGCCCCTACCCGCTTGAGAAATTCTGAAAATACCACCCCACCCCAGCGGCCTATGGCGCTCCAGCCCTCAACGCAGATATGGCGCGTGATCTGTTCGGTATGCGGCAGGGCATAGAGCTGCGGCAAATCCCACGGCCGGCGGTCGGCGATCTTGCCGGAAAGCTGGAGCCGGACGCTGCCGGGATCGACCACCGGCGCCTTGTCGACGCTGTAGAAGGCATTGAACGGAAACGGCTGCTTTATGTCTGCTTCGGTATAGGTCGGGGCCAGGTTATGCGGATTGAAAATCACGCCTTGCGCGCCGTCATTGAAGCGCGACACCGCCTTTAAAATCTCTTTGACCGAGCCATAGTGATTGAGCGCAATACCGGTGGCGAGCGACAACCCGCCGAGCGTCAGCACATTGCCGAGCAGGCGGCGTTTGGCGGGGTCTTTCAACAGGCCATTGGCCTCCTTCAGGATCGCGTCTTCGTCGTTCTTGATTTCCGGGTCCATATCAGCGCCCCCACAACATGGCTTTGATGGTTTTCGGCACCAGCAGGGCCATGACCACATGCACGACGATAAAGGCGACGATGGCCGCCATGGCATAGAAATGGATATAGCGCGCCGCCTCGTAGCCGCCGAGCAGTACGCGCAGCCAGCCGAACTGCACCGACTTCCACAGCACCAGTCCGGAGGCGATCAGCACCACCAGATCGGCCATGGCGAACAGATAGGCCAGTTTCTGAATGGTATTGTACTGGCGGATATCGGCGTGGCTGAGATGGCCTTTCAGGAACGCCTTGATATCGCTCCACAATCCCTGCGGCGTAAGTGGGAGAAATTGCCGGCCACGCTTTGAAACCGCAAACAGGAGCGCATACAGGATGGCACTGGCGAACAGCACCCAGATAGCGGCGAAATGCCACTGTATAGCGCCGCCCAGCCAGCCGCCCAGCGTCCATTTCGCCGGAAACAGCCGTTCATGGCTGAAGGGCACATTGAGGTGCAGGAATCGCGTGGCGTTATAGATGCGCCAGCCGCTCATGATCAGGATCACCACCGCGGCCGCATTGGCCCAATGTATGATCCTCAGCCACAACGGATGGATACTGGTCCGGTCGTCATCCATGCGTGCCTCCCTGTCTTGCCTCAGCTTAACACGTATACGGCGCGACGCCAAAACAGGTTACGGGCAGGATGAAATATTGACTCGTCGGCGTGCATATGTTGACGTGAACGGAAACAAAAGGATTGCGCATGGCCGGCCCGGATATCCGTCGCTTCAAGAAGATCAACTGGTATCCGCCGCTGATCGGCGCCGGCATCCGGGTCATCGAAACGGCGCCGGATTTCACCGCCATCACGGTCGAGATGAAGCTGCGCTGGTGGAACCGCAATGTCGTCGGCACCCAGTTCGGCGGGTCGCTCTACATGATGTGCGATCCGTTCTTCATGGCCATACTGATGACCAAACTCGGCCGAGACTACATCGTCTGGGACAAGGCCGCCTCGATCCGCTTCCTCAAGCCGGGCCGCAAAACGGTGCGGGCACATTTCCATATCCCGCCGGAGGAAATAGCCCGTGTGAAGCTGGAAGCCGATACCAAAGGCAAGCTGGATGCGGAATATGATGTCGATGTGGTCGATACGGACGGCGTGATTGTGGCGAAGGTTCACAAGACGCTCTATGTGCGCCGCAAGGATTTCCAAAAGGCGGCTTAGCCCTTGGCGGCTTCGGCCTTTTTCTTCTGCGCTTCGATCAGTTTAGCGGTCTGCGCCTGGCTCTGCGCCTTGCGCTGCTCGGCCAGTTCGTTCGGGGTGAGCAGGCGGTGCTTGGCTTTATTCATAGGAATATCTTTCAAAAAGGAAGCTATGACAGCTACGCCCCCGAATGTACACCGCGTCTAGGGCAGCTTCATGCCGCGCTCCACCGCCGGCCGGCGGCCGACCTCGGCCAGCCAGTTGGCGATAAACGGCCGCGCTTGGATCAGCGGCTCGACATGGTCAGGCACGCGGGTGCGGTACTGCTGGAGCCACGGATAGATGGCGATATCGGCAATCGAATATTCATCCCCGCCGACGTGCTGTGACTCGCTCAAACGCTTTTCCAGCACATTGAACAGGCGCTCGACCTCAGCGGCATAGCGATTGACGCCGGTGGGTGTCTGGCTCTTGTCGGAAACCACGAACCAGCCAAGCTGGCCCATCATCGGCCCCAGGCCGCCCATCTGCCACATCAACCACTGGATCACCGTATAGCGCTCGTGCGGCAGGGTGGGCAGGAAGCGGCCATACTTATCCGCCAGATAGATCAGGATGGCGCCCGATTCAAACAGGCTCAATGGCCCGCCGTCGGCCGCGTCATCGACAATGGCCGGTATCTTGTTATTGGGTGAAATAGCGAGGAATTCCGGCTTGAACTGCTCGTCCTTGCCGATATTGACCGGGTGGCTTTCGTAAGGAACGCCCAGTTCCTCCAGCATGATGGTAGCCTTGCGGCCGTTCGGCGTGCCCCAGGCATAGAGATGTATCATGGTCCGTTCCTTTCGATATTACCGTACAAGATGGGCGCTGGTCCGGCCCGTGCAAGCCTAGCCGGGCTTAAAAACCATCAGCCAGAAGATGGCCGCCACCGCTGGAAAGGCCAGTGATCCGAGCCCGATCCACCAGGTATTCAGCCGCCAGTAGGCCGGCGGCAAGTCGGTCCCGCCGAGAAGCGCTTCGGCCGCCAGCCGCTTCATGCGAATCTGCATCCACACCACCGGCAGCCAGCAGGCACCGGCAAAGACATAGAGCGCAAGGGCGGTGGCCAGCCAACTGCTTTCCATTGTAGCGCCGGTAAGGTGCATCAGCATCAGGCCGCTCAGGGGCTGGAAAATGACGGCCGGCGTGGTGAAGCACCAGTCGGCGACGACCACGGTGCGCGTGGCGAAGGCGATGGCGCGGACATCCTTTGAGAGATTGGCCATCAGCATGAAGAAGGCCGTGCCGATCCCGGTGCCGAACAGCACGGTCGAGGACAGGATATGCAGCCATTTGACGCAGAGATAAAGCATGAGGGTTGCGCGCCTTCGTGTTAGCGTGGGACGAAAGGTAAACCATGACCACAACCGGCGCCACGCCCATCTTCCAGGATATCTTCGCCGAACAGTGGGACATATTGCCGCCGGCGCTGAAAGCCCATTACGCCAACCGGCCATTTTCACATGATCGCGTCACCGTGTCCGGCCAACTGACCATTCGCATGGGGCCCTTGCTGCGGCTGGCTTCACCGCTGTTAAAAGCGTTAAACATGTTGACGCCCTGGCCCGGTTCGGATGTGCCCTGCACGGTTACCTTCCTGAGCGAACCGGACAGCCGTGCCTTTATCTTCGAGCGCCGGTTCGATTTTCCTGGCCCCGCATCTTACGTTTTTCGCTCAAAGATGATCCCGCAGGGGCCGCATGAGGTGATCGAATATATGGCTGGCGGCGTGGGCTGGCGCTGTGGCTATGTGTATGAAAACGAACGGGTATTGTTACAGCATCGCGGCTATGTCTGGCGGATTTTCGGCATCGATATGCCTCTGTCATGGCTCGGTGAATGCCTGCTCGGTCGGGGCGATGCGTTAGAAGAAGCTACGGGCGATGACCGTTTTCGGATGCGAATGACGCTTTCCGGTGGGCTGTTCGGCCGCCTGACCGAATACAGCTATGAAGGCGAGTTTACCGTGACGGATATTCAGTATGCCGAATGAAATCCTGATCCTTGGCGGTTATGGCAATTTCGGCAAGCGCATAGCCCGAGCTCTCTCCCGGCACGGCCTGCCCCTGATCATTTCCGGGCGCGATCTCTCAAAAGCCGAAGACCTGTGCCACGAATTGCCAAACGCACGGCCTCTGCGGCTGGATATTCACGCGGGACTGGCCGAGGTTTTGGCGGCGGAAAAGCCGTCGGTCATCGTCCATACCAGCGGGCCGTTCCAGGGCAGCGACTATGCCGTGGCGCGGGCCTGCATCGCCGCCGGCATCCATTATGTCGATCTGGCCGATGGACGCGACTTTGTCGTTGGATTCAACAAACTCGACCGCGAGGCGAAGGCGGCAGACGTCACCCTGATCAGCGGCGCCAGTACGGTGCCCGGTCTGTCTTCGGCGGTGATCGAGCATCTGAAACCCGCTTTCGCCCGCATGGACAGGCTCGATTTCGGCATTTCGCCCGGCCAGAAAGCCGAGCGGGGCCTGGCGACCACGCGCGGCATACTGAGCTATGTCGGCAAGCCCCTGCGGCCTTTTGCCGGACACCCGAAGCCCTATGGCTGGCAGGATGCGCACCGGCAGGATTATCCCGTCATGGGTAAGCGCTGGCTGGCTAATTGCGATATTCCCGATCTCGATCTGCTGCCGGCTGCCTATGGCTTCAAATCGATCCGTTTTGGCGCCGGGCTTGAACTGGACGTCCTTCATCTCGGCCTCTGGGGCTTGTCATGGCTTGTACGCGCCGGCTTACCCCTCAAACTGCCGGCGATGGCCAAGCCCCTTCTGGCCGCCAGCGACGCATTCAATTTTATGGGCAGCGATATCGGGGGGATGCACGTCACGATCAGCGGCATCGATCACACCGGCGCGCCGCTTACCCGTTCATGGTTTATCGTGGCGAAATCGGGCGACGGCCCGCAAATCCCTTGTGTACCCGCCATGCTGCTGGCCAAGCGACTATATGAAAAAGACCCCACGCTCGCGCATGGGGCCCTACCTTGTGTCGGCCTGGTCACGCTCGAAGATTATCTGAGCGAACTCCAGCGCTTCGATATCGAGACCTTTGAGGCTTACTAGACGCATCATGTTTTTCCAAAAAGTGGAACCACTTTTTGGCATGACGCTTAACCACCGAGGAAATCGCTTTTGCCGAGCGGCACGCCGGAATGGCGCAGGATGGCGTAGGCGGTGGTCACATGGAAGAACATGTTGGGGATGGCGAAACCAGTCAGATAATCCAGCCCCTTGAACTCGATCGTGCGCGACGGAAACTTCAGCACGACTTCGCGCGTCTCCGAACCGGCAAAACCCTTGGCATCGACCGACTTGACGAAATCGATCGTTTTCTGCAGACGCTCGTGCAGTTCGGCGAAGCTCGCCTCATCATCGGCATAGGACGGATTTTCAACGCCACCGAGACGCGCCGCCACGCCCTTGGCCGTATCGCTCACCAGTTGGATCTGCTTCGAGAAGGGCAGCATGTCGAGCGCCAGGCGCGCATTCAGCACGGTGGCATCCTTGATGTTCTTTTCCGCCGCCCAGGCCTCGGCCTTGCCAAGAATGGCCTTCAGATTGGTCAGCGCATTGAGCACCACCGGCACGGACGCCTTGTACATATCGATTTGAACCGCCTCAGACATATTACCCTCTCAGTTTGTCAGTCAGGAGCCCCGCATATAGGGTCAGTTGGCCGGCTTGGAAGGTCTGGTCTGCGCAATATATTCCAGTTCGCCCTGGGCGGTCTCATTATCCGGTTCCAGTTTGAGGGACTCCTTGTAAGCCGCCTCGGCCTCGTCCCAGCGCTCTAGCTCGACCAGCACATAGCCGCGCTTGCGCAGGGCATTGGCCATCATTTCATCCGGCAGGTCGGGGTTGCGCGCCAGATAGGCGTCAAGCTGGGCCAGCGCTTCCGGGCTGCGGTGCAGCGCGGCCAGGGTCAGGGTATCTTCCATGATCAGGGAGTGGTAATCCGGGTCGTTCTTCAGTCCCTTGGCATAGGCGTCATGCGCCGACTGAAAATCCTTGGTCTCGAAATAGATCCAGCCAACGACAAAGCCCAGAAGCGGATATGGCAGGGCTTCGCGTTGTTCGACCTTCGTGGCGCCAAATTCTTTTTCATGCCCCTGGATCATGGCCGAAATTGTGAGGAAGTCACTCATTTTATCCGAATAGACAATGATCGTATCGCCGCAATGCTCAGGGTGGGAAACCGCATCCGGGGCGTGGCCAAGGGCCGTTTTGAGATCGGGCAGCATGGCGTTCAGCTTGTCGATGTCGTGCGCCTGCATGAGATCGAGCGCCGACATCGCCAGGGCCATGTCGGTCTTTTCCTGCGCGGCGTCGTGTGTGCGGCATTCGATGATCTGCACATCGGGCAGGCGCGGCGCGGCCTCATCCGCCCAGGCCGGCGACGCCACGAAAAAGGCAATCGCCAAAAAGGCCCGGAACACATCTTGAAATCATGGATATTCCCCCAGTTCTGGCCGGAGAGCAGACCACACTTTCCGCCCCCAGGCAATTCCCGTTTCCGGTCATCCGGTGCCGTAATTACGCCGTATAACCGGGTGATGAATTTCGCTCGAATTGTGACGGCGGCCACTTGAAATTCATAACAGTAACCACTATTGTTACGTTTCTGATTTTGTTTCTCCTCCGTAAGAGAGTTCCCATGACCAAGTTCGCTATCAAGTCCCTGTTCGCCGCCTCCGTCTTCGCCCTGGTGGCGTCCACTTCGGCTTTCGCCGCCGATACCTACAAGCTCGACGCCGGCCACACCTCGGTGACCTTCCAGTATACCCATTTCGGCTTCTCGCACCCGACCGGCAAGTTCATGAATGCCGTGGGCACCGTCACGCTCGATGACGCGACGCCCGCCAACAGCTCGGTCGAGGTCTCCTTCGATATCAATGGCATCAATACCGGCGTGGCCGCGCTTGACACCCACCTGAAAAGCGCCGACTTCTTCGACGCCGCCAAGTTCCCGACGGCCACCTTCAAGAGCACGAAGGTTGTCCAGACCAGCGCCACTACGGCCGACGTGACCGGCGACCTGACCATCCATGGCGTCACAAAGCCGGTGACCCTGAAGGTGACGCTCAACAAGAAGGATGTCCATCCGATGATGAAGAAGGTCGATGCCGGCTTCACCGCCACGGGCACCATCAACCGCTCGGATTTCGGCATGGGCAACTATGTGCCGGCCGTCAGCGATCAGGTTGACCTTTATATCGAAGCAGAAGCCATAGCCCAGTAAGGAAAAGGGGTTCGAATGTTAAGGTTTATCACCATCTGCACTGCGCTTGGCTTTCTGGCCGCGCCGGCTTTTGCTGCCGAAACCCTGACATTCGAACCCGACCACACCTCGGTCATCTTTCAGTACCCTCACTTTGGGATGTCGCATCCGTCCGGCAAGATCATGGGCGCTACCGGCACTCTGGTATTCGACCGGGACGACCCGACGAAAAGCACGGTCGATATCACGTTCGACATGAAGACCCTGACGACCGCCCTTCCCGATTTCGACGCCCTGCTCAAAGGCGAAAAGTACTTCGATATCACGCAGTACCCGACCGCCACCTTCAAAAGCACGCAGGTGGAGCTGACCGGCGAAAACACGGCGAACGTCACCGGCGACCTGACCATTCACGGCATCACCCAAAGCATAGTTCTGGCCGTCACCTTCAATAAAAAAGCCTTCAATCCGGCCCTGTTCAAGACCGGTTACGGCTTTTCCGCCACCGCGCATCTGAGCCGCAAAGCCTTCGGACTGGGTAATCTGGAGCCGATCGTCGGCGACGATATCGACCTGATTATCGATGCGGAAGTGTATTAAGAGATATGACCATGACCAGAACCCCGACCGTCTATATCCCCCACGGGGGCGGACCGTGTTTTTTCATGGACTGGAGCCCCGCCGGCATGTGGGACGAAATGGGCGCCTATCTCAAGCGTCTGCCCACCGATATCGGCGAAAAGCCCAAGGCCCTGCTGATCATATCGGCGCACTGGGAAACGCCGGAATTTACCATCATGACCAAGCCGGCGCCGGGCATGTTTTTCGACTATTACGGCTTTCCGCCGCATACCTATGAACTGAACTATCCGGCGCGCGGCTCCGAAGCGGTGGCGGCGCGCGTCCAGACCCTGGCCGCCGGGGCCGGCCTCACCGTGGTGGCCGACAGCGAGCGCGATTTCGACCATGGGGTCTTCATCCCCATGCTGATGGCCTGGCCGGACGCCGATATCCCGACCCTGCAACTGTCGCTGAAACAGGGCCTGAGCCCGGCCGAACATATCGCGCTGGGCAAGGCCCTGGCCCCCTTGCGTGACGAAGGCGTGCTGATCATCGGTTCAGGGATGAGCTTCCATTCGATCCCGCGCCTGATGGGCCGCGGTTCCGGCAGCGGTCCGGCCTCACACGCTTTTGATGACTGGCTGACCCGAATAGTGGCCGGCGATATCAATGACCTGAATGACTGGGCCAGCGCGCCTGGCGCCCACGAGTGCCATCCGCGAGAGGAACACCTGATCCCGCTTATGGTTGTGGCTGGAGCAGCGGAGGGCGATACCGGCCGCCGGACCTATCACGAAGACAGTCTCGGCAATACCGGCATCGCCATCAGCGCGTTTCAATTCGGGTAAATCGAAAATAATCCTCCCCTCTTGGAGGGGAGGTGTCGAGCAACGCGCGGACCGCAGGTCGCGGCGTGTCGAGACGGAGGGGTAAAGCCACGCACAAAAACGTCGGTTACTACCCCTCCACCGCTTCGCGGTCCCCCTCCCCTCCATGAGGGGAGGATTTTTTATCTACAGCCCGTCGAACAATGCCGTCGAGAGATAGCGCTCGGCAAAGGACGGAATGATCGCCACAATCGTCTTGCCGGCATATTCGTCCTTTGCCGCCAGGCGGAAGGCGACTTCCAACGCGGCGCCCGACGAGATACCGACCGGCAGGCCCTCGACCTGGGCCGACTTGCGCGCCATGGCGAAGGCGGCATCATTGCTGACCGTCTCGACGCTGTCTATGACGCTGCGGTCGAGGATGGCCGGCACGAAACCGGCGCCCGGGCCCTGGATCTTGTGCGGACCGGGCTCACCGCCCGAAAGGATCGGCGAGGCTTCGGGTTCGATAGCCACCATCTTCACCGACGGCTTCTTCGCCTTGAGCACTTCCCCCACACCGCTGATCGTACCACCGGTGCCGACACCGGAAACCACCACATCGACGGCGCCATTGGTGTCGTTCCAGATTTCTTCGGCCGTCGAGACACGGTGGACGAAGGTATTGGCTTCATTCTCGAACTGACGCGGAATGACCGCGCCCGGTGTTTCTTCCAGCAGTTCCTGCGCGCGGGCCATGGCGCCGCGCATCCCCTTTTCGGCGGGTGTAAGCTCAAGCTTGGCACCCAGGATCAGCAGCATCTTGCGGCGTTCGATCGACATCGATTCCGGCATGACCAGAATGCATTTGTAGCCCTTGGCGGCGGCCACAAAAGCCAGGGCAATGCCGGTATTGCCGGACGTGGCTTCGATGATCGTGCCGCCGGCCTTCAGCTTGCCGGCCTCTTCCAGCGCAGCGATCATCGAAATGCCGATACGGTCCTTGACCGAGGCCAGCGGATTGAAGAATTCGAGCTTGGCCAGCACCGTGGCCTTGGCGCCATAGGCTTCCGAGAGGCGCGGCAGGCGGACGAGCGGCGTATCGCCCATAGTGTCGAGAATCGAATCAAATATCTTGCCGCGGCCCTTGCGGGCGAGTTTGGATTGTGCGTCGGCCATGTGGGGTCTCCAGTTGTGGACTTTGTGGCAGGTTGATGTGTGTGAAATCCGGGGAACTGTAAGGGATTTGCGATCCGCGGCCCAGGCGCCCGTGCGCTTTGTAAACCGGTCGTTAAACTTTATGAAAACATCTTAGCGCTTCCCGCCTTCAAGTTTAAGGCAAATCACCTCACACTTCGGATCAGCCAACCTAAACTGACCAGCAGGACTTCAAGATGAGCATGGATGATCTGTCAACACCGAACCTGACCCGCAGCGGCAGCGAACCGGCGGCGCATGTGGAAACCGCCCCGACTGTTGCCGAAGCGCCCGTGGACGAAGCACCGGCCAGCGAAGGCTTCGAACTGAGCCCGCACGACCTGGCCACGCAACTGGTCGGCAAGCTGTGTCACGATTTCATCTCGCCCGCCGGCGCCATCATGTCGGGCCTGGACCTGCTGGAAGACCCGTCCGCCCAGGACATGAAGCAGGAGGCGCTCAACCTGATCGCCGCCTCCGCCAAGAAGATGGTGACCCTGGTCCATTTCGCCCGTGTAGCCTTCGGGGCCGCCAGCACTTCGGAAGCTTTCAATGGCGGTCAGTTGGAGAAGATTCTGGGCGATATGTTCTCGACCATGCGCGCCGAACTCGATTTCGCCATTCCCTCTGACACGGTTTTCCAGAAGTCCGCCGCCCGTATCCTGCTCAATCTTGGCCTGCTCGCTGGCAATTCGCTGCCGACCGGCGGCAAGGCGACCCTGACAACCGTAACCGGTGATGACGGCCTGACCCTGACCGCCGATGCGGCCGGTCCGCGCGCCCGCCTCAAGGCCGAAGCGATTGAAGGTCTCAAGGGCCTGCCGCTGGGCGACGGCCTCAATGGCCAGTGGATTCAGCCGCACTGGCTGTGGTCAACCGTGCATGAAGCCGGCGGTAAGCTCGATTTCACCGCCGATCCCGATCATCTGGTTTTGACGGTCAAGCTGCCGGTCTAATTCGAGCCCACCAGCACGACGCCGACCAGTATGGCGACATAGTGCAGCACGGCGCCGGTCAAGACATGGCCGTGCCAGATGGCGCGGCGGAACTTCAGCTTCTTCATGGCGTAGAAGATGGTGCCGACGCTGTAGGCCACGCCGCCGAGCGCCAGCAGGATCATGGCCGGCAGAGGCACTTCGCGCACCATCGGCTTGATGGCGATGACCACCAGCCAGCCCAGGATCAAATAAAGCGCGATCCAGAAGCCCTTACCCAATCCGGGTAAAAGCAGCTTGGCCAGGATGCCCAGAACCGCCAGTGACCAGACGCCGACGCTCATCCACAAGGCCCAGCCGCCTTTCAGCGCCTGGGTGGTGAAAGGCGTGTAACTGGCGGCGATCATCAGGAAAATACCCGCATGGTCGAGACGACGCAGAAACGGCTGCCAGCGCGGAACGGCGAAATTATAGGCCGTTGAGAAACCCAGCATAGCGATCATGCCGATCGCGTAGATGGTGATGGCCGCCACCTTGCCGAGCAGGCCGTGACTGACCGCCAGGCCCAGGGCCACGCCGCCGCCAAACAGGGCAAAGGTCAGGGCCACGATATGCACGATCAGATCGGCATGGCGCGCCCACTTCGTGGGGTAGTGCTGAAGAAATTCAGGAACAAGCTTATTCATGTTGGCATTTTACGATCTTGGCAGTCGCTATCCCAATCATTTTTGCGAGAGCGAAAGAGTTATAAATCTAACGTTGACGTAAGCGGAAAATGAGACGCTGTAAAGGCGACCAGCCATCAAGAAAGGTGACCGGTTCTTTCGGCCCGGCTTGTCTCTGTAACCCTGACGGTTATATATGGAACCGGGCCTCCCCGCCCCCAGAGATATAAGCATGACCTCCGCCAAAACCACCCTGACGCCCGCCTTTGTCGGGCTGTTCGCGCTCGCCTGCGGCGTTGTCGTCGGCAATCTCTATTATGGCCAGCCGATCATCGCCCTGATCGCGCCGAACGTCGGGCTGTCGCCGGAGACGGCTTCGCTGATCGTTTCCCTGACCCAGATCGGCTATGGGCTGGGCCTACTGTTCATCGTGCCGCTGGCCGACCGCACCGAAAATCGCCGCCTGACCCTGATCCTGCTGGCGGCGGCTTTCGCAAGCCTGCTTCTGGCCGCCATCGCCACCAATGGCACCGTGTTTCTGATCGTTTCGCTGCTGATTGGGCTGGCCACCGTGGCCGTTCAGGTGCTGATCCCGCTGGCGGCGCACATGGCCTCCGATGAGAACCGCGGCCGGGTGGTCGGCAATATCATGGGCGGGCTGGTGCTCGGCATCCTGCTGTCGCGGCCGCTGTCGAGGTCTGATCGCCGATCATTTCGGCTGGCGCGCCGTCTATTTTACCGCCGCCGGCTTCATGGTGCTTATGGGCGGGCTTCTGGCCCTGACCCTGCCGCGCCGCCAACCGGACCACAAGGTCACCTATGTGCGGCTGATCCATTCGCTGACCGTGCTGTGGCGCGCGCATCCCACGCTTCGCCTGCGCACCTTTTTTCAGGCGTGCATGTTCTGCGCCTTTTCGCTGTTCTGGACCGTGGCGCCGCTCGAACTGGCCGGTCGCTTCCATCTGACACAAACCGGGATCGCCCTGTTCGCGCTGGTCGGCGCCACCGGGGCCCTGGCCGCGCCTTTGAGCGGTCGCCTGGCCGACGCCGGGCATACAGTCAAGGCGACCTTCGGCGCATTGGCGGTGGGCGCGGCCGCCATGCTGGTCACGCTCCTGCCGTCCATGCGCGGAGTCATCGTACTGGCGCTGTTGGGCGTGGTGCTCGATTTCTGCGTCCAGATGAACATGGTGCAGGGCCAGCGCGCCATCTATGCGCTCGATCCTATGAGCCGGGGCCGCGTCAACGGCATCTATATGGCGGGCATTTTTACCGGTGGCGCGATCGGTTCGGCCGTGGCCAGCCCGCTTTATGAGAGTGGCGGCTGGGAATATGTGGCCCTGGCTGGTGGTCTGGCGCTGCTGCTGGCGTTGGGCGTTTTTGTGGCGAATTACCGGAGGGCTTAAGCTTCTCCTCCCTATCGCTTGCGATGGGGAGGTGGCATTTGCGTAGCAAATAACGGAGGGGCGCCCTCCGGCGGGACAAGCCCGCCACCTCCCCATTTAAGAAATGGGGAGGAGATGGTTACACCACCTCGTCAGACGCCAGGGCACACGGATGCGCGCCATCGCTCATCTCGATCTGGATGGTGGCGTGGATAATACCGTGGTGGTGTTCCAGTTCCTCGGCCAGTTCATGCAGGAAAGCATCGCCCGGATGGCCGCCCGGCATAATCAGATGGGCGGTCAGCGCCACCTCGGTGGTACTCATCCCCCAGATATGCAGGTCATGGACATCGGTCACGCCCGGCTGTCCGGCCAGGAACGCCTTGACCTTGGCAAAATCAATATGCGGCGGCACGCCCTGCAAGCTGAGGCGCACGGAATCGCGCAACAGGCCCCAGGTGCCCCAGACGATCACCGCCGAGACCACGATGCTGAGCAGCGGATCGAGCCAGGCCCAGCCGGTCAGCAGCAGGACGAGACCGGCGATCACCACGCCCGCCGATACCACGGCATCGGCCGCCAAATGGGCGAAGGCGGCCTTGATATTGAGGTCAGATTGTCCTTGCGCAAACAGCCAGGCGGTAAAGCCATTGACCAGAATACCGGCGCCGGCCACCCACATCACCAGATCACCCTGCACCGCTTCATGCGACGAGAAGCGCTGCACGGCTTCCCACACAATGCCGCCAACTGCCACCATCAGCAGGATGGCATTGAAGAGGGCCGCCATGATCGAGGCGCCGCGATAACCATAGGTGAATCCGGCCACCGGCTTTTTCTTGGCCAGCCACCATGCCGCCCATGACAAGATCAGCGAAATCACATCGCTGAAATTATGGCCGGCATCGGCCAGCAGGGCCAGCGAATTGGCCTTCAGGCCGTAGATGATCTCGGCGAGAATAAAGGCGGCATTGAGCGCCGCTGCCCACAGGAAACGTGTGCCGAAATCCGTGGAAGCATGGGAATGGCCGTGCCCGCCATGCGCGTGGCCGCGGTCATGAGAATGGTCGTGATGATCGTGGGCCATGTGCAAGTCTCGGCTTTAACTAAGCCGCCAGCTTAGAAGTCTTGCGTGCCCAAGACCAGTGGCGCACATAAATAAATATCCAAATCAACAGGTTAAAACATTATAACATCACATTTGACGGACTATTCCGGCTGTGCGATTGCTGCGATCATACAACAGGGACACCGCCATGCTTCACACCACCCGCCGCGCCGCTCTTTTCAGCCTTCTTCTGCTGGCGGCCATGCCGGCCCTGCCGGCTACGGCGAAGGACACGGCCGCAAAGTGGGTTCCCACCTGGTATGCTTCGCCAGAGCCCTCCGGTGTCGAGGCGAAAATCAGTGACAAGACCCTGCGCCAGATTGTGCGGATCAGCGCCGGCGGCACCTCGGTGCGGCTGCGTCTCTCCAATGCCTATGGCACCGCCCCGCTGAAACTGGAGGATATCCGCGTGGCGAAACGCCTCAAGGGCAGCCGCATCGATCCGGCCGCGGATACAGCCGTCACCTTCAATGGCCGCGCCACTGTCACCATCGCGCCCGGCGCCTATGTGCTTAGCGATCCCCTGCCGATGACGGTGGCCGCCGACAGCGACCTGGCGATTAGTCTATATGTACCGGAAGAAACCCCGCTGGTGACGGTTCACGATATCCAGCGTGGCGTGCTTTATGTCGCCGACGGCCGCGTCAGCCGCGCCGCTGAATTGCCCGAAGCAAAATCCGATATCGGTATCGGCAACGCCTTCCCCTGGCTGGCCGAGGTCGAGGTTTCCGGCTCGCCGGCGAAAGCGGCGCTGATCACCTTTGGTGACTCGATCACCGATGGCTACGGCATCACCCCCGACCAGGGCCGCACCTGGCCTGAGCTTTTGAGCCGTCGCCTGCATGAGGCAGGCATCAAGCTCAGCGTCGTCAATGCCGGTTTGAGCGGCAACCGCCTGCTGCATCACGGCCAGTGGGCACGCTTCGGCGAGGGCGGACTGGCGCGCTTCGACCGCGATGTGCTGGCCCAGCCGAATGCCGCTGCCGTCATCGTGCTCATCGGGATCAATGATCTGGGGCACGCACAGGGACCAGGCTCGGAGGGTTATGTTTCGGCGGAAGACCTGATCGACGGCCTGAGCCAGACGGCGGCGCGCGCCCACGAACGCGGCCTGAAAATCTATGCCGCCACCCTGACACCCTTTATCGGCACGGTTTTCGAGGGCTATTATTCCGACGAAAAGGAAGCCCGCCGCCAGACGATCAACACCTGGATCAGGCACCAGACCGTCTTCGATGGCGTGATCGATTTCGACAAGGCGGTGGAAGACCCCGCCGCACCGGGCCACCTGCGCGCCGATTACGATGTCGGTGACCACCTGCACCCCAATGATGCCGGTGCGGCGGCCATGGCGGCGGCGATTCCGCTCGGCTTTTTCAAGAGGTAGACATGACCGCCTGGAAAGACCGCCGCATCCTGGACCTGCTGGGTATCGACCTGCCAATTCTCCAGGCGCCGATGGCGGGCGCGAATGGCGTCGAAATGGTGGTCGCCGTGGCTCAGGCCGGCGGGCTCGGCGCCCTGCCCTGCGCACAGTTATCGCCTGAACAAGTGCGTGAGGCCGTGCGACAAATCCGGGCGGAGACCGCTGCGCCTTTCAATCTGAATTTCTTCTGTCATGCCGCGCCGAGCCCGGACGATCCGGCGGTGAAAGCGCGACTGGCGGCGTGGCGGCGGCATCTGACGACCTATTATGAAGAGGCCGGCCTGCCCGCCGATACACCTGTGCCAATGTCGACCCGCGCACCCTTCGATGATGCCTGGTGCCGCGTGGTCGAAGAGATCAGACCACCCATTGTCAGCTTCCATTTCGGCCTGCCGACGCCGGACCTGCTGGCGCGCGTAAAGGCCAGCGGCGCCAAAATCCTGTCCTCGGCCACGACGGTTGCCGAAGCGCGCTGGCTGGAGGCGCGGGGCGTGGACGCGGTCATCGCCATGGGCGCGGAAGCCGGCGGCCACCGCGCCTCTTTTCTGCAAATGGACATGTCGCGCCAGGTCGGCACCTTCGCCCTGGTGCCGCAGATCGCGGATACCGTATCGGTGCCGGTCATCGCTGCCGGCGGCATATCCGATGGCCGTGGCGTGGCCGCCGCGCTGCTGCTGGGGGCTTCGGCGGTCCAGGTCGGCACGGCCTATCTGCTGACGAAAGAGGCGACCATCAGCGACGCGCACCGGATGGCGCTTATGAGCGCGACTGACGACGGCACCCAGATCACCAATATCTTCACCGGCCGCCCGGCGCGCGGCATCAGCAACCGCGCCATGCGGGAACTGGGCCCACTGTCGGACCTGGCGCCGGATTTTCCCCTGGCCGGCGGGGCACTTGCGCCGTTGAAAGCCAGCGCGACGCTTAATGGCGCCGCGGAATTCAGCAATCTGTGGGCCGGACAATCTGTGGCTCTGACGAAACCCACAGACGCGGCCAGCCTGACCAAGGCACTAGCGGCGGAGGCATTGGCGCGATAACAATAACGGATTACGACAGAAAGAGCCCCCACCACCCCGCTCTTCGAGCGCGGTCCCCCTCCCCGACAGGCGGGGAGGTACAAGAATGGGCTTAGGCGGCCATGCGGTGCCAGACCTCGTTATCGACCTTGCGGGTGTCGAGCTGGCCTATCTTCTGTTGTGCGAACATCAGTTCCATCGCCATCTCGTTCAGCGACTTGAAGCTGGCATCCACGCTTTCCAGTCCGCCGCCGGTTGAGGTGACGAAAAACTGGGCCGCATTGATGCGCGGCATCTTCAGGTGGATCAGGTAGGCCAGCCGGCGGGCACGTTCGGGATTATTGCGGTGCGCCTGAACATCCTCGGCGAACATTTCCTTGCCCAGTTGCGCGATGTAATCGGCGCTGAGCGCGGAAAAGCGATCGGCGTCCAGCGGCTGCATCATGCGCGTAGCGTCGATATCGAGGATGAGGTCATTCAGCAGAAAATACAAAACGCTACCTGTACTTGGTTGTGATCGATGCTCACCCTAACCCAGAGGTTTTGTTATTCCGTTGAAAGACAAGGTAAATCAGCGATTCATCATATCCTCGACCTTCTCGGTCAGGAAATGGCGGCCCTCCGGATCCTCGATTTCAACCACCCATATGTCCGGATCATACCGGGCCTGCCGCGCGATCCAGGCGTCGAGATCGGCCTCGTCCTTCGTCTCGACCGGTCGCATCCACACGCTTTCCTCGCCTTTCTGCGCCTCGCGCAGCACATAGGTCTCGCGCGTCTTCAGGTTCAGCACCTTGACCAGCACGGCGCCGAACGCCTTATCCCCTCGCCGCGCGATATAGGCGAAACTGCCCGCCTGCTCGACCCGGCGCACCAGGGCGCTGACCCAGAGGTCGCTTGATAGTAACATTTGGCTAACCCTGATTGGAAACGCCGTCTAAAGCCTGATGGTCTATAAAGGATGAAAAGACATTCCTGACAGTCCCTGTAAAGCCGTTTTATGAACCTCCGTCCTTATGTCAAAAAGCTTGTGCTTGCGGCCGCTGTCGCGACAACGTGCATAACGGCGCCGCTGGTGGCCCAGACCGCGGATGACTATACCCTGCCGGTGGTCAAGCGATACTTTATGGTGCAGGCCGATGCGCGCTGCCACCTGCTCGATGGTCCGACCAGCCAGGCGCTGAAGGCCGGATATCTGCAGGCCCGTAACGATGCGCTGCGCGCCGGCCTCAGCATGGCCTATCTGGCGCCCTGGCTGGAAAAGGCCAAGGCCGCAGCAGACCAATCCGATTGCACCGCGCCGTCACTGATGGCCGAGGTCAATACCGCCGAGGGTGGCTTCCGCCGCTTCATGGCCGTGCCGCATCTCGAACTGTCTTCCGGCCGCACCGAATGGCGCGCCAACCGCGCCTATGGCGATGATCAGGTGTGGCGGCTGGTGCAATATCAAAACACCGACCAGGCCAACATGGCCTTCGGCCTTTACGGCGGCCTGCATCAGAACAGTTTCAGCCTGATGGCGCATTTCAAGGATGGCCTGCGCCCTTACAGCGCCCGCCTGTTGGTGCGCAATACCGATATCCTGACCTCAGGCATGATCAACCGCGCCCCCTATGGCCTCAGCGACAGCCTGCCCGTCGGCTTTTCCGATTACAGCTCACTGAGCTTCATGGCCAGCGGCATCAGCGAGGTCACTACAGACCTGCGCCCTGCCCTGAGGACCAATATCGCCGGTTTCACCCTGACCGGCACCTATGCCGGCACGCAGGCACCGGAAGCCGCCCAGCGTTTCGACTTCCCCAGCCGTGCCTGGCTGGCGATCGCCAGGCTCGATCCGCGCGAGGATATTGTGGTCGAGTTCTCGACCGATAAAGGCCCGCTCTATGCCCGCTTCGAGGTCGGCGATTTCATCACCGGCCTGAGCTATGTCGCTCTGCCGGCGCCCTACACGCATAATCAGGTCAATACGCGCCTCTGATTTGGGCTTGACTCATCCATAGCTGAATAGCTATACGTCAATTCATAGCTATTGAGGTATGAATTGACACCCTCGCCCGACATCCTGTTCCGCACCCTGGCCGACCCGACGCGGCGCGCGATCTTCGAGCGCCTGTGCCGCGACGGCGAAACAACGGTCGGCGGTCTGACCGAACAGGCCGGCGTTTCCCAGCCCGTTGTTTCCAAACACCTCAGCCTGCTGAAAGAGGCGGGACTGGTGCGTGGCCGCGTCGATGGCCGCCAGACCCATTACAGTGCGCAAATCGGCGCGCTGTCTCCGCTGATGGAATGGACCAGCCAGATGGCCGGCTTCTGGGAAAGCCGCTTCGATGATCTTGAAAACCTGCTGAACAGGATGGACCAATGACCCTCAACCACTGGATACGCCAGAGCCACCGCTGGGTATCGATCGTTTTTGCCCTGCTGGTTGCCGGCAACTTCGTCGCCATGGCCCTGAAGCATCCGATGACCTGGCTGACCTATGCGCCGCTGCCGCCGCTTTTTTATCTGTTGTTCACCGGGCTTTACATGTTCGCCCTGCCTTATATCAGGCCACGCGCAACTTTGGGGAACTGATCATGTCAGACGCGCCACACCTGCTTTCAGGCGGTAATCCGCAGATCGCCAAGGGCTATGGCGACACGCCGGTGCAAGCCTATATCGCCGCCATGCCCGGCTGGAAAAGCACGGTGGGAGCCCGGCTTGATGCCCTGATCGAGCGCACGATCCCCGATGTGCGTAAGGCGGTCAAATGGAATTCGCCCTTTTACGGCACGTCGGAAAAGGGCTGGTTTCTCAGCCTTCACTGCTTCACGAACTATATCAAGATCGCCTTTTTCAATGGCGCGCATCTCGATCCGCTGCCGCCCGGCACTTCAAAACAGAAAGACGTACGCTACCTCGATATCCGCGAAAACGACGCCATGGATGAGGCGCAACTGGCCGGCTGGATCAGGCAGGCCAGTAATCTGCCCGGCCAGAAACTATAAGGAAACGCCCATGAAAAAACCGCTGAAGAGCACCGCCGGCATTCCCGCCACGCAACTGATCGACGAAAACATCGCCGAATATCCGGACTGGCGCGGCGACACCCTGACCACCTTGCGCCGCCTGATAAAAGAGGCCGATCCGGAGGTGGTCGAGGAATGGAAATGGAATATTCCGGTATGGTCGCATGACGGCATCATCTGCACCGGGGAGACCTACAAGGCCGCCGTCAAGACGACCTTCGCCAAGGGGGCATCGCTGGCCGATCCCGCCGGCCTGTTCAATTCCAGCCTGGAAGGCGCCACCCGCCGCGCCATCGATTTCCGCGAAGGCGACGCCATCAACGAGGCAGCCTTCAAGGCTCTGGTTCGCGCCGCCGTAGACCTGAATAGCAGCCAGCCAAAGAAGGGCAAAGCCTGATGACCGCTGTCGAAACCCGTTCCGTCGTCGTCGAGCGCGACTTTCCGCATCCGCCGGAAAAGCTGTGGCGCGCCCTGACCCAGCCGCATCTTATGGAAGACTGGCTGATGAAGAATGATTTCCAGCCGGCGGTCGGCCATAAATTCAACCTGCGCGGCGACTGGGGCGGCGTGCTGGATTGCGAGGTACTCACGCTCGAACCGTGCAGGACCCTTGCCTATCGCTGGGACTTCGCCAATGACAACGCCGCCTATGATTTGCGCAGCGTGGTGACCTTTACCCTGACGCCAACCGAAAACGGCACGCATCTGCGCGTGGAACAGGCCGGCTTCCGTCCGGACCAGAAGCAGGCTTTCGGCGGCGCCCTGCACGGCTGGCAGGGGTTCCTCGGCAAGCTGGAAACCGTTGTGGCGGCGCTCTAGCTCTTCGGCGGGCGGATCACGAAATCGCTGAACCGGCTTAAGGACTCCGGCGTATGGCTGATATCCTCCAGCGGATTATGTATCGCCTGCTGGGCGGCCCCGGCAAAGGCTTCCAGTGATTGCACCACGCCTTGCGGTTCCGCCTGGACCGGCCGGTTGTTGACCGGCATGGGCATGGGCAGTTCCGGCTGTTCGTCCGCCTGCACCACCGGCAAGGACACCGTCACGGTCGTCCCTTCGCCCAGGATGCTGGAAAGCGTCAGGCTGCCCCCCAGTAGATGCGCCATGGCCTTGACGATCGACAGGCCGAGCCCCGTGCCCATCGCCCTCTGTTCCGCCGGGCCGGACTGTTCGTAGGGCTGGCCGATCCGGCTCAGGTCTTCCGCCGAAATGCCTATGCCGGTATCGGTAATGACGATATCGACCACGTCTTCCCGCTGGCTGAGGCTGAGTCGCACATCGCCGCCCTGCGGCGTGAATTTCACCGCGTTCGACAGCAGGTTCAGGCAGATCTGCTTGATGGCGCGCTTGTCGGCGCTGACCAGAAGCGGCATTTCCGGCATCTGGCTGATAATATCAATGGCCTTTTCATGCGCCTGACCGCGGATCAGGCGCAGTGCCGCCGAAACGGGCTCACGTATATCGAAGCTTTCCAAAGCCAGTTCGTATTTCTGCGCTTCGATCTTCGACATATCGAGCACGTCATTGATCATGTCGAGCACATGCTGGCCGGATTCCCAGATCAGTTGCGCATATTCGGCATATTTCGGCGGCAGTTCACCGAACATCTTCAGGCGCATGATATCCGAGAAACCGATGACCGCATTGAGCGGCGTGCGCAGTTCGTGGCTCATGCTGGCGAGGAACTGCGTCTTGCCTTTGTTCAGGTTTTCGGCCTCGATGCGCGCCGCCTCCAGCGAGGCTTCGTGGGCGTGCGACAGCGAGGCGTCGTGCATGACGCCATAGACGCGGCCATCAACGCCGCGACGCAGCGACAGGAGCACGTAATGATCCATGGCAGCGTGGGGCGTAAAGCCGATATCGGCCCGCCCCTCCATGACGGCGGTTTCGATTGCGGCCTTGACCGCCATGCGGTCTGGCACATGCGCCGAAGCCGGCACCCCCAGTTGCAGCAGCGCCTTGAGGTCCAGCCCCGCCGGCGCCTCACCATAGGCCGCGACAACCCGCCCATCGCCATCCAGGCAGATCAGCAGGCCGGGCTGTTCGGTCAGGATTTTCAGCAGGCGGTCGCGGGTCTCCTCGGCCTCGCTGGCGCGTTCGGAGCGCATCCGCAGGGCGGGCAGAACCGCCAGACCCAATCCGGCCACGATAGACACATTGGCGATAACCGACAGCCAGAAACCTTCCTGTTCGTCGGGCAATATGATGCCGTGCCACACGCTGATCATGATCCCGAACAAGGTGATGCCGAAGGCCAGGGAAGCGCCAAGCGTGATCAGGGTGCGCTGATTGAGCACCACCGCCGCCAGCAGAGGCAGGATGCACCATACGGCCAGCGGCCCGGATATGCCCCCGGTGAAGGCCACGGCCAGCAGGGCGCCCACGGCCCATACCCACATCAGGGCCTGGCGCATGAACTGGCTGTCACGGCTGAGCAGGATCACACAGGCCGCGCCGGGTATGGTGATCGCCACCAGCGCCGCGATGACGAGTGGCGAGGCCGGCAGCAGCAGCAGGCCCATCAGCCCGAAGAGCGTATAGCCCGCCCAGCACAGATGCCAGACCACGACGCTTAAGCGCAGGCCGGGCAGGCGCGGACCAAAAGAACGCAGGCCAGCCCCGCCCTCGGCAGTATTCGGGGCCTCATCCTGAAAGTAGGCTTTAAGCGACACGCCTGCGTATTTCCCTAAAGACGAACAAAAACATCCCGGCCTATATAATAAACATCTGAATTTTAGCCAGAAATGTGACATTGCCCACGGATATCCCTCACAGCGGGAGATTCCAGGCGTCTCACATTACAAAACCGGGTCTTTTTAACTATGGCACGGGCCGGGGTAACCGATGTTTAATACCCCCTGCCTAAATTGGGATTTTGTGCCGCGCGTCCTGACCACCGCGCCGCCTTCAGGGTGTTGTATGTCTGTCCCGCAGCCGGCCGAAGCGCCAAACTGGCCCCTGGAAGCCGCCCGCGACGCGGCGGCGGAAGACGCTGCGAAAGAATCTGGCCGGGACTTTGGCAAGCGCGCCTTCCTGCGCATGGTCAGCCACGAACTGCGCACCCCGCTCAACAGCATTATCGGCTTTTCCGACATCCTGAACCAGGAACTCTACGGCCCCTGGGTTCGCCGCAATATGTCGAATATGCCGGCATTATCCGTGACAGCGGCAAGAAACTCCTGAACCTGTTCAATAATGTGCTCGATATCGTGCGCCTCGAAGGCGGCGGCGGACTGGCGCCGATGAACGAGCCGGTTCTGCCGATCATCGAGGAAGCCATCGCCAAGCTTCGCTCTCAGGCCACGGCGGGCAGTGTCACGCTTTACAACCGTATCGTTGATGAGGACCTGCACGCCTGGCTGGACCCGCGCGGGCTGGCCTCTTGCCTCGATCATCTTCTGCGCAACGCCATCGAATTCAGCCCGGCCGGTGAGATCGTCGAAATCAATGCCCGGCAGGCGGACGGCCATGTCATCCTGACCGTCTTCAATCGTGGCGATGCCCCCGACCAGGGCGAGGTCGAGCGGCTGATGAAGCCCTTCGAGCAGGGCGAGAACGCCGAGAACCGGCGCCACGAGGGCGCGGGCCTGGGCTGGGCCGTGGTCCGGCTCAATGCCGAGGCCATGGGCGGCGCCTTCGGCGTCGTGTCGCGCAAGGGCGAGGCACTGAAAGCGATTGTCCGGCTGAAGGCGGTTTAGCCACCTGGCAAGCCCGTCTCGCAAAGAACAATGAGACCATTATGCAACCCGAGGGCCCCTCATCGCGGGGAGAGGGTGGCCACGGCGATTTCAGCGTCCTGAGCTGCGGTCCCGCCCGATACGCCCAAGGCGCCCACCACCCGGCCGTCCACAACAATCGGCACGCCGCCCCCAACCGCGAGGACCTCGTCGGACGACAGAAGGACCATGCGGCCCGTCTGAACCCGCGTTTCGAGTTCTGCGGTCGGAAGCCGAAGCCGAGCGGAAGCTCGCGCCTTTTGCTGGGCGAGTTGCGTCGACGCATAGGGTGCATCTGTCATGCGGGCGAAGGCGACAAGTTCGCCGGATGGTTCGACCACGGCGAACGCCATGGTGAGTCCTTTAGCGGCGCTGGCTGCCATGCCCCGATTGATAATCCCCTGCGCTTCGCTCACGGGAATTGGCGGCCCATACCGGCCGGGCGTCACCGTTTGCGCGCTGGCGCTGGCAGGGGCCGCCACCAAAAAGGCGCAGACCAGGAGGCTTATTCTGAGCAGGGTCATATCGTTGCTCCGTTTTTATGGACGCGTGACGGGCGGCGCTTCGACATCTGAGAAACGCTGTACAGCGTCTGGCAGCCGCGTACCCTGAATATCGATGGCGGCAACCGCCGCATTCAATTCTGCCTGTTCGGCCGGGGTAAGGCGAACGGATGCCGCGCCCGTATTTTCCCGCATATGCGCCATCTGTGTTGTGCCCGGAATGGGTACAATCCACGGCTTTTGCGCCATCAGCCAGGCCAGGGATATCTGCGCCGGTGTCGCCTGCTTTCGTTCGGCCCAGGTTGTCAGCAGGCTGACCAGCTTCAGATTATTCGGCAGGTTTTCCGGCGAGAACCGCCCCTCGACCTTCCGGATATCGCCATCCGCGAAACGCGTATTGGCGTCGATCGCGCCGGTCAGGAAGCCGACGCCCAGCGGACTCCAGGGAACAAACCCTATCCCCAGTTCCTCGCAGAGCGGAATAACCGCCTTTTCAGGGCCACGCCATAACATCGAATATTCGTTTTCGACAGCGGTGACCGGCAATTCGGCATGGGCGCGCCTGAGGGTGTTCAGACCCATTTCGCACAGCCCCCAGTGCAGAACCTTACCCTGCGCCTTGAGGTCACTGACGGCGCCGGCCACGTCCTCAATGGGCACCGCCGGATCAACGCGATGCTGATAGAGGAGATCGATGCGGTCGGTGCGCAGGCGTTTCAGCATGGCGTCAACCGCCACCTTGATATGTTCCGGCCGGCTGTTCAGTCCCGGAAGGCGTTGTCCGGTCTCCAGATCAATATTCCAGCCAAACTTGGTCGCTATCTGGACGCTGTCACGAAACGGCGCGACGCCCTCGCCGAGAATGCGCTCCACTTCGAGCGGCCCATAGGCTTCGGCGGCGTCGTAAAAGGTCACGCCCTTGTCGTAGGCCGCGCGAATGATGCTGATCATTTCCGGCCGGCTCGGGATCGTCGTCTGATAGGTGCGGCTCATATTCTGAACACCGATGCCGATGGCCGAAACATCCAGAGTTCCCAGTTTGCGACGACCGGTTTCCGCGGCTTGTGGCCGGGCGGGCGATTGAGAAGCGGCCCTCACGTTTCCCGAAGCCAGTAAGGCGGGCGCACCGGTCGCGGCACCCGCGAAGAGGACATGGCGGCGGTGAACAAGATTTGAGTCAGTCATGCGTAGCCTCCGTTTATTGCTGTGCGCTCAGATGTCGAGCTTGCGCTCGCTCATCCATTTGACGATTTCGGGATCGCGGTGAGAAAAGAAGCTGCTCGTTTGGGTGTCCAGTGCAGCGATTTGCGCCATGTCGGCGGCATCCAGCTCGAAATCGAAAACGGCCAGGTTTTCGGCCATGCGTTCTTTACGCACGGACTTCGCCAGGGCCACGATGCCCCGCTGAACGAGCCAGCGCAGGACGACCTGCCCGACCGATTTCCCATGTTTCCTGCCTACGCCAACAAGGATTTCATTCTCAAACAGACCATTCCGGCCCTCGGCAAAGGGCGCCCAGGCTTCGGCCTGCACGCCGATCGATTTCATAAAGGCCGCGCTTTCGATCTGCTGCTGAAAGGGATTGACCTCCACCTGATTGACGGCCGGCGCGATCTCATTGAAGGCTTTAATATCCATCAGACGATCCGGCTGGAAATTGCTGACGCCGATGGCGCGCAGCTTGCCCGCCTTGTACGCCTCTTCCATGGCGCGCCACGAGCCATGCACATCGCCAAATGGCTGATGGATCAGATACAGGTCCAGATAATCGAGTTGCAGGCGCTGCAACGACCCGTCGATCGCCGCCCTGGTCTTCTCGAAGCCGGTATCCTGAACCCATAGTTTGCTGGTTACAAACAGGTCACCCCGCGCCATGCCGCTGTTCCGGATGCCATGGCCAACGGCAGCTTCATTGAGGTACGAGGCCGCCGTATCGATCAGACGATAACCGGTCTCAATGGCGTCAATAACACAGCGCTCACACTCTTTTGGATTGGGTATCTGAAAAACGCCGAAGCCCAGGATCGGCATGGAGAGACCATTGTTCAGGGTTACATCTTGCACGTCTGTGTTCCTTCCGCGCCTCAAAGCATATCATCGGCACGGAGTTTAAACCCTTGGGATCAGTTCGATTAGCCGCTATAATCGGGATGCTGTTATAAGGTGTGCTAATGAATTCTGCGCCCAGCTTTGACGATCTGGCGGCATTCGCCCATGTTGCGAAGGCGCGCAGTTTTACACGCGCGGCCGCCAAACTCGGCGTTTCGCAATCCGCCTTGAGTCAGACTATCCGCGCCCTTGAGGAGCGGCTGGGCCTGAGGCTGCTCACCCGGACCACGCGCAGCGTATCACCAACCGAGACCGGTGAGCGCCTGCTGCGGACCCTGGCGCCCCGTTTCGAGGAAATCGAGACCGAACTGACCGCGCTTACGGCCTTGCGGGCGCAACCCGCTGGCACGATACGCATAACGGCCGGTGAGCACGCCGCCATATCCGTTCTTGAACCGGCGCTGAAAGGCTTTCTGCCATCGCACCCGGATATTCATGTCGAGATCATCGTTGACTACGGCCTGACCGATATCGTGGCCGACCGGTTCGATGCCGGTGTCCGGCTGGGCGAACAGGTCGCCAAGGATATGATCGCGGTGCGGATCGGCCCCGACATGCGCATGGCCGTGGTCGGATCACCGGCTTATTTCTCGGATCGTCAGATACCCGTCACCCCTCACGACCTGACCACGCATAACTGCATCAATATGCGCTTTCCGACCTATGGCGGTCTCTTTTCCTGGGAATTCGAAAAGGAAGGGCGCGAACTGAATGTGCGCGTCGACGGCCAACTCGTTTATAATAATCTGTCGCTCAGGATCAATTCCGCACTCAATGGCCTGGGACTGGCCTATGTCCCTGAAGATCAGATACTTTCTCATGTAAAAGGTGGCCGGCTGATCCGCGTGCTGGAAGACTGGTGCGCGCCCTTTGCCGGATATCACCTGTACTACCCAAGCCGACGGCAAACAGCGCCGGCGCTTTCCGTGCTTATTGCCGCCTTGCGCTATAAACGCGTGTGATCCGCGCTTGAACCCCGCGCTGTAAACCGACATATAGACGAAAGTCCATCAAGAGCGCCCTTATGTCCGAATTCCAAACCCGCCTGAATGATCTGCTCGACGAGTTCGAGCTGTTCGATGACTGGGAGGAGCGTTACCGCTACATCATCGATCTCGGCAAGGACCTGGCGCCGCTGAAACCGGAAGAAAAGACCGACGCCTCCAAGGTGCTGGGCTGCGCCTCGCAGGTCTGGCTGGTGATGGATAAAGGCCCGGAAGGTATTTTACGCTTTCGCGGCGAGTCCGACGCTTTTATCGTCAAGGGCCTGATCGCCGTGCTGATCCGCCTGCTCGACGGCCTGCCCTACAGCGAAATCCAGGATTTCTCCATCCGCGATACGCTGGCGAAACTGGGCCTGAACGAAGCGCTGTCCTCCCAGCGCACCAACGGCCTGATGTCGATGGTCGAGCGCCTGAAAAGGGCGACGGCCTGAGCCGTAACCTTTCTCGGCACCTTTCCTTTACGCCACCATTTCCATCAGGTTGGTGCTGAGCAGCTTGACATCGAACGGGTCCGGCGCGCTTTTCAGGCATTTTTCCAGATGCTCCAGCCGAATATCGAAAGCCCGGTCGTCACGCAGATCCTCCACCAGGCGGCAGGCATAACCGGCCGTGGTGCGATCCCGGCCGAAAGCCGCGCCGATACGCGCCAGCGGCCATTCAAAACTGACATAGGCGAGGTACATGGCCACCTGCCGCGCCCGCGCCGCACGGGCCTGGCCACGGGTCGCGCTGCGAATTTGCTCCGCGGGAACGCCCGTCGCCAGCGCCACCAGATCCATGACAAACAGGGCGCGCGCCACGTCGCGCCGCAAGCCATCGCCGCGCCCCTGCGACCGGCTGTCGCGCATAAAATTATCTGCTGTATTTTGTGCCTTTATCATCTGAACTCCCATCGCCTGTGTACCGTGTGTAACCCACGGTAAAATCATAGGCGCGCCCCAAGGGGAGAGGATAACTTTCCTATCCAAAAATGTGAATAGGTATAATTTCCTTTTTAATGCGTGTTAATCGAGTTATTTTTATTTAAAATTATCTTAGGTTGCATGCGCCACCTATCTTCACAAAAACGGGCATAGACGATTTAAACGTCCAGGAATAAAGGGACGAAGCACGGCCCGTCGGCCGTTTCCGGCAGGATCTGTGCCCGCCGAGCAGGCTTACGAAGCGGACCTTATGCCCGACTGCACCAGATCGACCTTGCCGATCAGGGCATCATGGCCCAGGATCATGTCGACATTGACGCCATCGGACGCCAGGGGCAGACGCAACCAGAACAGGCTGAGGCCCTTGGCGCCGCGCCAGGCCATGGAATGGAGGCCGACGTTCGGTTTGCCGGTCTCGACAACGAAGGTGAGGTGTTCGGCCCAGTATTGCGCCTCCGGCTCGGTATAGATGCTGTCAAGCCGCTTGCCGGTAATTTCCTCGCCATAGGCCGCAAAAAGCTCGGTGCCGGCCAGGCGCTGGCGGAAGACTTCGGGATTGTTTTCAGGATTGGGGGACAGCACGTCGATCAGGCTGATGGTCGGCAGGCGGCGCTTGATCGCCACCGGATCGAGGTCTTGCCGCGAGGGCAGCCTGCCGCACCGGCGCAGACTCTTCCAGTAACGAAAGACATCTTCGTGCGAGCGCAGGGCCGCCAACATATCCGAAGCTAAACCAGCCATAAGTAAAAGTTTGTCTGCCCCTTCGCTAAACCCCGTTCCACTGGAAAAACCAAGGATAAGGTCTTCGCATACACACCTACAAAATGGAACAAGACGCGAACACTTGAATCAAGTCTGTATAGAACAGTCCATACCCGCGAATCACCCAAATTCACCTTCTCTTAACTGGTGAATCCTTGGCAAGCAAAAAAGGGTTAACGCAGACTTTATCCAGAACGCGCTAATCCGCTGTTTCATGGGGATTAACATGCCTCAGCCAAGGCATACGTACCTTTTGCGAGGCTGCCCCTGCTTCAAACTCTGGCCAATTGAGTCATATTGGCCACAGGAATATAGTCCCGCCACTATGTATAAAAATGCGATCCGTATGGTGATCCTGAAATAAAAAAGACCCCGGCTTATGCAACCGGGGCCTTTGGAAGTCTGAGTGAGGCGCAAGCCTATGCCTTGCTGGCGCGGCCCTTGCGGGTGACCTGGCGGCCACCCTGGCCCAGGCCCATCTGCTTGGCCAGGTCCGAACGCGCCTTGGCATAGTTCGGGGCGACCATTGGATAATCCTTGGGCAGGTTCCACTTGGCGCGGTAGTCTTCCGGGCTCATACCGTACTTGGTACGCAGGTGGCGCTTCAGCGACTTGAACTTGCGGCCATCTTCGAGACAGACAATAAAATCGGAAGAAATTGACTTCTTGACCGAAACAGCCGGCTCCTTGGGGGCTTCGACCTTGGTTTCTTCGCCGGAAGAAATTGAGTTGAGCGCAGCATAAACGCTTTGGATCAGCGAAGGCAGTTCGCTGGCCGGCACGGAATTATTACCGACAAAGGCAGAAACGATATCCGCCGTCATGTCCAGGGTGTCCGTCTTGCTTTCCATTATATTGTCCTTTGCACTTTGTGGACTTTACCTATGACAGCACACTGCAATATTCAAGCCTTATCGTCAAAAAAAACGCACAGACCACAGATGTGAGTGATGAATTACTTGATATACGCCAATTAAAGACAGTTCAGACCTGTTTAGGCGAATCACTGACTGCGTCTATATCCGGAATGCGCCGCCGCTTAGCTTTTTAAATCTTGGGCAAAGGCCAGCATAGCCGCGCGTTGCGGCACGCTCAGCGAGTCAAGATCGACATCCTCGCCGTTGGAAATCGCCCGCAGCATGACATGGGTCAGGGCCGAGGACAGAGACCAGTTCCAGTAACGCAGCACGGTCTGGGCGCGATCAACCGCCAGGATATCATAAGTGATCAGCACCTCTGCCAGGTGCGGGTGCATAAGCCCCTCCGGCGTGCGCAGGGGCCGGCGCAACGCCTTCCACAAGGCCTTGAGCGCCTTTTTCGACAGGCCGGTCGCCTTACACAGCACGGCCAGCCCTTCTCCGCCGCGGTCGCGCATCAGCTTGGCGCCAGTGGCCGGCTTGATGCCCGACATATACGAGATTTCCTCGGCCATATGGCGCGTCATGCCCTGGCGCGCGGCCTCGGCAATGGCGGCTTCCAGCGAGGTGTACGGGCTTTTCTCCAGCGCCTCACGGTTACGCTGGCGGCGCTCGATGAATTGCAGCGCCTTGCGCGCCAGCGGATCCTGCCATTTCTCGGCGGCCATCATGGCGAAGACATCCGAGGCCATGTCCTGCATGATTTCGCGGTTGACGCCGAACCGGGTCAGGATCAGACGCCGGCAGTCCGCCTCCGCCCACCAGAACAGCACATAGGCCGATGACGGCCGCAGTTCGCTGCGCTTCATGATCAGCGGAATAAGCTGCGGATGGGTCTGGCTCATGGCCACCGTCGCTTCCAGCGCCGGCTGCGACAGACGCGCCCGCTGGTTTTTCAGCAGGGTCTCGATCACCGGCATGTTTTCGGTATCGACCAGGTATTCGCATAGGATACTCGACAGTTCCTTGCGCGTGGCCAGAAGCATATGATGATGGTGATTTCCGAATTTGGCGCAGTAGTACAGATCGGCGTCACTCAGGGATTCTGCAATCCTCGATCAGCGCGCGCGCCACCTCGGCGTCGTCAGTGATCAGCATCCGGGTGAGCGAATTGGGGATTTCGCCCAATATGCTGACGCGTTTGGCGACCCGTATCCGATCATGCAGGGCCGATTCCCGCAGCATCTCGACCAGCAGATCGGCGGTGACGGCGCGTTCAAAGGCATTGATCCGGCTTTCGGGCAGGCAGACGACATCGGCCAGGCGCTTCAAGAGGACATGCCGTGCCTGGTTTTTCGGCGGCGGCGCCTCGGCGATGATATCGTCGAAAATCTGGTCCAGTTCGGAGGCTTGCGCCCCCTCAATGCCTTCGCCCGCCGCGAAATCATCGGTTTCGGCAGGGGAATCGGCACGGGCTAGGGAACTGACCATGCCGGCATCATCGCCTGCATCCGTTAATCTTTTGTATAACCGGGCTCTGATGAGCCTGCCTCACCAGAGCCGGAAGCGTGCGACTGCACGCCGCCGCTGATGCGGCGAGCCTAGCGGCCTTTGAGCGAAAAACTTTTGGCCAAAAATCGATGTCATTTGGCAGGAAAACCCTCTGGCAAATTTATGCCGCTTTCGTCACTTTCCGCGCATTGTTTAGCGCTTTTGGAAAGAACAACCCATGCCCCAATATGAACTGCATATCGGCAACAAGAACTATTCGTCGTGGTCGCTGCGCCCCTGGGTGCTGCTGAAGGCGCTGGATATTCCCTTCATCGAGCACCAGCATTATTTCACGCCCGACAACAGCGCCTTCAAGTCATTCTCTCCCACCGCCCTGGTGCCGGCCCTGATCGACGGCAAGCAGACGATCTGGGACTCCCTGGCGATTGCCGAACACGTCTATGAAGACCATCCCAGCGTCTGGCCCGCCAGCCGAGAAGCGCGCAGCTTCGCCCGCTCCGCCGCCGCGGAAATGCATTCCGGTTTCAGCGCCCTGCGCAGCCTGTGCTCGATGAATGTCGGCGTCCGAGTCAAGATGTTCGACACACCGCCAGCCCTGATCCGCGACCTGGCGCGCATCGATGATATCTGGCGCTATGGCTTCACGAATTTCGGCGGCCCGTATATCGCCGGCAGCACCTTTACGGCGGTGGACGCCTTCTATGCGCCGGTCGTCTTCCGTATCCAGACCTATGGCGTGGGCTTCGATCTCAGCAGGGAGGCGCGCGCGTATGTCGATTTCATGCTGCAACATCCCGCCATGAAAGACTGGTACGAGGCTGGCATAGCCGAAACCGAACGCGACGCCCCGCACGAGGCCGAAATCGCCGCGGTGGGCGAGGTGATCGCCGATTATCGCGCGAAATAACCCTCCAAAATTCGGTTTCGAATTTTGACAAGCGCAAGCGCGTGCCGTCGCTTATGCGGCGTATCTCTTCAAAAAAACTTGATTGGAACGTCCGACAGGACGGCTGATCAAGCCGCCTTTACGTCCGAGAAAAAGGTCTCGATTTCGCTGCGCATGTCCGCTGAAGCGGCCAGCAAGGTGTCGGACATGGTCTTGAGCTGTGCCGATACCGCTTCCGATTTGTCGGCCGTGGCGTGGACGGTCTCTATGCTTTCCGTGACACGCGAGGTGCCGCGGGCTGCCCGGTGGGTATTGTCGGCGATATCGCGCGTCGACATGCCCTGCTGCTCCACCGCACTGGCGATAGATGCCGTGGCATCGCAAATGCTGTTGATCGTCCCCAGAATGGCGGAGATCGATTCAACGGTCACCTCGGTGGAATGGCGGATATCGCTGACGGATGCCTCAATCTCATCGGTCGCTTTCGCTGTCTGTGCCGCCAGCGTCTTGACCTCGGTGGCCACAACGGCAAAGCCCTTGCCCGCTTCGCCCGCCCTTGCAGCTTCAATCGTGGCGTTCAGCGCCAGCAGGTTGGTCTGGCTGGCGATGGCACGGATCAGCTCGATGACGTCGCCGATCTTCTGCGCCGCCAGGGGACAGTTGCGCCACATTCTGCTGGGTGCTGACCGCTTCGCGCGCCGCAACCTGCGCCACTTCGGCGGAATGATGGACCTGGGACTGAATTTCACGCACCGAAGCCGCCAGCTCCTCGGCACCGGAGGCGACCGTCTCGACGCTGTGCGAGGTGGCACGGGCCTCTTCCACTACCGATTGCGCAACATGCGTGGTATCGTGGACAGCTTGGGACAGGATGTCTGCCGTATTCGCCAGATGTTCGGAATCGCTGCGCAGGCCCTGGATGCGTGTCTGCATACGGGCAATAAACGCTTCCGACAGTGTATTCTGGCGGGCGTGTTCCCGCGCTTCCTGTTCGCGGGCGGTAATCTGTTGTTGCGTCAGATTTTGCGCAGCCTCCTCGGCGGCCTGGGCGGCGGCCAGGGCGTCATCGGTGGACTGGAAACGGATTTCGAGATTGCGCACCACCCAGATCAGCACGCCGGTCTGGAGGACAAGCACAACGGCGTGCAGCAAGACTCGTGAAATTTCGCTGCTGGCGCTGGGGAAAACGGCCGCCGGAAGAATGAAATTCAGCGCCAGGTGATGCACCGCCACTACGCCGGCAAAAGCCACCAGCGCCCGCCATTCGCACCAGCCGGCAATCAGCGCCAGGGCGGCAAAGAAATACATGTGCATGTCGATCTGGAACGGATGCCCCTGGAAGGCGAACACCAGAAGGCAGATCAGTCCGGCCAGCGCCATGGAGGTGATGACCCGCGTATTGACGCCGGCCCGATGACGCAGCCAGTAGAAGGTCGCGCCGGCCGCCAGGATGACCGCCCCGCCTGTGGCGACCATGCCGTTGGCGTGATGCAGGCCCAAGGTCGCCGCCGTAATGAGTGCGACATTGAACCAGATAAAGCCGATCAGAAACGTTCCGAAACGGCGGCGCAGATCATACAGCCCCTGCATGTTCAACCCTTTTTGAAACAACCGGCCATGACGCCCGGATTAAAGACGATGAGCGCGCCGGTCTTGTAGAGCCGGGCGGAAAAATTGACGTCGTGAGTTGCCGCCGGACGGGCCAGCAGAATGAACGGCCAGCGACCGCTATCGACCACCAGGCCGTCAGCCCGCGCCACAGCGTTACCTGCCGCCGAGCGACCGGCGAAGGGCGACACAAGGACAGCCACATCGGAATCGGCGCGCGGCATGAAATAGGCGGCCAGGATGACAAGGGTCAAAACGAGGCCGTAAACAAACGGCGCACCGTATCCACCGGCAGAGTGATTTTCCTCAACATGGAACCGGCTCATTTTTATGCGACTCGACCGTTTTTAAAACAGACTGCCGTTATCTCAAGCTCACCTTAATGGCTGGTTACTGACCGCGGCCTGCCCCCGATGGTAGAGCCTGCAAAATGTATTGTACATTTTAAGCTGCCGAAGAGCGTAATTACCGGGCGCTGTTCTTGTTCGATTTGACGATGGCTGCCACCAAAACCTGTGCTGACCCTGCCTCTTTCCGGTGATTGAGTGAGTTTTGTTGTTTCCGGCGTCAATTCCCCTCGCAAGCGCAATATAAAGCGCCTATAGGCAGCGCCATGCCCGTTTCCGCCGAAACCAGAAAACCCCATTTCGCCGAATTTGTCGCCCTGATCGCCTCGCTGATGGCGCTGGGCGCCCTCGGCATCGATTCCATGCTGCCCGCCCTGCCGGTCATCGGCGCCGACCTGCATGTCCACGTCGAGAACCATCTGCAATGGATCGTCTCGATCTATTTCCTCGGCATGGGCCTGGGTCAACTGTGCTTCGGGGTTCTTTCCGACTGGCTGGGCCGCAAACGCGTCCTGATCGCCGGGGTGATAGTCTATGTCATCTTCGGCCTGATCGCCGCCACCAGCCAGAACTTCGCCTTCCTGCTGGTTTTACGACTCTTCCAGGGCTTTGCCGTCGCCACCACGGGCGTGGTGACGCGTTCGATCATCCGCGATCTTTACAGCGGCCCGCAGATGGCCAAGGTCCTGTCGATCAGTTTCGTCGTCTTCCTGCTGGTGCCGATCCTGGCGCCGAGCCTGGGCCAGCTTGTCCTGCTGGTCTGGCCATGGCGCGCCATCTTCCTGATCATGGCCGGCCTGGGCGCCGCTACCGCCCTCTGGGCGTGGATACGCCTGCCGGAAACCCTGAACCCGGACAATCGCCATCGCCCCGATCTGGCGCACCTGAAACGGGTCGGCTTTTTCGTCATCACCGAACCCGGCTCAATTTTTTATTCGGTCGCCATCATGTGCCTGATCGGCGGGCTTTTGGCCTATGTCTCTCTGATGCCCCAGATCTTCGCCGAGGTTTTTCACAAGCCGCACCTGATGGCCGGCATTTTCGCCGCCTGCGCCGGCACCATGGGCGCGGCCTCGGCACTGAATGCCTCGCTGGTGGAACGGCTCGGCACAAAACGCATTTCGCATACCGCCCTGACCGGTTACCTGGTGGTCACCGCCATTCACATGGCCTGGGCATGGAGCGGCCGCGAAACCATCCTCAGCTTCACCCTGTTGCAGGCCCTGACCATGGGCCTGATGTCGCTGTCGACCTCCAATTTCTCGGCCGTAGCCATGGAAAAGGTCGGGCACGTAGCGGGCACCGCCGCCTCGCTGCAGGGCGTGATCACCACGGTGGGCGGGGCTTTCGTCTCCGGTTTCATCGGCGCCGGCTGGACCGGACATATCTACTGGCTGCCTCTGTCCGCCCTGATCTGCGGCGTTCTGGCCTTTATCCTGATCGCCGCCGCAGAAAAAGGCCGACTGTATAAAAACCAGTAATGCCATAAATGACTTGCCTGAAACACCATTCGGGCATATGCCTTGCATGACAAAGCAACTGGTCATGAAAGACTCAAGTGCCGCCCGCCGCCGACAAGACACCGGAAAGCCGCCGCACCCAGATGTACAAGGGCGTCCTGGAACTGGCCCTGATGCGTCTGTTGCAGGATGGCACGCAATACGGCCTGAAAATCCTCGACGGCCTGCATGAGGAAGCCGGACTCGACCTGTCGGAAGGCACGCTCTACCCGCTGCTGCACCGGCTGGAAAAGGCAGGTCTGATCAAATCCGAATGGCGGCATGAGGCCGACGCCAGCCATCCGCGCAAATATTACGGCCTGACGCCGGCTGGGGCGACGGAACTCAAGGCCCAGGGCGACATCTGGCTGGAAATGACCGAACGCCTGAATGCCTTTCTGAAGAGGGGAAACTGAAATGGGTGCGCAGGACGAAACCGACATCAATACCTGGCTGGGCTATCTCGAACAGGTGTTGGCCCCTCTGCCCGCATCAGAACGCGAGGACATCGTTTTCGAGGCACGCGCCCATCTGGAAGAACGTGTGGCCGCGGGCCTCAGCGCCACCTCGGCCCTGGCCGGCTTCGGCAAGGCCGAACACTATGCCCGCGCCTTTCTCGACGATCACGCCCTGACCCAGGCGCTGGACAGCCGCCGCGCCCTGACAATGGCCAAAACCCTTTTTGGCGTGGCCGGGCAAAGCCTGATCGCTACCCTGGGCCTGATTGCCTTCCTCGTATTCGGCGCCACCACGATCGGCGCCATCGCCTGCCTGCTGCTCAAATTCGCCCGGCCGGAACTGATCGATCTCTGGCCCGGTTCCGAGCGTCTGAGAAACGGGCTCTATCCGGTCCTGTTTGCCATAGCGGTGATCGACGCCTGGCTGGCGCGCTTCAGCCTGGTTCTGGCGCTCAAGGGTCTCAAGGGACGTCCTGACCGGGAATAGCGACACCGACCCCATGGACAACCTTTGATTAATTCGCTATATAGCGAAATATATTGGGAGGGGAATACCATGAAAAAGATACCATCGCTGCTCAGTGCCTGTCTGGCCCTGGTTGTTGCCGTGCCCGCGTTCGCAGAAGACCCTGCCGGCGACTGGGGCGGGCTGCTGATGGGGCAGTTGCACATCATCGTCCATATCAAAATGGACGATCAGAGCCAGTACAGCGCCACGTTGGAGAGTCCGGATCAGGGCACGTTCGTTCTGCCGGCCGATACGGTAACGGCTGCGCCGGATCACCTCGCTTTCGCCATCACCAGGATCAACGGCAGCTATGACGCCCAATGGGACGAGACGAAACAGGCCTGGGTCGGCACCTGGACTCAAGGCCAGGCCATGCCGCTGGTGCTAAAGCGGCTGGTCGACGGCAAGGTGGTCACCGATGCGCCGAAACGTCCGCAGGAAGACGCCATCACGGCCGGGCCGCGCCCCTACACGGTTTCGGAAGTCGCCTTTGACAGCGTAGCCGGTGTCAAACTGGCCGGCACATTCAGCGTGCCTGAGGGCAAAGGCCCCTTCCCCGCCGTCGTACTGATCGCCGGATCCGGGCCGCAGACGCGTGTTGAAAACGTCTTCGGCCACAAGGTGTTTCTGGTGCTGGCCGATGCGCTCAATCGCGCCGGCATCGCCGTGCTGCGCTATGACAAGCGCGGCATTGGCCAATCCACCGGCGACTATGCAACGGCGACAACGACGGATTTCACCACCGACGCCATCGCCGCCGTGAACTGGCTGAAGGCACGCCCAGAAGTCGACAAAGCGCATGTCGGCCTCATTGGCCATTCCGAAGGCGGACTGATCGCGCCCGCCGTGGCTGTGAACGATCCGTCGGTCAGCTTTATCGTACTGATGGCCGGCCCCGGCCTGCCCGGCGATCAGATCCTGTTGTTGCAGCAGGCCGCCATCGCCCGCGCGGCGGGTCAGCCGGAAGCCACCATCGTCGCCGCAGAAAAGATCAACAAGGCGGCGTTTGACATGATCAAATCGGCCGGAAGCCTCGATGACGCGAAGGCAAAAGCCGCCACCATGGCCACCGATCTGGTCGCCACCGGGCAGATGACGCAGGCCGAGGCCGATGCGGCCTTTGCCAGGGGTCACAACACCCTGGTTTTACGAATTCATCCGCTCTGATCCTCGGCCCATGCTCGAAAAGGTCAAGGTGCCGGTACTGGCAATCAATGGCGCGCTCGACACCCAGTGTGTCACCGAAGGAAGATCTGGCAGCGATCCGGGAAGCTTTAAAAAACAATCCGGACGCAACCGTCGCGGAACTGCCCGGCCTCAACCATATCCTCCAGACCGCCACAACCGGGGCGCCTTCGGAATATGAGCATATCGAGGAAACCGTGTCGCCCGTGGCCTTGAAAATCATCACCGACTGGGTAGTGGCACACAGCCGTTAGGCTGTCTTCAGTTCGCCTTCCAGCCATTCCATGTCGTCGTCACTCAGACCAAAATGGTGACCGGTCTCGTGGATCAGAATATGGCTGACAAGGTCTTCCAGTGTGACGCCACCGTCAGCCCATTCATCGATGATCGCCCGCCGGAACAGGTGGATCATCGGCGGCAGATCGCCGGTCATGGCCTCAAGTTCTGCCGGGCGACCGGTATAGAGCCCGGTCAGTTCGTAGGCATTCTCGATTTGCAGTTGATCGAGCAAGTCCTCGGACGGAAAGTCCTCGACGATCAGCACCACACCTTTCAGATAGCCCGCAAACGGTTCGGGCAGCCGTTTCAGTGCTGCCCGGGCGATCGTTTCGATATCGTCAAGTGAAGGCGCGAGACTGAACTGGCTCATAGACTAAATCCCCATACCCAAAATCGTGAGATTTGAGTCCAGTGGCAGGAGGCTAGCGCCGCCCGTATATTGATACGGGCCAGCGACGCCGACGCACCAATGGGCCAAAGACCGCGATTTTATGCCTCGATGTCTTCGGGTAAACCAACCACATGGAAGCCGGCATCGACATGAACCACTTCGCCGGTGGTCGAGAAGCCGAGATCGGAGGCCAGCCACAAGGCCGCGCCGGCCACGCCTTCCATCGAGGTTTCCTGCTTCATCAGCGAGAACTGACCCGACTTGGCATGTAGGCCGCGACCACCGGAGATGCCGGCCAGCGAAAGCGTGCGCATGGCGCCGGCCGAGATGGCATTGACACGGATGCCCTTCGGTCCCAGGTCGCGGGCGATATAGCGTGTCGAGGCTTCCAGCGCCGCCTTGGCCACGCCCATGGTGTTGTAGTTCGGAATGACGCGCTCGGCGCCGAGATAGGTGAGCGTCACTAGTGAGCCGCCATTCGGCATAAGTTCGGCGGCACGGCGCGACACATCGACGAACGAGAAGGCCGAGACGTTCAGCGCCAGCAGGAAGCCTTCGCGCGTGGTGTTCTCGACGAACGAGCCCTGCAGTTCGTTCTTGTTGGCGAAGGCGACCGAGTGGATGACGAAATCGATCTCGCCGTAAACTTCTTTCAGTTTGGCAAAGGCGGCATCCATCGAGTCGTCCGAGGTGACGTCGCATTCGATCAGGTGCTTGACGCCGATAGAGGTCGCCAGCGGTTCGACGCGGCGCAGCAGACTTTCACCGAGATAGGAAAAGGCCATTTCAGCGCCCTGGGCGGCCAGTTGCGAGGCGATGCCCCAGGCGATGGACTTGTCATTGGCCACGCCCATGACGAGGCCCTTCTTGCCCTTCATGAGTTCGCCCTTGGGGAAGTTCCAGTCGTCAGCCATGCGGTCGTCCTTAGAGATCAGTTTGAGATAAGATGATGGAGCCGTTGGTGCCGCCAAAGCCGAACGAGTTCGACATGATCGTGCCGATCGGGCCGTCATGGCGCTTGCGCAGGATGTTCATGCCGTCAAAGGCCGGATCGAGATTGTCGATATGTGCGCTCTCGGCGGCGAAACCGTTCTGCATCATCAGCAGGCAGTAGATGGCTTCCTGCGCACCGGCAGCGCCCAAGCTATGGCCGGTCAGCGACTTGGTGGAGGAAATCATCGGGCTGTTGGCACCGAAGACATCACGCACCGCGCCCATTTCCTTTTCATCGCCCACCGGCGTCGAGGTGCCGTGCGGATTGAGATAGTCAACCTTGCGGCCTTTCGCTTCGGCCAGCGCGATCTTCATGCAGCGGGCAGCACCTTCGCCCGACGGCGCGACCATGTCGTACCCATCCGAGTTAGCGGCGTAACCGACCACTTCGGCGATGATATTGGCGCCACGGGCTTTCGCGCGCTCATATTCTTCCAGAACCACCATGCCGGCGCCGCCGGCGATGACAAAGCCGTCGCGGTCGCGGTCATAGGCACGCGAGGCGATGGCCGGGCGGTCATTAAAGTTGGACGACATGGCCCCCATGGCATCGAACATGTCGCTGAGCGTCCAGTCGAGTTCCTCGGTGCCGCCGGCGAACATCACGTCCTGCTTGCCCATGATGATCTGCTCTGCCGCAGCCCCGATACAGTGGACCGAGGTGGCACAGGCCGAGGAGATCGAATAGTTGATGCCGCGAATCTCGAACCAGGTGGCCAGCACGGCCGACGGACCGGACGACATGGCCTTGGGAACGGCGAATGGCCCGATGCGCTTGGGCGAGGTCTTTTCGCGCGTTACATCCGCCGCCGCCACGATGGCGCTGGTGGAGGGACCACCGGCACCGAAAATGATGCCGGTGCGTTCGTTGGAAATGTCGTTCTTTTCCAGGCCCGACGAGGCAATCGCCTGCTCCATGGCGATATGGCCATAGGCCGGGCCAGGCGACAGGAAGCGCGCGGCGCGGCGGTCGATCAGGGCCTGCCAGTCATCAACCTTCGGCGGCGCATGAACCTGGCACTTGAAGCCCAGGCGCACATAATCTTCAGCGGCAACAATGCCGGAGCGTGCCTCTTTCAGCGACTGCGTGACCTCATCGGCGCCCAGGCCAATGGAAGACACAATCCCCAGCCCTGTAATCACGACTCTACGCATGTAATATCCTACCTGTTAGTCCTGCAGCAATACGTACGGCCTCTTCTGCGCGAGGCTTAACCCAGTTCCTTGGCATCGAACAGGCCAACGCGCAGACCCGATGCCTGATAAATAAGCTTGCCATCGGCTTCGACAACCCCGTCGCCGATACCCATGATCAGTTTGCCCGACATGACGCGCTTCATATCGATCTTGTAGGTCACTTTCTTTACATCCGGGGTCACCTGGCCGGTAAACTTCACTTCGCCGACGCCAAGCGCGCGGCCGCGACCGGGATTGCCCTTCCAGCCGAGGAAGAAGCCGACGAGCTGCCACATGGCGTCCAGACCCAGGCAACCCGGCATGACCGGATCACCAATGAAGTGGCAGGCGAAGAACCACAGGTCCGGATTGATGTCGAGTTCGGCCTCGATATAGCCCTTGCCGAAAGCGCCGCCGGTTTCGCTGATCTGGACAATGCGGTCGAACATCAGCATCGGCGGGGCGGGAAGCTGGGCATTGCCCGGACCGAACATGTCGCCGCGCCCGCAGGACAGCAGGTCTTCATACGAAAAGGAGGAAGGGCGTTCGGTCATCAGTTAAAGGGCTCCGCAGCATCGGCCTGACCAATCCGTCATCGCCAATGCGTGTAACATTAAAAAATGATGCGTTACATGATGCGGCGCGCCGGCTCAACCCTTTTGAGGGAATTACGAACGGTTACCGGGCAATTTAATCAGGTATCTAGCGTGCCGCAAAGGGATCCGGCCGTTTGCAGACAGCGGCGGTCTGCGTGCCCCACAGGGACTGCTCCGGCACCCAGCCCGTCTGGCCGGCGGCAGAAATGCGGCACCAGCCTTTTTTGCACTTGTCGAGAGAGGCCAGCGCCCTCGGCTTCAATATAGCCTTGATGTCGGCCTTTTTCGTCAGGACTTTGCCGCATCTGGAGCTTCTGTCCGGCCGGGCTGAGCACGGTTTTCTGGGCCTGAAGCATGGTGCGGCTGACCCAGGCGACGCCGCCATCCGGATCGCAAACCAGGCGCCAGTCGCGCGTTTCGGAAATGATCTGCACCGGCAATTGCGCCTGACGATAGGTCCAGACGACGCGATTATCCTTGCTGGGGCCATTGCGCGCATAGACCTCGTTACGGCGCAGCATGGCCCAGCGCGGCACCTGCAGGCCGGAGGGCGTATCGAAAGCCTGATCCCCGGCATGAACCGGTCCGCTCACCATGCCCGCGCCCAAAGCCGCGAGCGTCGCCAACATAAGCACGCGCTGCCGCCAAAACGCTTGAAAAGGCCGGGAGAAAACGTTTATGTCGGGAAAAGCTGTGAACACGGTCGGACGCATATCTGGCTGATGTTTATGGGGATGGGATGGTTCCACGGCCTGGCCGGAGATATCAGACCCGCATGATTGCCACTAAGGGTTCAGATTTGGTTAACCGAATATGAATTCGCCGGGGTAAGCGCAATCCGATAAAGTGGAAACCACTTTTCGGATAAATTGCGCGACAAAGCAAAAACCCAGCGCGGGAGTTTTGATTCCATCAAAACAGATCCCGCTCTGGCACATAACATACGCGGGCATCCAAGCCCGGCGGCGGCTCAGGGTTTCGGGAAAGAATTCTGCGGCGCCGACGATAACCTAAAACGAATAAAGGCATTTATGAGCGCTGCAAAACTCAAGGTCGTCCTTACCATCAAGCTGCCTGACGCGGTCGAAACGCGGATGCGCGAGCTGTTCAATACCACATTGTGGCTGCACATGACCCCCATGCCGCCGGAACAGATTCTGGAGGCCGCCAAAGATACCGACGTGCTGGTCACCTCAATCAATGACCGGATCGATGCCGACTTCTTCGCCCATTGCGGCGATCGCCTCAAGATGATCGCCAATTTCGGCGTCGGCCACGAACATATCGACATCCATGCCGCCACCGAACGCGGCATCATGGTCACCAACACGCCGGGCGTGCTGACCGAGGATACGGCCGAAATGACCATGGGCCTGATCATGGCCGTGTCGCGCCGCTTCGTTGAAGGCGCCGAACTGGTGCAGAAGGGCGAGTTCTCGGCCTGGTCGCCCACCTTCATGCTCGGCCGCCGCATCTTCGGCAAGCGCCTCGGCATTGTCGGCATGGGCCGCATCGGCCAGGCCCTGGCTCGCCGCGCGCGCGCCTTCGGCATGAGCGTGCATTATCATAACCGCAAGCCGGTCTCGACGCGCATCTCTGATGAACTGGGCGCCACCTACTGGGACGATCTCGACCAGATGCTGGCGCGCATGGACGTTATCTCCATCAATGCGCCCGGCGGCGAAGGCACCAAGCACCTGCTCAGCGCCGAACGTCTGGCGAAGCTCCAGCCGCACGCTATCCTGGTCAATACGGCGCGCGGCCAGATTGTCGATGAACAGGCTCTGGCCGCCATGCTGCGCGCCAAGCTGATCGCCGGCGTGGGGCTCGATGTCTATGAACGCGAACCGGCGATCAATCCGGAACTGATCGGTCTGCCCAATGCGGTCCTGCTGCCGCATATGGCGTCTTCCACCATCGAGGCGCGTCAGGACATGGGCGACCGGGTGATCCTCAACATCAAGACTCATCAGGACGGCCACCGCCCGCCCGACCGCGTCATTCCCGCCATGCTGTAGGTTTGGCCGGCGACGCTGTAAACTTTGCGAAAGTTTTTCACAGGATTCCGAAAAAAGGCGCTTGCAATGAAAACGGCCTTCCGTCTATAAGGCCGCTCTCGCGGCGAGACACGGTCTTCGGACACGGACTTGCCAACGGATAAGCGGGCGTAGCTCAGCGGTAGAGCGCGACCTTGCCAAGGTCGATGTCGAGAGTTCGATCCTCTTCGCCCGCTCCAATCCTTCTTCGGATTGGCATCAAGAAGCAGCCTTCGGGCTGCTTTTTTGCTCTTGGATCACAGCGCCTGCAAACGGACCGAACCACCGGCACGGCATCGAACACCCCACAAGATACGTAGCGTAGGGTTGTTTCAAGAGACTGGTTGCATCCTCGGTCTCTGGTGCAGGACAGATCCGCATGTCAGGCGACTACGCTGCCCCACAGCAAAGGCAAGTACCAGCCAACCTTTCGGCGTAATGCAGGTGCAATTCTTTGCCCCACTTAGCGGTCAAACTTCGCTCGCTTCTTCCCAAAATAGCGAATGCAAGACGGCCAATCGATCATGCGATAAGTAAGGTAGGGCATCATCAGCCCCTCCAGCTTCTTCAATTTATCTTCAAGAATTATAGGGCTACCCAGAGCAGCATCCACTTTCTGAGGGCTACGCCGACCTATGGGTTTTGCCGCCTCGTCTCTTGAAATCTTCAGCTTGTTATACTCAGTGCGAAATTGCTCCAAAGTTTCGTAAATACCACTTCGATCGTCAAAGAGATATTGAGACTCCCGACAAGCCTTAATGAACGGCTTTGCCTTGTCACCCAAATCGGCTTTGGCATCTGAGGTAATAGCAAAATACAAATCAAGTGTGGCTGTATAAATGGAAAAACGCCGATCATACATGTCCATGCGATACTTATTAAAGGTCACCCAAAGTGCACCCGATGCGATCAGAGCCGATATCCCCGATACAGCTACAGGCCAGTAGTTAGCTTGATCCGTCATATCTACCCTCACAATTCAGGGTAGGTATGGCGCGAAACAGCAATCAGGGCAAGCTAACCAACAATTCCCGGTATTTCATGATATGTGGCTTGGCCAGCATCAGACGGATGAACCGGCAGCGCCTATCCAAAACAAAGGGGTATAGGCTATACTACCGTGTGGAGATGGACCAACTTACCTGCACAGCCTTGCGGCGGCACAGCATCGGGCGACCGGCACACTATCCGGCCATTGCGCGCCAGCAGAGTGCCCAGCTCCGCCACCGCCTCGCACAAGGGCTCAGGCCGGCTTTTGCCCATCAGCCAGCGCGCGTGCGCCAGGCAGCGCGGCTCGTCTCCGATCTGGCCCGCCGCGAACAGCGCCAGCAGGCCCAACTCGTCGTTCGTCATATGGACATGCCCCGGCCGCGCCAGGCTAATCGACCGCGTTCCTCTGGCCAGGGCCAGCAAGACCCGCTCGAATGCCTTGGCCCCCGCCTCGACATGCGGTCCGAAAGCGTGACTAAACTCCCTGTGGATCATACGGCATTCCGGCGCACAGGCGACCGCCGTCCGCATTATCCAGACGATGAAGTGCCCGGTATAGCTGAGGCTGCGAATATCGTTTGGCAAGGTTTCTGGCGATGGGGCTTCCGCTTCAGACATGGCTGGCTCGACTCAAGAATTATATTGCGAATAATTCTCATTAGCATTATGTTGAGTATGCAACAAGCCTTAAACGGAGGTCAGCATGACCCGCACATTTACCGAACCGACCCTCGATGACCTTCTGACCGATCCGCTGGTTCACCTGGTCATGAAAGCAGACGGCCTGAGCCGCGCGCTTGTCAGGGAATGGATGGAGACGATCCGGCAGGCGCGGGCAAAAGGGCCTAGACCCAGTGAACGTCGCGCTTAGCCGCCTGCAGATAGGATACGGCATTGAGCGCGGCAATGCGCTTCTTGATGTCATTGGTCAACACGGCCAGACCGGGGCCAGAAAGCCGGCGCTGCAACGACATATCCATGAAGTGATTGAAGGCGCCCAGCTCCGCCGGCAGGCTTGAGGCATAGTGCGATCCGACAAGCTGCTTGATGGCCGCGAAAATGACTTCCGGCTCGGCCACCCTCTGCTCGATACGCTTCATCAGCCTGTCGATTTCCCGGTCAAGATCCATAGCGCGCTCCAGGGTCACAGGTTTGAAACGCATATGCGTCTTCAAACCGGGCGACCGGTTAAAATGTCAACAGTGAGATGCAAAAACACAGGAGCGAAACCACTGGTCCCGGGCCGCTCGTTACTATGGAGACGAAGCTATCAGCCGGACGCGAAATGTAAACCCCGGAAGAGGGTAAACAATGAGTTTACCTATTTTATTCGCTCAAAAAGCCTATTTTTTTAAAGCATATTTTTATTATAAATACTTAGTAAGTCTCAGTATATCCAATATGCGAAATATAAACTAATTTCGTAATTTGTATATTTAATGCGCTTTTTGCCTTAAGCACATCAATTATATATAATTTATATATTTACTATTACATGCCAATTTCCTAAATACTTAAGGAGATGGCATGAAGCCGGAAATTACAAAACAATGGCTTGCCGATTGCCGTGGCAATGTCGCCATTATTGCCACCCTGACGGCCATTCCGCTGATGTTCGCCGCCTTCGGCATTATCGAACTGAGCAGCGTTTCCACGGAACGGGCCAGTCTTCAGGAGGCCGTCGATGCCGGTGCACTGGCCGGCGCCGGGCGCCTCTCCATGGCAAATACCGCCACGCAAACGCCGATCGACAACGCCGTCACTGTGGCGCAGCAAAGCGCCGCCAGATCACGCCTACGGTCGAAGGCCACGTTCAGCGCCGCCATTGACGGAAAGGCCAGCACCATAACCGTGACGGCGGCGGCCGACCATAAGGCCCTTATCGGCTTTCTTGGCTTCGGCGACACCACACTCACCGCCAGGGCCACCGCCGAAAATCTGGGCTCTGTTCCCCTGTGCGTCCTCCAGACGGGCGCGGGCGGCATCAAGCTGGAAAATAATGCCCGCATTCGCGCCACCGGCTGCACGATCCATGCCAACCAGAATATCAGGGTCAAGAGCTCGGCCATGATCCAGGCGGAACGGACACAGGCCGTGGGGACGGTCGAGGGCCCGGTCTCGCCGGCGGGCAATGGCGGCGCCCTGCCCATTTCCGATCCGTTCGCCTCCCTCTCCCTCACCCCGCCGCTTGACTGCGTCGGCAAGCCGGAACGGATCACCCAGAAAAAGGGCGAAGCCCTCATCCTGCCGCCCGGCGTCCATTGCGAGCACTACATGATCGACAAGGACGCGACCCTGATCCTGCAGCCCGGCGATCATTACTTCATGGACGACCTCGAAGCGCACGAAAACGCCGTCATCAAGGGCGACGATGTGGTGCTGATCTTCGGCTCGACCAAGAAGATCAACTTCGCCGACAGGGCCACGGTCCAGTTGAGCGCCCGCAAAAGCGGACCCTTTGCCGGTTTCCTGATCATCACCACCCGCGACAACCATCAGGTCTTCAGCATCGCATCGGACAATGTCAGCAAGCTGCTCGGCACGATCTATATTCCCGACGCCGAACTGAATATTGCCACAACCGGCAATGTGGCCCAGGATTCCGCCTGGAGCATCATCGTGGCCGATACCCTGACCCTGACAAAAAACCCGGTCCTGGTCATCAATAACGGCTATGCCGGCTCCTCGGTGCCCGTACCGCAGGGCGTGGGGCCGGGCTACAGCGCGCCGGTGCTGAGCCATTAGAGCGTCTTCCGATCTGATTGGTTCAGATCGGCGCTCTAATTTTATGTTTTAACGCACTTTTTAGCCCGAAAAGTGCGTCACACTTTTCGGAAAGTGCTCCAGGCCTTCCATCCACGTTGCATCTTGACTTTCAACCGCGCGCTGTAGTCTACGCATGATCATGTCCGCCATTCTGAAATCCGAAAAATTCCTCATCATTGGGGCGCTTATCGCCGGCGCCGCCTTTTTCAGCGAACACCTGATCCTCGAAAGCGGCCAGGCAGTATCGCTCATTGCCGGGCTCTGCCTGATCGCCGTCATCATCATGGTGTCGCTGCGCGTGGCGCACCATGCCGAGGTGCTGGCCGAAAAGGTGGGAGAGCCTTACGGCACCATGATCCTGACGCTTTCGGCCGTGCTGGTCGAGGTCATCATCCTGATCATGATGCTGAGCCACACCTCATCGCCGACGCTTGCGCGCGACACCATCTATTCCGCCGTTATGATCGACATGAACGGCATACTGGGCCTGGCAGCGATCCTCGGCGGCCTGCGTCATGGCGAACAGCCCTATAATGTCGATTCCGGCAATACCTATATCGTCATGATCCTGACCGGCATGGGCATTTCCATGGTGGTGCCAGAGTTCATTCCGTCGCACCACTGGCAGGTGTTTTCGGTCTTCACCATCTGCAGCATGTTGCTGCTCTACGGCATCTTTCTGCGCCTCCAGACCACGCGCCACAGCTATTTCTTCAGCTATACCTATGCCGAAACCGGCGACAGCGAGCATAAGCACCACGGCAGCACGGCCGGCTCGGTCACCGCCCTCGTCATCGGCGTCGTGCTGATCGGCATACTGGCCGAGGTCATGGCCAAAACCATGGACCGCGGCCTGACCGGCACCGGCGTGCCGCCGATCGTCGCCGCCATCCTGGTGGCGGCCATCTCCGCCAGCCCGGAAATCCTCACCGCCCTGCGCGCCGCGCTCGCCAACCGGATGCAGCCCGTGGTCAATATCGCGCTCGGCGCCTCGCTTTCCACCGTTATCCTGACCGTGCCGGTGATCGAGATCATGGCGCTGGTCACCGGCCATCCGGTGCAGATGGCGCTCAGTGCGCCACAGACCGTCATGACCGTGCTTACCCTGATCGTGGCCGCCATCAATCTGCATGACGGCGAAACCAACGCCATAGAAGGCGCCACGCACTTCGTCCTGTTCGCCACTTTCGTGATGCTGGCGGTAATGGGTTTGTAGCCAAAAAACTGGGCCGTTCGCCCATACGGCTTAGCCGCCGCCTGGCATTCTCCCGCCAGGGGCACGGCGGGTTAAATCCCTGCAATTCAAGATGATTTCACTTGCATCCGGATCAGGTACGGTTTTTGCTGGCTCTGGGGCAACCGTGCGGACTCTGTCACAAAATGACGCAGCCGGCGGTCTGGGTTTGAATAGGGTTCGGGTATGTTGTTGCAAAGTGAGCATGATCTGATTGCGCTGCTCGGCGTAGCCGCCTTCATCCTGCTTGCCCTGGCCATTGTTGGCGGCGTCATCGCCTCGCTGAAATCCTTCCAGGTCCGCCAGTTCCAGGATCTTTTGTTCAAGGCCGAACGCAAGATCGATAACCTGGAACGCCGCATGTTCAATGTGCTGAACGCCGTGCCCGTGGCCCTGGTCGAAACAGACAACACCGGCAAGTTCACCTTCGCCAACCGGGCGGCGCACCAGCTTCTCGGGCGCAAGGATTCCGAACTGCTGGGCCTGCGCTTCCATTCCGCCACCTGGGGCATCACCTACCCGGACGGCCGCATGATCCCGGCCGATCTGCTGCCGATCGCCCGCACCCTGCGCGGCCAGACGGTCAAGGGTTTCCAGCACCTGCTGGTCAATCACGGCAGCCGCGAAAAGGTGCTGGTCAGCGTCACCTCCATGCCGATCATGAACGGCGCCGGCGAGGTCATCGGCTCCACGGCCGCCATGGTCGAACTGGAAACCTCGTCCGGCGAAGGCATCGACGACCTGAACGGCCTGTGGCGCGGCCACTGGTTTGCCTCGGCCACCGTGCCCTTCTGGGGCCTCGATTCCAAGGGCCAGGTGATCGACATCAACAATGCCGCGCTTGATGCGTTCGAGATGACGCGCGAACAGGCGCTCGGCCAGAACTGGACGCAGTTCTTCGTGGCGGACGGCGATTTCCAGAAGGCGATCGACTATCTCGGCGACCGTCTGGACGAAACCTCGCCCCACAGCCAGACATCGATGCAACTGACGCTCAAGGCGCCGAACGGCGACAGCCAGCCCTGCGTCGTCACGGCCTGGGTGGTGCGTACCCACGAAGGCGGCGAAAGCGGTCTGACCGTTACCGCCCTGCCCTCCGGTATCCTGCCTGCCGCGGCGCCCTCTGCCGCTCCCGCCAATGAGGCGCAGGAATTCGCAACTCAGGAACTGGCTGATCATCGCCTGGCCGAACAGGCGCGCGCCGCGCTTGGCGTCGGCACCTGGCAGTATGATGCGGACGCCGATACCATTGTCGAAGACGCCGGCATGATGGCGCTGATCGGCCGCGACTATCCCGGCGGCCCGACCCTGATTTCCGATGCCGACCAGGCCGTGGCCGATACCGCCTTCGGGCAACTGATGAGCGGCGAAAGCGACCATCTGGCGCTCGATATCAAGGTCACCCGCCCGGATGGCAGCGAGCGCTGGATCGCGCTTGAAGGCCAGGCGAAGGCCATTGACGGCCAGCGACACATCCATGGCGTTGCCTTCGACTGCACGGCCTGGAAAGGCCCGCAGCCCGCGCCGGAGCCGGTCATTCAGTCGACCGGAATCAGCGAAGCCGAGTTGGAAGACGCCGTATCCAAGGCCCGCGAAACGGCGCGTGAGCAGGCCCTCGCCGAGGCCCGCACCACTCATGAAGCCGAACTGGAAGCCGTCCGCATCGAGGCAGCGCTGGAACGCGAGAGCGCTATTACCGAAGCCGCCGCCGTGGCCCGCGAAGAGGCATTATCGGAAATGCAGTCGCCCTATGACTGGCATACCCCCACCGTCGCGCCCCTTCCCGATCCGGTTATTGTCCACGAACCTGATCCGCTGGTCGTGGCCGAAAATGAGAGCCTGAAGGCGCAGGTGGCGGAGGCTGAACAGCGCCAGAATGCCCTTCAGGCACAAATCGATGCGCTCCTGGCCGCCAGGCCGGCCGAAGAAGGTCGCATCGCCGAAATGAGCGCTGAACTTTCCATGGCCCGCGCCGTTCAGGCCGCGCTCGAAACCGAACTGGACGCCCTGCGCAATGCACCTGTCATCGAGCCCGATTACAGCGCCCATGATGCGCGCATCCGGAGCTTGCAGGCGGAACTGGAAACCGCCGAAGCAGATAAGGCCGATCTGGACCGGCGCTTGCGCGAACTGGCCGAAAACCCCGCGCCGGAACCTGATTACAGCGAGTTCGAAGCACGCATAGCCGCGCTGGAAGACCGCCTGAAAACGGCCCAACATCGCCATGATGACCTGGCCCAGCGCTATCATGTCCTTTCCAATGCGCCCGCGCCGGAACCGGATTACCGGATGCACGAAGCGCGCATCACCGGCCTGAAAAACGCGCTCGATCAGGCCGCCGCCCGTCATGCTGAGCTTCAGGCAGCCCATAAGGCGCTGCTCGATAAACCGGCGCCGGAACCGGACACCTCCGAATGGGAAGCCAAGGTAAAGGCCGCGCAGTTCGAGGCCACCAAGTGGCAGGCCGCCTATCATGACGCCCAGGCCCGTCTGGAGCAGGCGAATACGGCAAAGGCGTCCGCCACCGATCAGGGCGCGCTGGAAAAGGCGCAGGCGCAACTGTCCGACATGCAGGCCCAGCTCGACAAGCTGCATGAGGCCCTCGGTCATGCCCAGCGCTACGAGACGGTCGGCCGCCTGACCAGCGACGTGGCGCAGGATTTCGCCCAGATGCTGGGCGTCATCAATGGCGCATTGGAAGTCATGGCCCGCCAGCCGGAAAGCCCGGAAAATATCCGCCGCCTGTCGGAAGCGGCCCTGACCGCCGGCAAGCGCGGCGAACGCCTGACCCGCCAGTTGCAGGCTTTTCAGTCGGAAGAGTTCTGATAAATCGGTAGCCTCTGGCCGCTTTTCTCAATAAGATACCCTCACCTTCTTGTACCTCCCCGCTTGTCGGGGAGGGGGACCGCACGAGCGAGCGCAGCGAGTGAGATGTGGTGGTGGGGTTTCTGACTTTTTTACGCACAGGCAGATGGCACGGTTCGGTTTCAAGGCGGAGGATTTGCGGCTGTGGGCGCTGGTGACGGCGACCGTTCGCCCGCACAAGCCTGTGAAAAAGCCCGAACCCGAATCGCAGACCGAGACCGTAAAAATCGCCGATATGCCGGGTGAAATGACCGCCGCCAAGCCTGCGCCGGCGCCTCTGACACCCTTCAAGATCGGTCAGTCGCTGAAACCCGTCAGCGGTTTCAAGATCACCCGCGCCGCCAATCACGCGCCCGATCCGATCGAGCCGAAACGCAAGCGCCGCATCACCCGCGAACGCGATCCGATCGAGGCACGGCTCGACCTGCACGGCATGACCGCCTTTGCCGCCGAGGCCCGTCTGAAAGCTTTCGTGCAGCAGGCCTATGCCAATGATTATCGCGCCGTTCTGGTCATTACCGGCAAGGGCATGGCGGAAAACGGCATATTGAAGCGTCATGCGCCGGAATGGCTGGCCGATCCGGCGCTCGGCCATATCGTCGCCGGCATTTCACAGGCCCACGCCCGCCACGGCGGCACCGGCGCGCTCTATGTGGCGTTGAAACGCAGAAGCTAAATCAGCCCCGCGTCCGTCGCCAACGCCTTGAGCGAAACCTGTGCGCGCGGGCCATAATGGCCGATCACCTCCGATGCCGCCAGCGAGCCCAGTTCGGCGCAGGTGGTGACATGCAGTCCCTGCGTCAGGCCGAACAGCACGCCCGCTGCGTAACTGTCGCCCGCGCCAGTGGTATCGACCACCTTGGCGCACGGGGCAGCCTTGATGATATGGGTGTCATCCAGCTTGGCCACCACAGAGCCTTCTTCCGAGCGGGTAACAAAGGCCAGGTCGGTTTTGCTGCGCAGGTAACGCAGGGCCTTGAAGAAATCATCGGTCTGGAACAGGGCCAGCAGTTCGTTTTCATTGGCGAAGACGATATCAATATGGCGGTCGATAAAGGCCAGCAGGTCTTCACGCCAGCGATTGACCACGAAGCCGTCCGAAAGCGTGATGGCCGTCTTGCGGCCGGCAGCGCGCGCCACCTGGACGCCTTGGCGAAGGTTTCGCGGCCGGATGGCGTATCGAAGAGATAGCCTTCGAGATAGGTGATCTGAGAGGCGCGGATAATGTCCTCATCGAGATCCTGCGGGCTGACCAGAGCGGCGGCGCCCAGGAAGGTGGCCATGGTGCGCTGGCCGTCGGGCGTGACATTGATCAGGCAGCGACCGGTCGGGGTGGGGTCATCGTGCAGCACCGGCGTACGGAATTCGACGCCCATCTTGCGCAGGTCGTGAGCGAAGAACTCACCCATGGCATCATGCGCCACCTTGCCGACATAGGCGCATTTGGCGCCGAAAGACGCCGCGCCGGAAATGGTATTGCCGGCAGACCCGCCCGACGCCATTTCGCTGTCATTCATCACTTCGGAGAGGCTGAGCGCGCGATGCGTATCGATCAGGGTCATCGAGCCCTTGTGCAGGTCATGCCTGGCCAGAAAGGCATCATCGGAGGGGGCGAGCACATCGACAATGGCATGTCCAACGGCGGTGATGTCATATTCGACGGTCATGGGCAGGGCCTCAGAAATCAGTTGATATGGCGTAACCTAATGATCAATAAAGAGTCCATGAGCAAGCGTATTTTGATCCTGACCCCCAATCCAGACCATCCGTCGCAGCATGGCCGCTGGCCCTATGTGCTGGACGCCTACCGCGAGGCCCTCAGCGGTATCGACGCCGAAATCTTCGATCAGCCGTGGTCCGAGCCGATTGCGGAGGATTACGATCTGATCCTGCCTTTGGTCGCCTGGGGTTACCACAATGCGCCCAACAGCTTTATCGGCGCCATGACGGCCATGCTGGCGGCCGAGCGCCGCGTCTTCAATCCGCCGGAAATCGTCAGTTGGAATGTCGATAAGCGCTATCTGCGCGATCTCGCTGAGGCCGGGGTGCGCATTATCCCGACCCTCTTCACAGAAGGCGTGACGGACGATGACGTGGCGCGCGCCCGTGCCGATTTCGGCCAGAGGGCGCTGGTGCTTAAACCAGCCATTTCCGCCGGCGCCAAGAATACCCTGATCTGGGAAGGCGACATCCTCCCCTGCGCAGCGGGGGAGGGGGACCACAAAGTGGTGGAGGGGGCTATCACCACAGCCACGCCGCCGGTCGGCCCGGCGATGATCCAGCCCTTCATGCCGGCCATCCAGTCGGAAGGCGAATGGTCCCTGCTCTATTTCGTCGGCCAGTTTTCCCATGCTGTGCTGAAGACGCCGAAATCCGGCGACTTCCGTTCGCAGCCCGATTATGATGCTCACCTGCGCGTATTGACGCCGCCACCGGAAGCCCTGGCCTTGGCGCAATCGGCCATCGATTTCATCGGCCGCGACCGCCTGCTCTATGCCCGCGTCGATATGGTGCGCGCGCCTGATGGCGGCTTCTGCCTGATGGAACTGGAGCTGATCGAGCCCGACCTGTACCTGGCCTACGATCCGGAAGCCGCCATGCGCTTCAAGGATGCCGTCGAGGCGGCGATGATGGTCTGCGGCTGCGGCAGTTCCGACCATGTTCATTGAAACCGAACGCCTGATCCTCAAGCCGCTGGCCGCCAGCGATCTCGACGCCCAGCACGCCCTGTGGTCGCAGGAACCGGTCTACCGCCATATTACCGGCCAGCCGATGGACCGCGAGACCGTCTGGCTGCGGCTGCTGCGCGATATCGGCCATTGGCAGGTTTTCGGCTTTGGCACCTGGTCGGTGCGGCTAAAGGAAACAGACCAGCATATCGGCGTCATGGGTATTTTCGACTATAAGCGCGCCATCGATCCGCCGCTCGATGCCTATGAGACCGGCTGGGTGTTTGATAGTGCCTTTCATGGCCAGGGCTATGCGTCGGAAGCACTCAAGGCGGCGCTGACCTATGCCGACCACACCCTGAACCTGCCCAAAACCCAGTGCGCCATCGCCCCGGAAAATGAGGCCTCGTTGAAACTGGCCCTGCGTCACGGCTATAAGCCCTTGCGCGAATGCCTGTTCCATGGCCAGCCGACCTTTATTCTGGAACGCGTTAAGCCGGATTAAGTAAGAAGCCCCACCACCATTCGCTTCGCTCATGGTTCCCCTCCCCGACAAGCGGGGAGAATCAAGGAAAGTCGTACCTCCCCGCTTGTCGGGGAGGGGGACCGCGCCTCTCTTGAGGCGTGGTGGTGGGGTTTCTTTCTTAAACCAGCGGTGTGAAATCGACGCCGATCTTGGGGCATAGATCCCGCACGATGCAGATGTCGCACTTCGGCTTGCGTGCCACACAAACATAGCGACCATGCAGGATGAGCCAATGATGCGCCCGCGTCAGCCAGTGTTTCGGGATGACCTGCGTCAACTGTTTTTCAACCTTATCCGGCGTGTTGGCGCTAGCATCGACCAGGCCGAGCCGGTGCGACACGCGATAGACATGGGTATCGACCGCGATGGCCGGCTCAATATCCATTTCATTGAGCACGACACTGGCCGTTTTATTCCCCACCCCCGGCAGGCTGATCAGGGCCTCGCGGTTCATCGGCACCTGCCCGCCATACTGGTCTATCAGGATGCGGCACATGGCCATGACGTTCTTCGCCTTGTTGCGGTAGAGCCCGATCGAGCTGATCATCCGCATCAGCCTGTCTTCGCCGAGCGCCAGCATGTCGGCGGGATTGTCGGCGATAGCGAACAAAGGGCCAGTCGCCTTGTTGACCGACACATCGGTCGCCTGCGCCGACAGCGCCACCGCCGTCACCAGGGTAAAGGCATTTGAATAGTTCAGTTCGGTCTTCGGCTCCGGCTTGTCCTGCTCGAAACGCTCGAACAGTTGCCGGATCAGTTCCGGATCGACCTTACGACTTTTGGCGGTTTTAGGCTTGGTGGTTTTCATCGGCGCGCTTCAACAGTAGATGTGAGCCTCTTATGCCCGATTCTCCGGAAAGCCCGAAATGACCGCCATTCTGTTCGTCTGCCTTGGCAATATCTGTCGCTCGCCCCTGGCCGAAGGTATCTTCCGCCATCAGGTCGAGGCGGCAAGACTGGCCAATCGCTTCACCATCGATTCCGCCGGCTGCGGCGGCTGGCACAGCGGCGAATTGCCTGACAGACGCTCGATCGCTGTAGCGCAGGCGCATGGCATCGATATTTCCGACCAGCGGGCGCGGCAGATCCATCTCGATGATTTCGACCGCTTCGACCTGATTCTGGGCCTCGACCGCGATAATGTCCGCCACCTCACCGCCATGCAACCGCAAGGCTCGCCGGCGAAAGTGGCGCTTTACCTTGAAGAAGCCCTGGGCCTGACAAAGAATGTGCCCGATCCCTATTATGGCGGCACGGCAGATTTCGAAGCGGTTTACCGGCTGTGCGAAAAGGCCAGTGCGGCCTTGCTGGAAACCTACAGAATATAGCGGCTCAGATCAGCGTCTGTGGCGATATCGCCCAAGCGCTTCCTGACGTAGTCGGCATCGATCGTCACCGTCTGGCCGGACATATCGGACGCGGTGAAGGAAATATCCTCCATCACCTTCTCGATCACGGTCTGCAAACGCCGCGCGCCGATATTCTCCACCTTGGCGTTCACCGTCGCGGCCGCCTCGGCCATGACCGCGATGGCGCTGTCATCGAACACCAGAGTGACGCCCTCCGTCGCCATCAGGGCCTGGTTCTGCTTGATCAGATTGGCTTCAGGCTCGCTCAGGATGCGGCGGAAATCCTCCTGGGTCAGGGCCTTCAACTCGACGCGGATCGGCAGGCGGCCCTGCAATTCCGGCAGCAGGTCCGACGGCTTCGAGACGTGGAAAGCACCCGACGCGATAAAGAGGATATGGTCGGTCTTGACCGGACCATACTTGGTCGAGACCGTCGTGCCCTCGATCAGCGGCAGCAGGTCGCGCTGCACGCCCTCGCGTGACACATCCGCCCCGCCACGATCCGAGCGAGAGGCCACCTTATCGATTTCATCGAGGAAGACGATACCCTCGTTCTCGGCCAGTTTCAGCGCCTCATTGGCGACCGATTCCTGATCGAGCAGCTTGTCGGATTCCTCGGCGATCAGCGGCGCCATGGCGGCCTTCACCGTCGTCTTGACCGTCTTCTTGCGGCCGCCCATAGCCTTCGACAGCATGTCGCTTAGATTGAAGGCGCCCGCCTGCTGGCCGGGGATTTCCATGATCCCGACCGGCGCGCTGTCGGCCAAAGAAATCTCGATCTCCTTGTCATCTAGTTCGTTATTGCGCAGCTTTTTGCGGAACGAGTCGCGCGTGGCTGCGGCAGCGCTTTCGCCAACCAAAGCGTCGATCAGACGCTCTTCAGCGTTGTGCTCAGCCCTGGCGCGCACGCCAGCGCGGTTCTTGTCCTTGACCATGATCATAGCGGCCTCCACCAAATCGCGCACGATCTGGTCAACATCGCGGCCGACATAACCGACCTCGGTGAACTTGGTCGCCTCGACCTTGATGAAAGGCGCCTGGGCCAGCTTCGCCAGGGCGGCGGGCGATCTCGGTCTTACCGACACCCGTTGGCCCGATCATCAGGATGTTCTTCGGTGTGATCTCGTCACGGATGCTCTCATCGGTCGCCTTGCGGCGCCAGCGGTTGCGCAGGGCGACGGCCACGGCCTTCTTGGCATCGTGATGGCCGATGATGTGGCGGTCAAGTTCGGAAACGATTTCGCGGGGGGAGAAGGTTGTCATTTTCAGGCACTCAGTTTCGGGTTCCGGGACATCAGCGTGACGCCGTCCCGTGTTTCATAAATTTCAAAGCCGGCCTTGCGGAAAGCCGATATGGCGCGATCATTCGAACTGGCCGGATCGATCACCAGCCGGGTTGCGCCCTTTGCCAGCAGGTCATCGCCGAATTGGCACAGGATTTGCGGACCCAGACCTTCGCCGGTCAGCGACACATCGCCGATCAGCAGGTCAATGCCCAAGGCGCCTTCCGGTTGATCCGGGCCGCAAGCGTAATGCTGAATATAGCCGATCGGACGCCTGTTTAGTTCGATGATAAAGGCTGCACCCTCATCCGAGCCGATCAGGTCCAGCGCGGTCTCGACCTCATCCTCCGGCGTCGAGCCTTCCGTCGACCAGAACGGCTGAACATGCGGCGACGACATCCAGATCAGCAGCAGACCGGCGTCACTGTCTTTGAGGGGCCGGAAGGTGATCATCCCACACGCCCTTCAAGTTGATGAATTTGCTCTCGAATATCTTTGGAACAGATTTCAGTCTTTTCAAAGATATGATTATCCGGCCAAATAATCCCAGCTTTGATCGCTGCAATTTTCAATGCAACAACGTCATTGACGCTGACATATGCCCAAAGCTTCCACTTCGGCACCTGCACCGACCACCACAACCACATGAAAATCCAGGCCGGTATCAGGGTCACCAAAGAAATGTTAAGAGCCACATTTACGATCTGGCTATTCAAACTACCCTGGAGGCAGTAAAATAGAAAAGCCAAGGCCGCGTTTAAAATCAGCGGCATTCGCCCAAAGCCATATACTGACTTTTTACCTTGGCGAATGGCCTCTTCTATGGTGACCGTGCCACTCATTATAGAATTTCGATGGTCAGATGATCATTCGTGTATACACATATCGACGACGCAATTTTCATGGCCTTGCGGGCGATGACCTCGGCATCGGGCTCGTAATCCAGCAAGGCCCGCGCGGCGGAAAGCGCATAAACGCCGCCCGAACCGATGGCGGCCACGCCATCTTCTGGTTCCAGCACATCGCCGACGCCGGTGATGGTCAGGACCGTATGCTTGTCGGCCACCAGCAGCATGGCTTCCAGCCGACGCAGATAGCGGTCGGTCCGCCAGTCCTTGGCGAGATCGACACAGGCGCGCGCCAGTTGGTCGGGATACATTTCCAGCTTCGCTTCCAGCCGTTCCAGCAGGGTAAAGGCGTCGGCCGTGGCGCCGGCGAACCCGGCAATGACCTTGCCGCCCTGAAGCGTGCGCACCTTGCGTGCCCCACCCTTGACGATGGTCGGCCCCATCGAGACCTGGCCGTCGCCGGCGATGACCGTCTTGTTGTTCTTGCGCACGGCCACGATGGTGGTGCCATGCCAGTTCGGGAAGTTTGAGTCTGTCATGCCGCGTTACTTGGGCGCTTTGCGGCCGCGGTTCAAGAGCTTTTACCGCGAAACCTCTGCGACACGTCATCCCAAACCGGGCCGGCCGCGACGACCGCCAGCAGAAAGGCAAACGGCAGGACGGTGATAAACCCCGCCCAGTTGAACACGGTTGCCCCGACAAGCCCGCCGGCCAGGAAGCCCACCAGCAGGCGGCTGAGCAGGATGACCTTTTTCAGGTGAAAGCGCACTTCGGTGTGGGTGGTGCGTTCAAAGAGGAAGCGCCCGCATTCGATACCGAGATCGGTGACAATGCCGGTGACATGGGTGGTACGGATTTCGGCGTGCGAAATCTTGGTGATCAGGCTGTTTTGCAGCCCCATGGTGAAGCACAGGAGCGCCACCGTCACCTGGACATCCCTGGCCAGCAGGCCGAAGAGAAGCAGCAGAACCGCTTCCAACATCAGGGTCAGGGCGAATTCGCTGTGCAGCCCCCGGCGGCGCGCCCAGTTGATCAGCAGGCTGGAGGTCACGGCACCACAAAAGAAGGAAAAAGACCGACAGCACCGATATCAGTGCCGCCGTCCACCGATGCAGGACGAGGAAATCGGCGATGGACGACACAATGCCGCTCATGTGCGACGTATAGTAACCAACGGCCAGGAACCCGCCGGCATTGATCGCGCCGGCCACGAAGGCCAAGAGCGTGCCCAGCCTTTCATCGCCCGCTTCCGTGCGGTGCCTGCCGCTCATCTGGCGCAATGCTGGAACCATGAGAAATAACCCTGCAAATAATGGGGAAAGTATCTGTCCCATCGGTAAATAATTTGATGTGGCTCCGCAAGTCGTCAGCGCCTATATGAAGGCCATGCTGACAGATGATGAAATCGACCGCTATGCCCGCCACCTGGTGCTGAAGGAAATCGGCGGCCAGGGCCAGATGAAGCTTAAGGCTGCGAAAGTGGCGCTGGTCGGCATGGGCGGCATCGGCTCGCCGGCAGCACTCTATCTTGCGGCGGCGGGTGTCGGCACGCTCGGCCTGATTGACGATGATGAGGTGTCGTTAAGCAATCTGCAAAGGCAGGTCTTGTTCGGCTCGAAGGATATCGGCGCCCCCAAGGCCGAGGCGGCGGCGACGCATCTCAGCAATCTCAATCCGCATTGCGATTGCCGCATACATCGCCTGAGGCTAAGCGAGGATAATGCCGCTGATGTGCTTGGCCGTTATGATGTCGTGCTCGATGGCTGTGATAATTTCGAGACCCGTTTGCTGGTCAATCGCGTCTGTCATGAACTTAAAAAGCCGCTGGTCTCGGCGGCGCTGGGGCGGTTCAGCGGACAACTGGCGACATTTGACGGTTCACCCTGCTACCAATGCCTGGTGCCGGAAATCCCGCCCGATGCCGAAACCTGCGAACGGGTCGGCGTGGTCGGGGCGCTGGCGGGCGTCATGGGGTCACTGGCGGTGCTGGAGGCGATTAAGGTCATTTCCGGAGCCGGCGAGACCCTGCGCGGCAAGCTCCTGATCTTCGATGGCCTGGATATGACCTCACGCATTGTGAAACTGGCCACCGATCCGACCTGCCCGGTTTGTCACTCTAGCGAGCACCCGAAAATTGTGTCATAAGAAACCAAAATAACAGGGAATGAAACGCGCAGGCCAACCCCTTTGATGGACGCCGCCTGATGACGACGACAACCGGCCAACTGATCGACAAGGACGGCAAGGACGCCCTCTACCCCACCGTGAAACATACGGTGCTGGAGGACGTCTACGCCTTCGCCATAGGCTGCTCGTTTATTGCGCTCGGCATCGTCATGCTGCATACGGCCGGCCTGACCACCGGCGGCGTGGCCGGTATCGCCCTGCTCCTCTCCTATGTCGCCCCCCTGCCGGTCGGCCTGCTGTTCATCCTGATCAATATACCGTTCTTTCTCTTCGCCTGGCCCGCCATGGGCAAGCGCTTCATGATCAAGACGGTGATCGTCAATCTCGCCATCATGGGCATGGCCAATTACGCGCCTTACGCTTTCAAGCTGGAAAGCCTGAATCCGCTGTTTGCCGCGCTCTTTGGCGGCACAATCATCGGCATGGGCATACTGGCGCTCGCACGTCACGGCGCCGGCGCCGGCGGCACCGGCGTGCTGGCGCTTTATCTGCAAAAGACGAAGAATATCAATGCCGGCCAGACGCAACTGGCCTGCGACGCCCTTATCATGGCGGCGTCGATCCTGATCCTCGATCCGCACCAGTTGCTGTTTTCGGTGATTTCCGCCGCCGCCATGAGCGGGGTCATGGTCGGCTTCCACAAGCCGGAACGCTATATCGGGCGGTAAGCGCAATCCAATAAAGTGTACCGCACTTTTTTGGATAGATTGCGCGACAAAAATCAAGCCTTTCCATATAACTCGCGCAGTTCGTCCTTAGCCTTTTCAAGCACATCCTTCTGCGTTTCCGGCAGATTCTTACCGGCGCGATTGATATAGAAGGTCAGCATGGACATGGCAGAACGATATGGCGACGATTTGCGGCGGTGACTTTCTTCCGCCGATTTTTTCAGCGATTTGGCGATGGTCTTCGGATCGTGCGATTCAAGGACATGCGCCTTCAGGTCCAGGGCATCGGAATGCTCGGTGACCTCTTTCGACCATTTCTTTGCGGACATGGCGGTCTCCTTTCACAATCCGAAAGGTAAACACCGCCGTATGAGGATTGAATACGACAGTTCCCCGCCGCTATCAGAATCCGGCAAACTATTTCGACGCCGCGTCACTCAGCATCTTCAGGAGCCGCGCCTGGTCCATATAACCGACCATGCCGACCAGCGCGCCCTGAACGCCCGGATCACCGGCCAGGTCCTGCATGGCCGACTGACCGAGATCGCTCAGCGCCGTCTCGATCGCCTTGACACCATCGCTCCGGATGGCGGCCGTGGTCTCGGTCGGGCAGTTCTCGATCAGCAGGCGGGAAAACAGCGCGCCGCCCGCCTTGTCCACAGAAGCCATCTGCGCATCCGAAAGCGACGCCAGGTCAGACACGCCTTCGTGCTTCGAGATGGCGGCGAACGCCCAGCGCGTCAGGACGAGCTTGTCCTGCGGCGTCGATGAGCGGATCAGGCAGGCCGACAGGGCGTCGGTTTCCGGACTGGCCAGGGCCTGCGAGGCCAGGGGCAGGCTCACGGATAAGGCCAGGGCGAAACCAAGCGTTTTAATTGAAAGGGTCATGCGGTCCTCGAAATCAGTTGCGGCAGCTTACGACGCGCACAATAACCGCGCAATTAGACATTTCGCGGGCTTTCCTGTATAGGGTCCGCCAATCCCGCACATATGTTCTTCTGAAAGCCGCATATCTTGGCCCATACGCTCGACCTGTCCGTCAAATCCGCCAATACCGGCCTGGTGAATATCACCGGCCTGACCCGCGACGGCCTGATGCAGGCGCTGGTGGAATCGGGTGTGGTCGAGGCCCGCAAGGCGAAGATGCGGATGCAGCAGATCTGGCGCTGGGTGCATCACTACGGGTTCACAGATTTCGACCTGATGACCGATATCGCCAAGGACCAGCGCGCCCTGCTCAGGGAAAAGTTTTCGCTGGCGCGCCCGGAAATCGTCGAGCGCCAGATCAGCAATGACGGCACACGCAAATACCTGATCCGCATGGCGCCGGGCATCGAGGTCGAGAGCGTCTATATCCCCTCGGTCGGCCGCGCCGGCGCGCTGTGCGTCTCCTCACAGGTCGGCTGTACGCTCAACTGCTCCTTCTGCCACACCGGCACACAAAAGCTGGTGCGCAACCTGACCACGGCCGAGATCGTGGCCCAGGTCCAGGTGGCGCGCGACGACCTCGGCGAATGGCCGTCGCCCAAGGAAGACCGCCAGCTCTCCAATATCGTCTTCATGGGCATGGGCGAGCCACTCTATAATCTCGACCATGTCGCCGCCGCCATCGATATCATTTCCGACGGCGAAGGCATCGCCATTTCGCGCCGCCGCATCACGGTCTCGACTTCCGGCGTGGTGCCGGAATTGGAAGCGCTCGGCAACCGCACTCAGGCCATGCTGGCCATTTCGCTGCACGCCACCAATGACCCGCTGCGTGACGTGCTGGTGCCGCTCAACAAGAAGTACAATATCGCTGAGCTGATGGCGGCCATCCGCGCCTATCCCGGCCTTTCCAACGCCCGACGAGTGACCTTTGAATATGTCATGCTGAAGGGTGTCAATGACTCACCCGATGAAGCGCGCGCCCTGCTGCGCCTGCTCAAGGGCATTCCGGCCAAGATCAACCTGATCCCCTTCAACCCCTGGCCCGGCACAGACTATCAGTGCTCAAGCTGGAGCGCGATCGAAGCCTTCGCCGCCATTCTCAACAAGGCGGGCTATGCCTCGCCCATCCGCACCCCGCGCGGCCGCGATATCCTGGCGGCCTGCGGGCAGTTGAAGTCAGAATCCGAGAAGAAGCGCGCCTCGGTGGTCCGTCGTGAACAGCGCGAGGAAGCTGCTTCAAATCAGGACGCCCTGCCCGCCGGCGAGAGCCTGCCCTTCGCGGCCCTGGCCGGTGGCATGATCGATTAAGCCTTTGCGTTATATGGATATGCGCGGCGTCATATAAAATTTATCCACAGGCGTAACAGCGGGGCCTTGATCTTGCAGGGAACTTACCCCTAAAGTGCGCCGGGCCGTTACATGGGTAACTTCGCATGTAGCGGGCGCGCAGAAGACCAGCGTGTAGGGGACCAGAATGACGCCTGACAATTTCAATCTCAACTTCCTGTCGCCAGAGGTCCTGCGGCCGGAAATTCAGGCTTTTGCTTCGGGTTTTCCCATCACCCTGCTGCACGCCGGCGTCACTTTGCTGATGCTGCTGATCGGCGCCACCATCTATTCGCTGCTGACTCCCTACAAGGAAATCCACCAGATCCGCGAGGGCAATTCCGCTGCGGCCGTGGCCTATGGCGGCGTTATCATCGGCCTGGCCATTCCGCTGGCCGCCTCCATGGCCGCATCGACAAGCGTGCGCGATATCGTGCTGTGGGGCGGTGCCACCATCCTTCTGCAACTGTTCGTCTTCCGCCTGGTCGACTTTCTGCTGGCCGGCCTGCCCAACCGCATCAATGAGGGCGAGGTTTCCGCCGCCGTGCTGCTGGTCTCCGCCAAGCTGGCCGCCGCCCTCGTCCTCGCCGCTGCTGTCGCCGCATAAAGGGCGCAGGCCATGAAACTCGACTGGCTCCTTTACGCCGCTGCCCTCACCGCCCTCGTGACGGTGACCGGAAGCTGGCATGAGGTTTCCGACGCGCCGCCGGCGCCGCCGCCGCCGGGAATCGGCGAAATGTCCCTCTTCGCCACCTACACGCCTTTCACGGCCTCTTCGATCATCAACCTGCCGGTGGACGACCGCAAGGTCATGACCGGCACGGCCTTCTCGATCTCTAAAACCGGCGAATGGATCGTGGCTGAAAAAAGCGTCGGCAAATGCACCCACCCCTTCCTCAATATCGGCGGCAACCTGGCTGTCCCCTTCAAGACGCGGCCCATTCCCGGCCATGAGGGCTATCTGATCGCCATGACCGATGGCGGCGGGCGACCGCTCTCGATGGCGGACCCGGCCAATGTCAAGCCGGGGATACGCGCCTTCATGCCGGGCTATCCCGGCGGCACAGTCGGTGAGGCGACCGCGCGCCTGATCGGCCGCACCATGATGAAACATTCCAAGCGCTTCGAGGGCAGCGAACCGGTCCTGGCCTGGGCCAAGGCCGGCCAGACCTTTGAGCTGAAAAGCGACCTCAACCAGTTGATCGGCGGCCCCGCGCTCAATGACAATTCGCATGTCATGGGCATCACCCTGAAGGAAAATCCGCGCCGCGGCCGCATCTATACCTCAGTGCCGGAAACCGTGACCGCCATTGCCAGCCTGGCCGACCGCAAGCCGGACTACGACTCCGAAGCCACCATCACCAAGCGCAATTACGGCATTGTCTCGGATACCCTGCGCCGCGAATACCGCGTGGCCCAGGTGGGTTGTATCATTGCCTGACCAGCCATAGGCTGGACGGATGTTTTTTGCGCACCGTCCTGACAGATTTGCGTCTGGGAACAGTTAAAACAGGGCATGACCAATACCGCAAATCCCCTCGATCCGGAACACCTTGCACACCTGGCGGACCGCGATCCGCGCCTCAAACCGCTGACCGAGCATTTTTCGCATATCCAGCATCGCAAACGTCCAGGCGGTTTCCCGGCCCTGCTCGGCCTGATCGTCGAACAGCAACTGTCCGTCAGGGCGGCGGATACCATTTTCGGACGGGTGCGCGACGGGCTTGGCGACATCACCCCGCAGGCCCTGCTGGCGCATGACGAAGATGCCTTGCGTGGTTACGGCCTGTCGCGCCCGAAGATCGCTTATGCCCGTGCCCTGGCTGAGGCTTTTCACACCGGCGGCTTCGATACTGATGCGCTGCAAACCCTGACCATCGAAGACGCGGCCACGCGGCTGGTGGCGCTGAAAGGCATCGGCCGCTGGACCGCCGAGGTCTATCTGATGTTTTCCGAAGGCCGGCTTGACCTGTTTCCGGTCGGCGATGTCGCCCTGCGCGAGGCGGTCGGCTGGCTGGATAATCTGCCGGAGCGCCCGAACGAAGCCTATTGCGCCGAACGCGCGCTCGATTGGTCGCCTTACCGCACCATCGCCGCCCACCTGCTCTGGGCGTGGTATGGCGCGGTTAAGCGCGGAGAGATGGCGCGGTAAAAACGTCGTGAATTGACGCAGCGCAAAATGAAGCGCCTATTCGGACCATCCGAAAAGCGAAGGAGCTTCTGCCATGAGCCTGCAGGACGATTTAATGGGCGGCGCTTCCGCTCCCGGCGGCCTCGACCTTGATCAACTCGCCGGCCATCTCGGCAATGGGGGCCTGGAAGGCATTGTCGCCAAATTCCAGCAGGGCGGCATGGGAGAAGTCGTCCAGTCGTGGATCGGCACTGGCGGCAACCTGCCGATCTCCGCAGAGCAGATTCAAGCCGTTTTGGGGTCCGAACAGGTGGCCGGACTGGCAAAATCCATGGGCATAGACAGCTCGCAACTGGCCCACGCCCTGCCCGGCCTTATAGATCACCTGACGCCGAACGGACAACTGCCGCAGGGCGGGATTGGCGACATACTGGGCCAGGTTGCTGGAAAAGGCGGGCTTGGCAATATGCTCGGTGGCCTGCTGAAAACCTAGCGAACGGGCCTGACCTTATTGTCCGGCGTGACCTCAACATCGGGCTTGATCGCATGGTCATTGGCATCCTTTGGGGCGTGAAATTTGTGCCCGCCATCAGGATGGAAATATTCCTTGTCCTCACCGGCCTGGTTCAGTTCATTGGGCGAAAAGACCTTTTTGCCGAAGCGGTCGTCTTCGGGCTTGCGTGTCTTGTCCCTGGCATCGGGTATCATGACGCTTCTCCTTATATTATAAGAAGACAAGTCTATTCCCGACGCCATAAGAACAGCGTTGTAACTTTATGTGGTGATCATAAAGGCCGCGTAAGCGAGTTAACTGAAATTCTTCAGTTCCGGCCACAGCTTTACAATATCGACCTTCAGACCCTGGCACCAGGCGATGGTCTTGCCGTTTTCATAAGCCATGGCATCCGGCGAATAGGTCTCGCCCAAGATAACGGTCTTCTGGCAATATGGCTCCAGACGATCCGGATTGTTCTGTACCACCAGCAGGTTCACCGGGTTCTGACCGCGCAGTCCCCACAGGTAATACTGATTATGACCGCTAAGCGCCGGCGGCAGGCCATAGGCCTTGCCGTAGATATCCAGAGCGGCGGCTTCGCCATAGTTTTCCACCTTGATACCGGTACGGGCGCGCTCAGAGGCGGGTATCTTCTGCCAGGCGGCACCGACCTGATCCGTGTAATCGTGCCAGCCCAGTTGATCGGCGAATACCTGCGGCAACAAGGTGCCCTTGAAGCTTTTCTCCTGCTGTTGCGGCTTGAACGGCGAATGCGCGATATAGGCCCGCAAGTCCTCGACTGACAAAACCGGCAAGGCCAGCGGTGATATCGCCACCGACAGGGCAACGGCCAGCCCGCCCCAGGCGGCCAAACCGATCCGGGCACGGGCCTTCCCGAACCAATGCGTCCAGGCAACGGCCCCCAGTGTAAAGACCGTCGGATAGGTGGCGGCGATATAGTAGTCCTTGCCGTGGGTAATGAGCGTCAGGGCAAAACTGGTCAGGAAGGCGATTGCCAAAAAGCGGACAGGTTTCAGCGAAGCGATAACAAAGGGCGCGATCACCCCGGCGATCCAGACCGGCGCCAGCAGTGGATTCATCACCAGAACCTGATTGATAATAAAGTTCAGGGGCGGAATGTCGGTATTTTTGGCGCGCGCGGCGGCAGCCAGTTCCAGGAAGGGCCAGCCATGCGTCGCCTGCCAGAGGATCGACGGCAGGCCAATAGCCACGGCGATTGCCGCCCCCAGCCACAGCATCCGGTCGCGGAAAATCCGCCGCTCCGGCGTCGCCGCAAGGCCGATGACCAGACTGATCGCCCAGACGTAAAGCGCGTACTTGGCCTCGAAATCGATCCCCGCCACCACGCCGCACCACAAGAGCGCCGAGCGGTCGCCATCACGGGCGGCCTTCACCAGCAGATAAGCGATCAGTGTCCAGGCCAGCGGATCAAATACGGTCGTGTTGAAGACGGCCACAATTCCCATCAGCATCGGGGCAATCGTGACACATATACCCGCACCGGCGGCCGCGAATGTGCCGCCACCGAGCAATCGGGCAAAGCGGACGGCCAGCCAGACCAGGGCGCCGGCGGCCAGGGTCGCCGGCAACCGCAACATCCAGGCATTGTGACCCAGCGCATAGAAGCCTGCGGAAAGCAGCGGGATCAGTGGTGGCTGGTCGACATAGCCAAAGGCAGGGTGGCGTCCGCAGACTATGAAATATAGTTCGTCACGAAACACATCATAGCGGCCCGCGCAGGCCGCGTGCAGCACAAAGGCCAGCGCGGCCAGCCCCAGCGCGACATAGTCCGCCGTCCATTTGACCCGCTCTTTCACCATGACACCGCCCTCCGAAAAACGGACCTTATCGTGGTTTTCGGATTTGGTCATCGATCATATGCGTCAGACTTTAAGCCCCTTCGCGCCTTCGATCAGGTCCGCCACCACCGATGGATCGGCCAGGGTCGAGATATCGCCCAACTGATCCGGCTGGCCTTCGGCGATCTTGCGCAGGATTCGGCGCATGATCTTGCCCGAACGCGTCTTCGGCAGGCCCGGCGCCCACTGGATGACATCCGGCGAGGCCAGCGGCCCGATCTCCCCGCGCACATGGTCGCGCAGGGCCTTTTTAAGCGCTTCGCTCGGTTCAGTCCCCGCCGTCAACGTGACGTAGCACCAGATGCCCTGCCCCTTGATATCGTGCGGGAAGCCGACCACTGCGGCCTCGGCCACGGCGCTGTGCGAGACCAGGGCGCTTTCGATTTCGGCGGTGCCCAGACGGTGGCCGGAGACATTCAGCACGTCATCGACCCGGCCGGTGATCCAGTAATAGCCATCTTCGTCACGCCGGCAGCCATCGCCAGTGAAATACTTGCCGGGATAGGTCGAAAAATAGGTGTCGAGGAAACGCTGGTGATCACCATAGACACTGCGCATCTGGCCGGGCCAGCTATCGGCGATACACAGATTGCCCTCGACTGCGCCTTCCAGCACCTGCCCTTCGGCATCGACCAGACACGGCACCACACCCGGCAAGGGCTTGGTGGCCGAACCGGGCTTCAGCGGCGTGGCGCCCGGCACTGGGGTGATCAGGTGGCCGCCGGTTTCGGTCTGCCACCAGGTATCGACGATCGGGCAATTGCCGTTGCCAACGACGCGGTGATACCACAGCCAGGCTTCCGGATTGATCGGCTCGCCGACCGTACCCAGCACGCGCAAGCTTGCGCGCGAGGTCGAAGTCACCGGCTCGTCACCGAAGCGCATCAGGGCGCGGATGGCGGTCGGGGCCGTGTAGAAGATATTGACCTTGTGCTTGTCGACCACGTTCCAGAAGCGCGAATTATCCGGATAGTTGGGTACACCCTCGAACATCAGCGAGGTGGCGCCATTGGCCAGCGGCCCATAGACGACATAGGAATGGCCCGTCACCCAGCCGATATCGGCTGTACACCAGTAGATATCGCCATCCTGGTAATCGAAGGCGGTCTTGTGGGTATAGGCCGCCCAGGCGAGATAGCCGCCGGTGGTATGCAGCACGCCCTTGGGCTTGCCGGTCGAGCCGGAGGTATAGAGGATGAACAATGGATCTTCGGCATTCATCGGCTCCGGCGCGCACTCATCCGAAATCCCTTCCAGCGCTTCCGGCACGCTGACATCGCGGCCGCCGTGCTTGAGGTAATGGGCTTTCGTGTGCTCGACCACCAGTACGGTCTGGACATTGGGGCATTGCAGCAGGGCGAGGTCGACATTGGCCTTCAGCGGAATGATCTTGCCGCCGCGCAGACCCTCATTGGCGGTGACAACGACATCGGACCGACAGTCCTGGATGCGGCTGGCGATGCTGTCCGGTGAGAAACCGCCGAACACGATATTATGCACGGCGCCGATGCGCGTACAGGCCAGCATGAAGTAAGCGGCTTCCGGCACCATCGGCAGGTAGAGCGTGACGCGGTCACCCTTCTTGACGCCATATTTTTTCAGCAGGTTGGCGCGCTTGTTTACCTCTTTGGCGAGTTGATTGTAGGTGACGGTATAGGAGACCGACGGATCATCGCCCTCAAATATAAGCGCCACCTGCTCGCCGCGTGTCGCCAGGTGGCGGTCGATACAATTCACCGAGACATTGAGCACGCCATCGTAAAACCAGCGGATACGGAAGTCCTCGCGGTTGAACGACACGTCCTTGACCTGGGTGTAGGGCTGCATCCAGGACAGGGCGTCACCCAATGTGCGCCAGTGAGCATCCGGATCGGTCTCGAACAGCTTGTGCTGCGCCGCCAGCCCGTCAGCCGTCAGGGTCTTCGGGCGAATGAAATCGGCCGGCACGCGGAACAGGGTCTCGTCACTCATCTGGGTATTTCCTGGGGTATCTGCGGAGTATTTTTTCGTTGGTGCGAACTTATGCCGCGCGGTTTGCGGAGTCCATAAGACCAATGCGAAAAAACCCGCCACGGACGGGTTTTGTCCTTCAAGCGATGCAGAATGCGACAGCAATGGTTGCCTATGCCCCTTCCGGATGCGTATGGTCGTAGTAGTTGAAACGTCGGAGTTCGCCATGCTGCTGCATATGTCCACCTGGAAAGAGATCGACGAGCGCCTGAAATCCTCGCGCACCGTCATTATCCCCATCGGCTCCAACGAGCAGCACGGCCCGATGGGCCTGCTCGGCACCGACTGGCTGTGCCCCGAAATCATCGCCCAGGCCGCTGAAAAAGAGGGCGATCTTCTGATCGCCCCCACCTTCAATATCGGCATGGCGCAGCATCACCTCGGCTTTTCCGGCACCATATCCCTGCGCCCCACTACCTTCATGGCGGCGATCGAGGACTGGGTGGACTCGCTGGCCCGACATGGCTTTGACCGTATCTATTTTCTCAACGGCCACGGCGGCAATGTCGCCACCATCGAGGCGACCTTCTCGCAGATCTATTCGCACTATTCCTATGCGGCCGAGCCCTGCCCGTTCATCCTGAAACTGCGCAACTGGTGGGATCTGCCGGGCATTTCCAGCCTGTGCGCCCGGCTCTATCCGCAGGGGCACGGCAGCCATGCCACGCCATCCGAGATCGCCGTCACCTTCGCTGCCTATCCGGATTTCGTGAAGTCGGCCGCCATGGAACCGCAGATTGCGCCCAATGGCCCGATCCGCGACGCGCTCGATTACCGCGACCGCTTCCCCGATGGCCGCATCGGTTCGGACTCGTCACTCGCCACAGTTTCGGATGGCGAACAGATCATCGCTGCGGCCGTAAAGGGCCTGCTCGACGATGTGGCGAAGTTCCAGACGGAATAGATCTTAAGAAGAGTGTTGCTTAGGTGACTCGAGTTTCTAAAAATTTGTGACTCTGCGCCCAAACCAGACGTACCCGCATCCATAAGGGCGCTCTTGCGCTCCGGTTTATCTTGACGCGTTCACTATAATTCGTCTTCTTTCCGGATGGCTAAATTAGCGCGCAGTCCCTTTCTCTATATTGATCCCGAGAGCGAAGTGACGCTTCAGGATCAGTTACGTAAGCAATTGACGCTGGCAGCCATAGCTGGGGCTTTCACGCCGGGGAAGCGTCTGCCGTCTTCACGCGCTCTGGCATCGCAACTGGGGCTATCCCGAAATACCGTGCTCCTGGCGTATCAGAAACTGATCGATGAAGGCCTGTTTATCAGCCGTGAACGCAGTGGGCTTTACGTCAATCCGGTCCTGTTAAAAGGGCGGGTCGCTATCGATCAGGTGGCAGGTCTGACACGACCAGGCTCCTCTCACCCGGACGAAAAAAGGGTGCGGCGTTCGATATGGTCAAGCCGCTTCAAAAATCGCATCACGGCGGGGAAACAGTGGGCACGGCGGTTACCGCATTGGCGCCAATACCCTTACCCCTTTATCGACGGCCTTTTTGATGAATCGCTTTTCCCGGTTCACGAATGGCGGGATGCGATGCGCAGTGCCCTTGCGGTCGCCGAGATCAATGCCTGGTCAGTCGATGCCGGCGATGCCGATGACGCCATGCTGATCGAGGAAATCCGCACCAAAGTATTGTCACGACGCGGCATCTCCGCACGAGCGGATGAAATACTCATCACGCTGGGATCACAGCAGTCCCTCAGCCTGCTGATGCAGATGCTTGTCGACAAAAGCGTCACTGTTGCGGTCGAGGAACCCGGCTATCCCGATCTTCGTCGTCTCATCACACAAAATCGCGGCCGCATACGCCACCAAAAAGTGGATGATCAGGGACTGATCGTTGATGAAACCTTATCATCAAGTCAAATCATCTGCGTCACGCCAAGCCATCAGTATCCCACTGGCGCGACCCTGTCGCTGGAACGCCGCCATGCCCTGCTTCAATCCGCCGAGGCCAATGATCAGATCGTAATTGAAGACGATTACGCCAGCGAGACCGACTATCTGGAGACTACTCTGCCATCTCTTTACAGCCTGGCTCAAGGGCAAAGGGTCATCTATGTCGCCGGCCTGTCCAAGGTTTTGTCACCCGGCCTGCGATTGGGTTTCATGGTGGCAGCGCCCGAAGTCATAGCCGAGGCAAGGGCCCTGCGCCGGCTGCTCATCCGTCATCCGCCCATGAACATTCAACGCGCCGCCGCCCACTTTCTGGCCATGGGGCACTATGATGCCACCATGATGCGTGTCGGGAAGCTGTTCCGCGAACGTCGCACGGCGCTCCGTGACGCCCTGAATCACTATATGCGCAACCTGGCGACGATCATGCCGCTGCATGGTGGCACCACCTATTGGGTGCAAGGGCCGCCCGAACTGGACGTGCACAAGCTGATTGATCTGGCGGAACAGAAGGGCGTGCTGATCGAAAGCGCCGCTCCCTATTACGCATCAGATGCACCTCAGAACGAATTCCTGGTGGGCGTCACCTCGTTGTCCCTGGAACGCATCCGGCAGGGCATGGCTATCCTGCGTGATTGTATTCGTCAGTTGCTTGGCTACCCGGCCTTGCCCCTTGAAACCGGCCAGGTTCTGGCGACAGATGCGGCTATACGCCTGGCCCTGAGCGGCAGCAGTTTTCTCTACCGAACGGTCTACAGTGATCCCTGCACAATCGACCTTCTGCCGGATGGACGCATGACTGGCCGTGCTGGCTACGCCAATGAAGATTGCGATACCGGCCGCTGGTGGATTGAGGATGGCAGGTGGTGTCGTCAGTGGAAAAGCTGGGCCTATGGCGAGGTCAGTCGCTATCATATCCTTATTGACGACAAGCGCATCTACTGGCTGGACGAGATGCATCTTATCGTCGATTCCGCCATCTATATCCGACCCGATGAGGCCGACCTCAGCGCTTAGGTCCAGTTTCGATAAACACCAGCGCACACCTCACAACTGGACTCATAGATCACCCGAAACTGGTGCTACCGCGACCGTCACAAGACCGTCACTCTCCTGACATCAAACAGGAGTTTCCATGCGTTCTTTCGCCGTCGCCGCCCTGCAGCTCTCCCTCAACAAGGGGGACAATACTGCCGTCATCGAAAAAGAGGTGCGGCTGGTCAAAACGCGTTTTCCATGGATCGACATGGTCGTGCTTGGCGAACTCGCCATGTTTGGCGCCAATACCGCCCAGGCGGAAACCCTGCCGGGCCCCACGGAAGACCGCATGGTCAATCTTGCACGGGAACTCGACATCTGGCTGGTCCCCGGATCAATCTACGAGAAATCCGGAGCCTTGGTCTACAATACCGCCTCCGTAATCAACCCAAAGGGTGAGGTCGTTGCCCGTTACCGCAAAATCTTCCCTTTCCTGCCCTATGAGACCGGCGTCGAGGCGGGGTCGGAATTTGTTGTCTTTGACGTACCGGAAGTCGGCCGTTTCGGCATCTCAATCTGCTACGACATGTGGTTTGCCGAGACGACGCGTTCGCTCGTCTGGATGGGCGCCGAGGTCATTCTTCACCCCACCATGACCAATACCATAGATCGTGAAGCCGAACTCGCCATTGCGCGCGCATCCGCGATCACCAATCAATGCTACTTTATCGACATTAATGTAGCCGGAGAACTGGGCGTAGGGCTGTCCTGTGCCTATGGCCCCGGCGGCGAGTTGATCCATCAGGCCGGCACAGGGCGTGAGATCATGGCGTTCGAACTGGATATGGAACACGTCCGGAGGGTCCGCGAACGCGGCTGGCACGGCCTGGGGCAACCGCTCAAGAGCTTTCGCGACAGCGACATACGCTTCCCGCCTTACGAAGGAAACCGCAGCATTCCCGAAGCCCTCATGGCCCTGGGTCCGCTTGAAAAACCCCAGGGCCGGAAAACCGCAAAAAGACCAAAGACGGATGAACCGTCCAACAAGAACTAGACAGACGCATACATCAACACGACATTCATTCAGGGGACCGATATGACCAAGTTTACGCTTCAGCAGACAACTGCACTGACCACCCTCATGGCTGCGGCTTTTTTGACCACGGCCATGACGGCCTCCGTCTCACCCGCCTTTGCCCAGGATGGGGCGAACGATTCTACTGAGGTGATCGTGACCGCGACCCGCCGCAGCCAGAAGCAACTGAGCGTGCCTTACAATATCTCGGCCGTTTCGGGCGATGCCATCGAAGCCGCCAAGGTGGCCGACAATGCCGAACTGCTGCGTTCAGTACCTGGCGTGTCGCTGGTCGACCGCGGCTACCGCAACCAGGGCGTCCAGAACAGCGTCGTCATTCGCGGTCTCAATACCGACAGCGCCGCGCTGGGCGACTATGTTGTCTCGGCCGTTTCGCCGGTCTCAACCTATGTCAACGACACGCCTTTGTTCGCCAACTTTCTGCTGCGCGACCTCGATCGCGTCGAGATTCTGCGCGGACCACAGGGCACGCTCTACGGTTCGGGTTCGCTCGGCGGCACCATTCGCTACATTACCAAGGCGCCGAAGCTGGGCGTCACCGAAGGCAAACTCGGCACCGGCGTCTCGACCACCGATGGTTCCGGCGGCCTGAGCTATTCCTTCGACGGCGTACTCAATGTGCCGCTCGGCGACACCCCGGCCCTGCGTGCCAATGTCAGTCGCCTCGATCTCGCCGGCCTGACCGACTATGTCAACCTCTACAAGCTCGACGCCAACGGCATTCCGGAAGCCCCCAACGGCGTCAATGACAACGCCGCCAGTTATTACAGCAAAAAGGACGCCGACCGTGTCGGCGTCTGGTACGGTCGCGCTGCCCTGCTGTTCAAGCCGAACGACGTTTTCGACGCCACCTTGACCTATGCCGAGCAGTCGGACAAGGTTGGTGGTCGCCGGCAGATGACGGTGGGCCAGGATGGTTACGGCCGAGAGTACCAGAAGTACGAGAACGGGTCAGTGCAGTTGGAGCCGTCGACACGCAAGGTCGAGATGACCGCGCTGGAAGCCAATATCGACCTCGGTTTCGCCACCCTGACCTCCTCGACTGCCTATACCAACCACGAGGGCGAGAGCGTCTCGGAAAACACTGGCTTCTACGCCAAGGCGGGCTTCCTGGGCTTCTATTACAACTATCCGCGTCCTATGGCCTCAGCCGTTCGCGGCTACCAGGACAAGTCGCTGGTCGAGGAACTGCGTCTCGTCTCAGCAGCCGGGGGCACCTTCGACTGGGTGGCCGGCGCCTTTTACAAGCGGGAGGAACTGCAAGCGACTCAGGAAAGCTACCTGCGCGGCTTCGCCCGCTGGTACGGGAACCCGTCGATCGTCGCCACCGACCAGGACTTTGCCTACGACCGTCAGGAAACCTTCACCGACACGGCCATCTTCGGCGAACTGACCTGGCATGTCACCGCGGCCTTCCAGTTGACAGGCGGCTTACGCTACTTCAGCAACAAGGCGGTGAACGACACAGCGGTTGGTGTACCCTTGTGGGGCTTCACCCCGGCGACTGCACGTTTCGTCACCAAGGAAAACAAACCCCTGTTCAAACTCAATGCGTCCTGGCAGCTAACCCAGCGCAGCCTGGCCTACGCGACCGTGTCTCAGGGTTATCGCCGCGGCGGCGCCAATGCCGTCCCGCTTACGGGCACATTCGCCGAAGACCCGGCGTGGCAAACCTACAAGTCCGATTTCGTGACGAACTATGAGGCCGGTTTGAAAGGTGTCAGCAACGGTATTACCTACGATGCCGCCTTATTCTACGTCGACTGGAGCGACATTCAGCTCAATACGGCAACGCCGAACTGGGGCTTCTACACCGTCGTCAATGGCGACAAGGCCAAGACTTACGGCCTGGAAGGCCGCATCGCTGGCCGTTTCAGCGCACATACGCGCTACAGCCTGGGCTATACCTATACCCATGCAGAACTGACCGACGATCTGCTGTCACCGACAGCCGCGCATACGGTCCTGGCCACAGCCGGCTCGCAACTGCCGGGCGCGCCGGAACACGCCTTCACCGTGGCGCTCGACGACACGCGCGCCTTAAGCAACGGTCTGACCTGGAGCAACCGCCTGTCGGGCTCCTACCAGTCGAGCACGCGCAATGCCCTGGGCGGTCCCAAGTACAATACCAAACTGGAAGGCTTCAGCCTCTGGAACCTGTCATCGGCGATTTCCACTGACAAGATCACCATCACAGCCTACGTCAAGAACCTGTTCAACGATCCCGGCATCACCGGCGAATTCACCGAAGCCTATATGGGAACCTCGCCATCGCAAGGCTATTATGGCAACGGCAACAAGAAGTTCATCTCCTTACCGCGCACCGTCGGCCTGACTCTCGATTACAACTTCTGATCATGAGCGCCGTCCCGACCTCCCTCGATCCGCGCACCATTCTCGCCCCGATCACGGCGATGATGCGAACCGGCCGTGTCGGGGCGGCACTCACCGAATTGCGGGCGATGGAAGCAACGCACTTCAATGACGCGATCCTGCTCCAGCACATCGCCGAGCACCTCATGTTCGGCCAGCAGAATGCCGAGGCCGTTCGCGTCTATCGCCGGGCGGTGGCGCTGCGGCCGCAAGATCCGTCGGCGTTATACAATCTCGCCACGGCGCTGATCGCAGTCGGGGAAACTAAAGAGGCTGAAAGCCTGCTCGACCGGGTGATCGCGCTCGATATCCACGATTACGACGCCTACCAGAACCGTTCGACCCTGCGCCGGCAGACGCGCGACAGTAACCACGTCGTCGCGCTGGAGGCGCTGATCCACGGACGCGGCGCCGGCCGCGGCGAGGTCCAGCTCGGCTATGCCCTCTCAAAGGAACTGGAAGACCTGGGCGACTGGCAGCGGTCGTTTCATTACCTCAAGCGCGGCGCTGACCACCGCCGCCGCCGCATGTCCTACGACGTGGAGGCGGATATCGACACTATGCGGGCTATCGCTGGCACCTTCGACGCCACCTGGCTGAATGACGGACGCACCGGCCATGACAACCCGGCACCGATCTTCGTGATGGGCCTGCCGCGGTCTGGAACCACCCTGATCGACCGCATCATCTCCTCGCATGACAGCGTGCAGAGCCTGGGCGAAATCAACGACTTCGCACTCAGCCTGGTGCGTCTGGCCGAAGGGACCGCCGGCAAGATCGACCTGGTGAAGGCGGCGCGCGACATTGATCCGGCGGCGCTGGGCGCGGCCTATGTGTCTTCCGCGCAAGGCTATGGCGTCACCAGGGCGCACTTCATCGACAAGACACCAGCCAACTATCTCTATATCGGCCTGATCCTGAAGGCCTTGCCCAACGCGAAAATCGTCCACCTGCGGCGCGACGCGATGGATAACGGTTATGCTCTCTACAAGACCCTGTTCCGCATGGGCTGTCCCTATTCCTACGACCTGACGGACATCGGGCGATACATGCTGGCGCATGACACCCTGATGAGCCACTGGCGCACCATTGCCCCCGGACGCATTTTCGACATCCACTACGAGGACATGGTCGCTGACTGCGCCGGCGAAACGCGCCGGCTGATCGCCGCGCTGGGTTTAGACTGGCAGGATGCCTGCCTGAATTTCCACGAGAACCGTCAGGCCGCCGCCACGGCCAGCGCCGCCCAGGTGCGCCAGCCGGTCTACAACACCTCGGTTGGCCTGTGGCGCCGTTATGAAAGCGAACTGGCGCCGCTGGCCGATATTCTGCGTAAAGGTGGTCTGGTATGATATGGCTGTCATTGATGGTCGGACTGACAGCGCTCGACCCTGCGGTGTTCTCCGGCAAGGTGGAATTGCGCGCTCCGGTCGCCATGACGCAACTGGCCCCGGCCATGACTGGCAACGAGGCCGCCGACGCCAACTTTTTCGATGCCGCCGTCGCCTTCGAGGGCCGACTGACCCTGACGCCGGCGCAGGTTGGCGGCTACAAGCTGGTGGCCAATGATCATGCCTACGGCCTGAGCAACGGTGCGGCGCTCCAACCGCCCGCCTTCAGTTTCGATATCGTACAGGACGAAGACCATCTCTACCCGGTCATCTCCGGGCCGCTGAATGAGGGCGCCGAAAGTTGGGAAGTGCTGATCGGCCCCGGCCATATCTGGTCCGATGGTGGCGAGGGCGGGCGCATCAGTTTCCCGATCACCCTCAAAGAACCATCGGCCAACTGCCTGCACAACGGCCTGCTCAGCCTGGCCTTCGACCGTTCGGGCCTGAAGCCGTTCGCTGTCTATGAATTCGCCTCGGAAACCTGCGCCTATTTCAAATTCGACCTGTGGGGCACGATGCGTGTTGGCTTCACGCCCGGCATGCCGGCGGACAAAGCCCGGATCGTCGCCCGCCGCCAAACCAACGCGGCGCGCCACCTGCCGGTTCGTCCGCTGGCCGACCTCCATCCCGACAAAGGGCCGCTGGCCAAACCATTCGGCGGTGCCGTGGCCGATGATCCGCCGACCAGCTATGGTTTTGTCATCGACGGCACGGTCTATGCCTCGGACTGCGCCACGCGGGCGGGCAACACCCCTCTTTGCGCCGATATCGACCTGCCATCATTCTCGACCGCCAAGTCGATCTTCGCCGGCACTGGCTTGATGCGGCTGGAAGGTCTCTATCCCGGCGTGAGCCAGGCAAAGATCAGCGACTATGTGCCTGAATGCGCCGCCTGGGGCGATGTCCGATTCATTGATGCACTCGACATGGCGACCGGCCGCTACGACAGCGATGCCTACGAAGCCGACGAAGACAGCGACGACATGGCCGGCTTCTTCATGCCGGCCGACCATGCCGGCAAGGTCGCCTTTGCTTGCGGCCACTATCCGCGCAAAGTGGCGACGGCAACGACTTTCGTCTATCATACGACCGATACCTATGTGCTGGGCGCGGCTATGCAGGCCTTCTACAGGCAAAAGACCGGCGGCGATTTTTACGACGACGCGTTGCGGCCGGTGTGGGACGGGCTTAATTTAAGCGAGCGCCTCGATTATAGCCAGCGCACAAGCGACGCCGCGCGCCAACCTTTCGCCGGTTACGGTCTCGTCTATCGCCGCGACGACATCCTGCGTATCGCCGACTGGCTGCGCGATGACGGCACCGGCCTCGATCCGCTGCTGCGCACCGAGGCCTTGCAGCAAACCGACAAGCGCGGCCTGATGGCCTATCCACCTGACTTCCGCTATCAGCATGGATTCTGGGCACGTAATATCGCCCCGGTGATCGGCTGCGACCATGCCGTCTGGGTGCCGTTTATGTCCGGTTTCGGCGGCATCACCGTGGCCCTGCTGCCGCATGACATCACCTTTTATTTTTACGGCGACAGCAAGCAGTTCGACTGGACCGCAGCCGTCAGGACGGCCAACCGAATCAGGGGACTCTGCGCATGAATCGGCTTCCGCACGCGAGAGAGGACAGCCTGCTGGCCGGCGTCTTTCTGGCCTTCATGGCCACGGCCGGTCTGTTCTACGTCAACATCATGTCGGCCATTGTCGACGGCCTGATGAGCGGCCTCGGCTTTTCGGCGAAGGACGCCGGCATGGTCGCTTCAGCCAATGTCTATGGCGCGGCGATAGGAGCGCTGACGGCGGTCTTCCTGGTGAAACGCGTACCCTGGCGCAGAGCGGCTGTAATTCTGCTCGGTCTGCTGATGGCTATGGACACCGGCTCGCTGCTCGTTCATACGGCGCCGTTGCTGATCGCCCTGCGCTTCATCCATGGCCTGATGGGTGGGCTTCTGGTCGGCATTTCCTACGGCGTCATTTCGCGCACCAAGGTGCCGGAAAAGGTTTTCGGTGTCCTGCTGGTGGTGCAGTTCGGACTGGGCGGACTCGGCCTGATGTACCTGCCGCGCCTGGTACCGCACTTCGGCTTCGGCGTGCTGTTCCTGTCGCTGGCGGCATTCAGCCTGATGTCACTTTTGATGGTGCCGTTCCTGGCACCCTATGAGCGGCCGGCGGTCGATCCCCTGCAAAAAACCGGCCCGATGAAGCTATTGCCGCTGATTCTGACCTTCGTTGCCATGTTCACATTCCAGGCGGCGAACATGGGACTGGCGGCCTTCATCATCGGCCTGGGCCGCGACGCCGGGCTCGACCTTGAGCCGATGACCAGTGCGCTCGGCTGGGCGAACTGGATCGGCACACTGGGTTCGGTCCTCGTAATTGTCATGGGCCTCCGCTTCGGGCGATTGCTGCCGGCCATGGCCGGGCTGGTGCTGACGCTTGGCGGCACCTTCGCCTTTCACTGGATCTATGGCGTGCACGGCCTGGATGTCTATTTCTGGGCCAATATCCTCACCGCCATAACCTGGGCCTTCGTCATTCCCTACCTGCTCGGCATGTGCGCGGCCTTCGATCCGCAGGGGCGGATGGCGGCGCTTGGCGGCTTCTTCTCCAAGATGGGGCTGGCCAGCGGTCCGCTCGCTGCCGCCTTGATCGTCAACGCCAAGCTCGGTTATGGCCTGCTAATCAACCTGACCGTGGCAGCGCTGTTCGTCAGCATGATCGCCATGGTCCTGCCCGCGCTGGCGCTCGACCGACAGGGAAGACAGTCAGAAGCATCCCTGGAATAACTCACAAAATTTCAAGATTTCCCTATCAAGCGAGCGAATTTTCTTCGCCCGACGCCCAAACCTTACCCAAATTCAGGATACAAAATCATGGATACGCATTTACCTGTCACCCGCAATGCCGCCCTGCTCAAGCGCCGGGAAGCCGCCGTGCCGCGCGGCGTCGCCACCGCCACACCGGTCTTCGCTGCCCGCGCCGAAAACGCCGAGATCTGGGACGCCGAGGGGAAGCGCTATATCGATTTCGCCGGCGGCATCGCCGTGCTCAATACCGGCCATCGTCATCCGAAAGTGGTCGCGGCGGTCGAGGCGCAACTGGCGCGGTTCAGCCATACCGCTTTCCAGGTCATGGCTTACGAACCCTATATCGAACTGGCGGAGCGGCTCAACGCGCTGGCGCCGTTTTCCGGTCCGGCCAAGACCATCCTGTTCTCCACGGGCGCCGAAGCGGTCGAAAACGCCGTCAAGATTGCTCGTGCCGCCACCGGCCGTAATGGCGTGATCGCCTTTTCCGGCGCCTTCCATGGCCGCAGCCTGATGACCTCGGCCCTGACCGGCAAGGTCAATCCCTACAAGAAGGGCTTCGGTACATTGCCTGGCGAGGTGTGGCATCTGCCGATGCCGATCGCCCACTATGGCGTGACGATCGCCGACACTCTGCGCGCACTGGAGATGCTGTTCCGCTGCGATATCGATGCCGGCCAGGTCGCCGCTATCATCATCGAGCCGGTACAGGGCGAAGGTGGTTTCCACGTTGCGCCCAAGACACTGATGACCGCCCTGCGCACCCTGTGCGATACGCATGGCATCAAGTTGATCGCCGACGAAGTACAGACAGGCTTTGCCCGGACCGGCAAGATGTTCGGCATCGAACATCTCGGTATCGAGCCTGACCTTGTTACCATGGCCAAATCGCTGTCTGGCGGCTTTCCGTTATCGGGCGTAATGGGCCGCGCGGACCTGATGGATGCGGTCGAGCCGGGCGGCCTGGGCGGCACGTTCGGTGGCTCACCGGTCGGCTGCGCCGCGGCATTGGCTGTGCTTGATGTGATTGAGGCCGAAAGCCTGCTCTCACGCGCCGACATATTGGGTGAGCGTATGCGGATGCAGTTCACCGCCTGGGCCTCGCGCGAGGATCTGGTGCCGATCGCCGCCGTACGCGGACTGGGCGCGATGATAGCCTTCGATATTGTCAGAGAAAGAGGCGGCAATGAGCCGGACGGCGCCGCGGCGAAGGCCGTGACGACCAGGGCCCGCGAGCTGGGTCTGATTCTGCTGTCGTGCGGTATCCATGGGGAGACCCTTCGGTTCCTGATGCCGCTGACTATCGAAGACGAAGTTTTCGATGAAGGCTTGGCCATTCTGGAAAAGGCTCTGAAGATATGAACGATATTATGGAAAAATCGCTCGGGCTGGCCCGCCCCGACCTGCTGCGTGAAGCCTGCCTTATTGGCGGCCTTTGGATCACGACAGAAACCGACATTACCGTGCGCAATCCGGCGACCCTGGCCCTTGTCGGGAGAGTGCCCGACTGTGGGCGTGTCGAAGCCCTGACGGCCGTTGCTGCGGCCCAGGTCGCCTTTCGTCCGTGGAAAGCGATGACGGCCAAGGCGCGCGGCGCCATTCTGCGACGCTGGTATGAACTGATCCTGGCACACAAAACTGATCTCGCACGCCTTTTGACGGCGGAACAAGGCAAACCACTGCATGAGGCGGAAGGCGAAATTCTCTACGCTGCCAGTTTCATCGACTGGTTTGCCGAGGAGGGCAAACGTGCCTATGGCGACGTGATTCCCGGCCATTTGCCGGATATGCGCCTGACGGTGACAAAGGAACCGGTCGGTATCGTCGCGGCGGTCACACCGTGGAACTTCCCGGCCGCCATGGTCACGAGAAAGGTGGCCCCCGCACTCGCGGCCGGTTGCACCCTCGTGCTCAAGCCGTCAGAACTGACTCCTTTCTCTGCCTTGGCCTTGGGTGTTTTGGCGCAGGAGGCGGGCATCCCGGACGGCGTGTTCAATATCATCACCGGCCAGCCGCAAGCCATTGGAGATGTGCTGACGGGTGATCCGCGCATCGCCAAGTTCACTTTCACTGGCTCAACACCCGTGGGGAAAAAACTGGCTGCGAACTGCATGAGCACCGTTAAACGGGTCTCTCTCGAACTCGGCGGTAATGCGCCCTTTATCGTGTTTAATGACGCCGATCCGGAAGCGGCTATTTCGGGCATCATCGCTTCAAAATTCCGCAATACAGGCCAGACCTGCGTCTGCGCCAACCGGATTTTGGTTCAGTCCGGCATCTATGACCTCATCGCCGCAGGCCTGGCGGCGCGTGTCGAGGCGTTCACAATCGGAGACGGCCTGGCTGGCAGGACCGATCAGGGCCCTCTGATTGACGGTCGCGCCATTGCCAAATTCCACGACCATCTTAATGACGCCGTCCAGAGGGGCGCGAAAATAATCGCCCAGGCGACCCCGCCGGATCTGCGCGGGCATTTTGTGTCGGCGACCGTGCTGACTAACGTACGTCGGGATGCACGTCTCAATCAGGAAGAAACCTTTGGACCTTTGGCCGGGCTCGTTCGCTTCGATACGGAGGACGAAGTGATCAGCATGGTGAATGATACCCGCGCGGGCCTGGCGGCTTATATTTTTACAGGGGATATCGCACGCGCCTGTCGAGTAAGCGAGGCCCTTGAATGTGGTATGGTGGGAGTTAATACTGGCTTGATTTCGACCGAGGTAGCCCCTTTTGGTGGCATAAAGGAATCCGGTTTGGGACGAGAAGGCTCGCATTACGGGCTCGACGACTACCTTAACCTGAAACTGAATTGCGTTTACATCGGCTCATGAATCGGGAACTTGGCATTCAGCAAAGCGGAGATCAGATCAGTCGGGCTGACATGGTCGGTGCGTTTCAGATGCCATATGAACGCGTTTGGCGAAATAGTTTGACTGCGGTGATTTTAATCGGATCCGCCCTCGCGCGTATTGCAGTCAACGCGTGCAATCGAGTGGCGACAGAAGAAACAGTGGAGAAAGTCGGTGTGCCTGAGTTATCAAATAACATATTGACTCACAGGCATTTCCTAAACAAGCTTTCGTCATGATCAGAATGCGGCCCGACTTTTCCCGGCTAATGCGCCTTTTGATCGTCACGGCCTTGGCCTGTTTGGCGATCAGCTCCGTCCTCGCGTCCGCGCAAGCGAATGTTATGACGGCTACCCATCTGGCTCAGGGTGAGAAAATCTTGCCGGATGGTGGCTGGACGGCACCGTGCAATACGCACGTCGAGCATTGTTCCGCCAACAATGAGACCGGCGATCATGACCGGCTTGATGGATTGCATCATCATCACCATGCCGATTATCAGTTTGGTCCCATGATCTCCGATTTTTGCGACATATCCAAGCTGCATAGCGGCAAGCGCTCAGGATCACCCACCTACACGGCTGTGATCAAGGACGTCACGCCATCCTCCGCAGACCAACCCCCGAAAATCTAACCGATATTTTGTCGTGCGCGCCAATGCTTGGCGCTCGGTTCCATTTTCGAGGAAAATTCCATGTCATTTCCATGCGGGAAGGCGCTGCGCGCGCTTTTCCTGGAACGAGCCTGATTGCGCTCGTGCCCGTCATCGCGGCTGCCGATCCGGCGCCGTCCTATCCAGACCTTTTGCGTCAGGCCAATGCAGCCCCGCGTCTCAAAGCCGCTCAGGCTGGTATTTCGCAGGCCGAAGGCTTAGCCCGCCAGGCCGGTGCCCGCCTCAACCCGACCCTCTCGATCGAAAGCGAGAACTTCAGCGGCAACGGCCCTTACAAGGGCACGCAACTGACCGAAACTACTGCCTCGGTCGAACAGACCCTGGAACTGGGTGGCAAACGCAGCGCCCGCATCAATGCTGGTCGTGCCGGCGTCGAGCTCTCGCGCGCTCGCGCTCGCCAGACTGAAGCAGACTTCGCGTTCGATCTGGCGGAAGCCTATGGCGCGGCGGAGGTCGCGGACCTGCGCGTGCAACTGGCGACCGAGGCCTTATCACTGGCTGAAGATGATGCCCGCGTCGCCCATGCCCTGGTCAAGGCCGGGAAGGAAGCCGATCTGCGCAGTCTTCAGGCCCAGACGGCGGTGGAGACCGCACGCGCCGAACTCGGTGAAGCGCAAGCCGCCCGTGACGCCGCCTTCTCCAAGCTGACGGCGATGGTCGACTCTCCAGTCGCATTCTCCTCTATCCCTGACAGCCTGCTGGCACACGCCGACACCGCTGAAACCGTTCTGTTGGTCGATCCCCTGACCTCGCCGGCCTATCTCGTGGCCCTGGCCGAACGGGAAGAAGTCGCCCGGCGGGTCAAGGTTGAGCAGACGCGCGCTACGCCGGATGTCACCCTGTCTCTGGGTGTGCGTCAGTTCCAGGCGGACGATGCCCAGGCCCTCGTCGGCGGCGTGTCCGTACCGTTTCCGGTCTTCGACCGCAATAAGGGCAATATCGCCGCCATCAGCAGCGAACTCACCGCCGCCGAGCAAAACCTCAACATTGCCCGCCTCGACGCCCAGGCCGACATTCAGTCGGCTTCGGCCCGGCTCAAGGCCTCCTTCGCTCGCGTTAAAGCCGCTCAGGACAGTGAACGCACCGCCCAGGAAGCCTATCGCCTCACACGTATCGGCTACGAATCCGGCAAGCTGGCGCTCAGCGAAGTGCTGATTGCCCGCCGCACCCTTACCGAAGCCCGCGCCCAGGCGCTTACCGCCCGCCAGGACCGGCTCAACGCCGAAGCGGAACTTGCCCACCTGGCCGGCACCACACCATTCGGAGACCTCTAATGCGCCCCGACTTTACCCAAAAAAGAAATCAAACACAGCCCTGTATGGCGGTGTCGCTGCTGCGGTCATAGTTGCCGCCCTGCTGGGCTTTGGCATCGCCAGGCTGACCTCCGGCCCAGCCGCCCCAAAAACCGAAGCTGCCGAGGCCGAGGTCGCGGCGGCAAAGGCCTTAACCCTGAAGCCGGAGGCTGTTCGCGCCGCCGGCATCGCGGTTGAAACCGTTCAGGCCGGCGGTCTGTCGTTTGAAGTGCTGGCGCAAGGCACCGTCACATCCAGCCCCTCCGGCCAGGCTGTACTGACCGCCAAGACCGGCGGCACGGTCCTGCAAATCTTAAAACGCCTGGGTGATCCGGTGAAGGCCGGCGAAACCCTTGCCTTGGTCAGCAGCAATGAGGCCGCCCAGATCGCCGCCGATCGTCGTGCCTCCGGTGCCCGTGCCACCCTGGCGCAACAGATCCTGACCCGCGAAGAATCGCTGTTCGAACAGGGCGTCACGCCGCGTTCCGAATATGAGCGCGCCTCTGCCGAAGCCGAAGCCGCCAGGGCCGATGCCACCCGCGCCAGCATTGCCGCCAGTAATGCCGGCGTCACCTCGAATGGGCGCGGCACAGCCGTCATTTCTCCGATCAGCGGCCGCGTCACGGCCGCGACGGCCATCCTCGGCGCGTCTGTTCAGCCGGAGACTGAGCTGTTCCGTGTTTCCGATCCGGCCAAGACGGAAGTCCAGGTGTCCATCAGTGCCATGGACGCCAGCCGCGTCACTCCCGGCGATCGGGCTTCGCTTGATCTGGGCGACGGCCAAACGATTGAAAGCACTGTCCGGTCCGTGACGCCCGCGCTTGACGCCCAAACGCGTACCGCCACGGCCGTTATCGATGCCCCATCTTCGGGCCTTGTGCCCGGCCGCAGTGTGCGTGTCCGTCTGTTCGTTTCCGGCTCTACCGGAAATCCCGGCGCCATCGTTGTGCCAGAAGAGGCCGTTCAATCGGTAGAGGGCAAGGACGTAGTCTTTGTGCGGACGACTGAAGGCTTCAAGCCCCAGCCGGTCGTAACGGGCCAGCGCAGCGCCGGCCGCGTTGAGATTACCTCGGGCCTAGCCTCGGGAAGCACGATCGCTACCAAGAACGCCTTTCTCCTGAAGGCCGAAATCAGCAAAAGCGCTGAGGAGGAATAGGGATGATCGGGAACCTTATCAATCTCTCCGTTCGAGCGCGATGGCTGGTCCTCGTCCTCGTGCTGCTCGTCGGCGGTTTCGGCGCCTGGCAACTGATGAAGCTACCTATCGACGCCGTCCCTGACATCACCAACCGGCAGGTCCAGATCAACTCTGTCGATCCCGGCCTGTCGCCGGTCGAAATGGAAAAGCGCGTCACCTTCCCGGTCGAAACGGCCCTGGCCGGCATTCCCGGCCTGGAAAGCACCCGCTCGATTTCGCGTAACGGCTTCAGCCAGGTCACGGCGATCTTTTCCGACAAGACCGACCTCTATTTCGCCCGCCAGCAGGTGAGTGAACGTCTGTCGCAGGCCCGCGATAGCTTGCCCTCCGACGTCCAGCCGGCCATCGGCCCGGTCACGACCGGTCTCGGCGAAGTCTACATGTACGCCGTCGACTTCACTAATCCCGGTGGCAAGGGCGCCAAGATCAAGGACGGCGAACCCGGCTGGCAATCGGACGGTGCCTTCCTGACGCCTGAAGGCGAGCGCCTGACGACTGATGTTGCGCGAGCAGCATATCTGCGCACCGTTCAGCAATGGATTATCGCCCCGCAGCTGCGCACAGTGAAGGGTGTGGCCGGCATCGACTCGATCGGCGGCTATGAAAAGCAGTTCGTCGTCGAGCCTGATCCGGCGCGTATGACGGCCCTGGGCATTTCATACACCGAACTAGCAAAGGCACTTGAGGCCTCGAACACGGCGGCCGGCGCCAACTATCTCAACCGTGGCGGCGAAGCCTTCCTGGTTCGCGCGGATGCCCGCATCCGGTCGCTGGATGACATCGCTTCCGCCAAGGTCGCCAGCCGCAATGGTGTCGGTATCGCGGTCCGCGACGTGGCAAACGTCACCATCGGTGGCGATCTCCGCACGGGCGCCGCCAGCATGAACGGCCACGAAGTCGTGGTCGGCACCACCCTGATGCTGATCGGGGAGAATAGCCGTACCGTCGCCAAGGCGGTCGGTGAACGTCTGGAAGCCGTCAAGAAATCTCTGCCCGCAGGCATTTCTCTGACGACCACGCTCGACCGTTCCAAGCTGGTCAATGCGACCGTCGCGACCGTCGAGCGTAACCTGACCGAAGGCGCCATCCTGGTGGCCGCCGCCTTGTTCTTGCTGCTGGGTAATTGGCGGGCGTCCCTGATCGCCGTCCTGATCATTCCCTTCTCCTTCCTTATGATGGCGACGGGGATGAATGTCCTGAAGGTGCCGGGCAACCTGATGAGCCTCGGGGCGCTCGACTTCGGCCTGATCGTTGACGGCAGCGTAATCATCATCGAAAATGCCTTAAGGCGCCTAGCCGAGCGCCAGCATCACGAGGGCCGTTTGCTGACGCTCAAAGAGCGCCTGGAAGAAACCATGGCGGCCGCGCAGGAGATGATCAAACCGACCATCTTCGGCCAGGCCATCATCTTCCTCGTCTTCGCCCCGTTGTTTGCCTTCTCGGGCGTCGAAGCCAAGACCTTCGCCCCGATGGCCATCACCATCATGCTGGCCCTGGGCGCCGCGTTCATCCTGTCGCTTACCTTTGTGCCCGCTCTGATCGCTCTGCTGATCCGCGGCAAGGTGGCGGAAAAGGATGTTTGGCTGATTGCCAGGACCAAGACGCTCTACGCGCCCTTGCTCAACATGGCCGTGGCAAAGCCCTGGCGCTTCATCGCCGGCGGTGCGGCCATCTTCATTGCCTCAGGCCTGGTCTATACGACCCTCGGCCAGGAATTCATCCCGCAGCTCGACGAAAAGAACATGGCGCTGGCGTCGTCGCGGGTCCCTTCGACCTCGCTGGAGCAATCGCTCAAGATGCAGTTGGGTGTCGAGAAAGCTGTCGCCGCGCTTCCTGAAGTCGAACTGATGTTCTCGAAGACTGGTACGGCAGAGGTCGCCACCGACCCGATGCCGCCCAATCTTTCCGATGGGTTTGTCATCCTGAAGCCGTCCGAAGAATGGCCGAAGGATGTGAAATCCAAGGCAGATGTCGTGGCCAAGGTCGAAGCCGCTGCGAACGGCCAGATCGGCAATGCCTATGAACTGAGCCAACCGATCCAGCTGCGTTTCAACGAACTGATCGCCGGTGTGCGGGGTGACGTCGCTATCAAACTCTATGGTGACGACCTCGACAAGATGTCGGCATCCGCCAACAAGATTGTGGCAGTTTTGCAGTCCATACCCGGTGCTGCCGATGTTAAGGCCGAACAGACTGGCGGCGCCCCGACCCTCGATGTGCAGTTCGACCGGGCGGCTATCGCCCAATACGGCCTGTCCGTCGAAGACGTCGCCGACACGGTAGCCGCAGCAATGGGTGGTCGTGAAGCTGGCGTCGTCTTCGAAGGCGATCGGCGCTTTCCGATCATGGTTCGTGTGCCCCAGCAGACCCGCGAAAGCCTGGACCAACTGATGGCACTGCCAGTCGTCCTACCGCAAGGCGGCAGCATCCCGCTCAGCCAGGTGGCGCGCTTCACCTTCACGGACGGTCTCAATCAGATCTCACGTGAAAACGGCAAGCGCCGCGTCGTCATCCAGGCCAATGTCCGTGGCCGAGATGTCGGATCGTTCGTCGCCGAAGCCCAATCCAAGGTCGAAGCCGTTGCCATCCCGGCCGGTTCTTACCTCGAATGGGGCGGTCAGTTCCAGAACCTGAAGGCAGCGGGCGATCGCCTGATGCTCGTGGTTCCGATCTGCTTCGCGGCCATCTTCGCCCTGCTCTATCTGGCGCTGGGCAGCTTCGGACGCGCCATAGCCGTCTTCGCGGCTGTGCCTCTGGGTCTGGCCGGCGGGGTGTTTACCCTCGCCGTGACGGGTATCGCCTTCTCGGTCTCCGCCGCTGTTGGTTTTATCTGTCTGTCGGGTGTGGCCGTCCTCAACGGTCTCGTTGTGATGAGCAATATCCGAAGCCATACGGATAACGGCGCTGACCTCAAGACAGCGATCGTCAGCGGTATGTTTGAACGGGTTCGACCGGTCATCATGACGGGCCTGGTGCCTGCCATCGGCTTCATCCCCATGGCCCTGGCCCACGGCACCGGCGCCGAGGTCCAGAAGCCGCTGGCCACTGTCGTCATCGGCGGGCTGGTAGGCGCCACCTTCCTGACACTCCTCGTCTTGCCAGCGATCTCGGCCGTCATTCTGGAGGCGACGCAGAAGAAGCGCGCCCAGAATGACACGACCTCCGCTACCGAGGTGAAACACCACGCCTAGTAAAACTACCCCTGCGCGACACAGCGTTGCGCAGGGGGCTCCGCCAAAAAATAACTTGGATCAGTCTGTTCGCAGCCCCTGTGGCGCCGATGTTCTGCAAAGGGAGCAGCCAATCCATCCCATTACAGCCATTTGATTCGATTCCTGTCCTAGAGCTGCGGCCTGATAGAGCAGCGGAGATCAGCTCTAGGGGCATGATACTCTGCCTCTCTTCACCCCAAATAAGGAATTATCCGTAGCTGTTCAGTTGAGTTCGCCTCTCAATTTGTGGGCCATCGCTTCCGCTAAGGCCATTTCGCCCGCAGTCATGCCATTCGCCAGGTTTTGAACGGGAGCTTACCTTTAGCGTTCGAACGGTAATGGGATAAGCCTCGTTAACCCTCCCCCTTAACCTGAATTCAACCCGAAGATGCGATTTGTTGGCAGACCGTCATAGGGGGGAGCGCCTTGAACTCGGCAGCAAAAGAGCAAAATTTATCGACCGAGCGGAAGCGGCGTGAAATCGCAATCGATGAGGCTTCGATTGAGTTTCTCGGTCGGGCGGCCCGCAGTGTACCGATGCCCGAAGACAGTCTGACTCAAAGTCCGGTTCGTGACCTTACGTCGGCTATCCACGACCTGGTGAATAAACTTCGCGATCTGAACTTGGAAAGACTTTTCCGGTCCCAAGGGCCGCTCAGCCAGCTGACCGGGGCAGACATCGAGGCAAAGATGCGTTTCGATCTTGATGTGCGGCAAGTGTCCGCAGATGTCCGCGAATTACAGGCCAAGGCCTTCCAGGCAAATCGCCTTCGTAATGACTTGCGTCAAACGCTGGAGGCCATCAAAGGCGAGCAAGGACGGCTTCGCCGGATCATCGGCGCTTCTCGACGGGCGATCGATGCCGATCCTGGCGCCGATCCTTTTCTTCTTGAACGTTTTCAGCGGCGTCTGGCCAATTTGCAGACACTCGAAGCTTCCAACGAAGTTACCAGCGCTCAAATCGCGCTCGCAGACGTCAATATGACCGCGCTGATCGATCGCGTAACCGATGTCACCACAACCCTTTTCAGCCTCTGGCAACGTGATGCGCTCGCCGTGGCTCAATCGGCAAAGTCCGTTAAAAAAGGTTCGCCATTAGCTAGCGCTTTTGTGCGTAGCCACGACGAACTCCTCGCCAAACTGTTTTGAAAGCAACCACTATGAGCCAAATGTCTTCAACGCTGAATTTGCCGACAGAATTGCCCGCAGATCAAATGCCAGTCGGGCAATCAACATCGGAGTCCGACCCTGCGGAAGTGACCCGTTTGCTCGGAACTTTAGACATTGCGTCGCCTATAAGGCCCACGCGAAAACGAAGAACACACCGATGCACATAATCAGGGTCGATACTCCCTTGATGGCAGAAGGTAATAGAGCCAATGGCCACCATTCGCCATCTAAGACCCTGACAAGCACCATGTCCAAGATCAGCAAACCAAAAGACCAGTTCCATCGTTTCTGACTGCGATGTTCGGTCTTCAAGACTAACTGAAAAGTCTCTGACACAAAGAAGCAAATGCAGACCAGTGTGATTACAAGAAGCGCTTGATACAGAGTCATGTTCTGCCCCTCCAAATGGGGCAAGATAGGCGACCGAACTTTAGGATTTGTGAATGCTATACTTCGCCCTGATCGCCAGCTTTCAAATGCCCCTGTAGCCCTGGCATGGCCATGACCAGCGTCATCTTGGTATCATCGTCCAAGTGAGCATTCAGAACATCAATCAAACGGTCGATGTTTTCAGGGTGATAGATATGAGAAGGCGCTTTGGGAGCGGCGTAAGTCGTGGCGAGGCGAGGGTAACTGATTGTCATGCTAGTATTTAGGCAAGGTGCGTGAATTTCACCTCTATTACCCACAGCAAAAACTCATACACAAACTCGTGCACATCCTTGAAAAAACTCATACACATCACCTTGGCGGCAATGTTTAACTTGTTGTTTTTAAAGGGAAATTTTCCACACAAAGGTGGGTGGTGCCGCTTAGGTGACTCGAACACCTGACCCCATCATTACGAATGATGTGCTCTACCGGCTGAGCTAAAGCGGCCCGGAAACAGCGTCGCGGCGCGTGGCCTGCGAGCAGGCGCGTTCATTACACATCTCCGCGCGCCTTGCCAAGGGCCTAAAAGCTATTTCTTTGTGCGCGGCGACGTGCGGCGCGGACGGGCCGTCTTGACCTGCGGCACCGCGATCATATCCAGATCCTGCCCGGTGATCGCCGTATCGTAATCGCCCGGATCGTCCGGCTGCGGAACCGGACTGATCTTGCCGCCGGCCGTTTTGCGCGTCGCCTTGATGAAAGGCATGGACGGCACATAGCGTGACGACAGGTCCGGCACTTCCGGCAGGCCCTTTTCCCCCCGTTCATAGCGCGGATGGGCCAGGGTGGCGTTGCGGGCAAAGGTCAGGATCAGATCGCTCCAGTCCGAGGCGCCATACGCAAAGGCATTGCCTTCGGCATCGATATCCGACCATTCCGGTTCGCCCTTCGCCAGGGCCGCCTGCGCCACCCAGGTACGGGCGGCATCGAGGGCGCCCAGGGCCTGCGCCCCCGCGACATCAGCCCGCTCACCCGCTTGGTCAGCCTGTCTTCCGTAGCGTCATCAGCCGGGGCCGCCATGGCGGCGGTGATGTCGGGCTTCGATCCTGCCAGCAAGGCGCGTTCCAGTTGCAGCATCCGGCTTTCGCGGTGGGCCTTGTTGCGGTCGATCAGACCCTGAAGGCGGCGCGCGCGCTCCTTCGGCGTCTCGCTGGAAACGAGATCGCGGTAGGTCAGCCAGATGGCCGGATGCGGCTGGGCACCCCAGGCCGCTTCCAGCACATCCTCGGCGCGACCCACTTTTTTCGCCTTGTTCAGCAGGCGCGCGGCGATGATCGCCGCCGGTGTGAAGGCCGGTTGCAGCTTGGCCGCGCGCTGGGCGTAATCGAGCGCCTGGTCGCGCATCTGAGCATCGTCAGAGGTTTCAAGCCGCGCGGCCGAGGCGGCCATCAGCGATGCCTTGGCGCGCTCGGAGAAGATCGGCGATATCAGCTTGCGGTTCAGGGCGCCATCGATCAGATCGAGCGCTTCAGCCCATTCACCGGCTTCGAGACGGGCCTCGAACAAGGTCTCAAAAGCCCACATGGCTGGTTTTGACTGGTTGTAGGCTTCGGTGGCCAGACGGATCGCTTCTGTCTTTTCGCCTTGGCCTTTTGCTAGTTGCATCAGGCCCTTGAGGCCGGCCAGCTTCAGTTCGGGCACATTCAGCATGGCGGAATAGGCGGTTTTGGTCACCGCGTCATCGCCCGACTGTTCGGCCGCCATGGCGGTCAGGATGCGGACGAGCGCGACATTATCGCAGACGTCGAGCGCCTTGGCGGCCTGGCGGCGGGCCTCGGCGCCATCGCCATTGGCCACGGCCAGGAAACCGCGCGTCAGGGTCTCATCTCCCTGTTTGCGGCGGGCACGGGCGCGGGCGCGTTCGGCGCGCTGCGGCGAGCGTGACAGCCACAGGGCAACATTCCAAAAGCCGACGGCGCAGAAGGCCATGACGCCGACGATAATGATGGCCGCCGACGCCGATGTATCGATGCGATAACCGAGCCAGACGAGCGACGCCTGACCGGCATCGCCGATACCGGCAATGGCCAGGGCCAGGAGGGCGATAATGCCCAGCAGGATAAGGACCGTTCGGATCACAGCACGCCCCCGTTAGTCAGGGGCGCCGTCTGCGCATTGGTCATCTGGCTCAGACGGTTGAGCGCGGTTTCCGAAAGACGGCGCGTGGTGTCATCAACCAGCACACGGGCGCGGGCCTCCTCCAGCCAGGGCGTCAGGGCCTTTTGCGCCGCCGGCGAAAGCGTATCGAGATAGGCGACGGCGCCCTTGAGATCGCCGCCGTTCAGGCGGATTTCGGCGCGTTCGAGTATGGCTTCCGCGCCCTGCCCGCCCGGATTGCCAATGCGCCGCACCGAGATGAAGCCGCCCAGAGCATGGCGAATCTTGTCGAAGAGGCCAGTCTTGCCGTCATCGGCATGGGCGGCGATATTGGCGCGGGCGGCGACAGAGGGGAAGGTGACGGCCAGGGCCACCGCGCTCGGCACACCCTTTTCGGCATAGGGACGTAAGGCCGCGGCGACAGCCGGATCGTTCAGCGCCGGCTCGGCCACGGCCAGTTCCGAAAGGAAGGGCTTTTCGTCCTGTGCCGCCAGTTGCAGGCTGCGCGCGGCATAGGCCGCGGCGGTGGCCTTGACCAGTTCGCGCTGGGCGGCCTCGACGCGATCAAGACGGGCGGATAACTGCGCCAGGGCCGTGGGGTCTGGAGAATAGTAAGGCTGCGCCGGAGCCGCAGGAGCGCCTTCAACCGGATGAAGCTGGCTTTGCAGGGCCAGAAGCTGGCCTTGCAGTTGCGCGATCTGGGCATCCTTGTCGGTGGCCACGGCTGGGGCGCTGACGGCCGGCACCGGCGTGGTGGTGGTGGCGACGGCCGGCTTTTTCTGGTGCGTCAGCCCCCAGAAGACGGCGAAAATGGCGATCAGGACGAACACCGACGGCAGGATGAAGAAGGCCATCAGGCGCGCGATATTTGTGGTTTTCGGATCGGCCCAATCTTGAGTCTCTATGGCCTGGCCCTCGGCATTGATGTCGCTGGTATTTAGCGGGTCGCTCATATCATCCGTCCGTCTCTAACAGTCTCAGCATGGCGGCTTCATCGGGCGTCTCGGCAATGCGCCGGTCCAGGCCCGCCGCCACCGCCTGCCTGATTTCCGGTGCCGTGCTTTGGCGCAAACCCGCTTCTACACCCTGCCATGCCGCTTCAGAAATACAGATAAAGCAGAGATTGGGGAAGCAAAGTTTATCATGCCAGGCGATCACGGCTTCGGCGATGGCGCGACCGGCCTTGGGCGACTGCACCAGAATATGGCTGATGCGGGTCAGATCGGCAGCGTTCAGGCGCGGCACCACGCTTTGCGTCTCGTAAACCGCAGCTTCGCTGACCTGAAAGCCATCGGCGCGCAGGGCCTTGCCGAGCGCCGCCGCCGGTTCGGCTGGCGCGGCATAGAAAAAACGGCTGTGGCGATCGGCTGTCTGGCGAATCAATTCGACGAGCGCCTTGCCATCGGCGCCGGCGCTGATCACCGGCTGAAAGCCCTTTTCGCGTGCCGCCTGGGCGGTGGCGTCCCCCACGCACCAGGCCGTCAGCGCACGGCGGCTGCACAGCGCAGAGAAGGCATTCAGTCCGTTGCGACTGGTGAAGATGATCGCGTCGAAACTGTGCGGATCAATGACCGGTTTTAACGCCTGAATCTTCAGCACCGGCGCGACAAGGGTGTGATAGCCCAGAGCTTCGACCGCGCGAGCGGTCCGGCGGGCGCCTTCGGTGGTGCGCGTAACCCAGACGAGAGGCGCGCGTTCCGTCATCCCTAGCCGCCGATCTGAATCAGATCAGGCCCGGCCTCGACCTTGATCTCGACGCCCAGCCGCAGGCCGAGATTGCGGGCGCTCAGGGCATTCGGATGGGTCAGGGTTTCCCGCCTCTGCCAGCGCGTCCGGCCATCGGCGCTCAGGGCCTCGACAAACAGAGACAGGGTATCGCCGTCGATCGTCGCATAGGCGCCCACCGCCGTGCGGCACGAGGCTTCGAGCGCTTCCAATGCGCCGCGCTCGGCCTGGACCGCCAGGAAGGTCGGTTCGTGATGCAGTTTGCGCATCCAATCGGCCCCGAGATCATCGCTGCGGCATTGCACGGCCAGCGCGCCCTGGCCGGGGGCGGAGGCGTGAATATCGGCGTCGATAAAGGAGCGGATATGCTGCGAAAGACCCATGCGGTTCAGACCCGCCGCCGCCAGCAGCATGGCGTCACAGTCGCCGGCAGTCAGCTTGGCCAGGCGCGTATCGACATTGCCGCGGATCATGACAATCTCAAGGTCCGGACGCAGGCTCAGCATCTGCGCCTGGCGCCGCAGGCTGGCCGTGCCGAGGCGCGCGCCAGCCGGTATGTCTTCCACACGCTCATATTTCAGGCTGATAAAGGCATCGCGCGGGTCTTCGCGCACCGGAATGGCGCAGACCGACAGGCCGGGGATTTCGGCGGCCGGCATATCCTTCAGCGAATGGACGGCGACATCGACATCGCCGCGCAGCAGGGCGTCTTCGATTTCCTTGGTGAAAAGCTGCTTGCCACCGGCCTCGATCAGGCGGCGGTCCTGGATGCGGTCGCCCTGGGTGGTAATGATGGTCAGCGGCGCGATGTCGTCGGCCTGCGCCGGATCAAAACCCATCAGGGCTACGATCTGCCTTTGCACCCAGCCGCATTGGGTCAGGGCCAGTTTCGATCCGCGTGTACCGATTTTCAGCTTGCTCATGCGCCTTCACTAGCACTTTGTCATGCAGGATCAATGCAAAAGACTTGGCAAAGTACTTGACGGGCGACCATATGAAAGGGTGTAGAACCCCCATGACGCAGACCCTCACCGTTTTAGGCATTGAATCGAGTTGCGACGAAACCGCCGTGGCGGTGGTGCGCCGTGATGGCGCAGGCACGCATGTGCTGTCGTCGGTCATCCACAGCCAGGTGATGCAGCACAAGGCGTTCGGCGGCGTGGTGCCAGAAATCGCCGCGCGCAGCCACGTCGAGACGATCGATGACCTGGCGCGTCAGGCGATGGTAGAGGCCGGTGATCCGGTGCTCGATCTGGTAGCCGCTACCTCCGGACCCGGCCTGATCGGCGGGGTGATGGTCGGCCTTTCCTTCGCCAAGGGCTTTGCCCTGGCGCGCGATTTGCCGCTCATCGGTATCAATCATCTTGAGGGCCATGCGCTTTCCGCCCGCCTGACCGAGGATGTGCAATTCCCGTTTTTGCTTCTGCTGATTTCCGGCGGCCATTGCCAGCTTCTGGGCGTCAAAGGCGTCGGCGATTATGAGCGCCTCGGCACCACGATCGATGACGCCGCCGGCGAAGCCTTCGACAAGATCGCCAAGGTGCTGGGCCTCGGTTATCCTGGTGGCCCTGCGCTGGAAGCCTGCGCGAAAACCGGCGATGCCAGCCGCTTTACCCTGCCGCGCGCGCTGCTCGGCCGCAAGGATTGTGATTTCTCCTTCTCCGGCCTCAAGACCGCCGCGGCCCTGATCGCCCATGCCGAGGTCAGGACCGAACAGGACCGCGCCGATCTCTGCGCCGGTGTTCAGGCGGCTATTGCCCGGCAACTGGTCGAGCGCTCCGATCGCGCCATGAAGCTTTTCAAGGACCAAAATGACGTGGCCCATCCGGCCTTTGTGGTGGCCGGCGGCGTGGCGGCCAACCAGGCCCTGCGCGCGGCCCTGACTGCCACGGCCGAGACAAACCGCTTTGTACTGAAAGCCCCGCCGCTGAAATACTGCACCGATAATGCCGCCATGATCGCCCTGGCGGGGCTTGAACATTATGAAAAGCTGGGCAAGGGTGCGCTTCCTGATACCACTTCTAGCATGGGCACCATCGCGCGGCCGCGCTGGCCGCTCGATGAGGCGAGCGCGACCAACGCGCCGATCCATAAATATTCCGGCCGCAAGGGAGCCAAGGCGTGACGGTTCAAACTTTCAACAAGGTAGGCGTGATCGGTGCCGGCGCCTGGGGCACCGCCCTGGCGCAGGTTTCAACGCTCGGCGGTAACAAGGTCATCCTCCACGCCCGCGAAGCCGAGGTGGTGGCCTCTATTAACGAGCGCCACGAAAACAGCCTTTATCTGGGTGGTGTAAAGCTATCGACCGATATAACCGCCACCAGCGACTTTGCCGACCTGGCGGCTTGCGACCTGATTCTGGCCGTACCGCCGGCGCAGTTCATGCGTGCGACGCTCACCGCCTTCAAGCCTTACGTCCGTGACGGTCTGCCGGTGGTGCTGTGCGCCAAGGGCGTCGAACGCGGCAGCGACGCCCTGATGACCGAGGTGCTGGAGGATGTCCTGCCCGAAGCCAGTCCCGGCGTGCTGGCCGGGCCGAATTTTGCGAAAGAAGTGGCGATGGGCCTGCCCTCAGCCGTCACCATCGCCTGTGAGGACGAAGCCTTGGGCGCGCGCATCGCCGCCACCCTCGCCGGTCCGACCTTCAGGCCCTATCAATCGACCGATCTGATCGGCGCCGAAGCCGGCGGGGCGATCAAGAACGTCATCGCCATCGCCTGCGGCATCGCCGAAGGCAAGGGACTGGGCCGAAATGCCCATGCCGCCCTGATCACGCGCGGGTTCGCCGAAATGTCGCGTATGGCGATGGCTTTAGGCGCCCGCTTCGAGACCATGTCCGGCCTGTGCGGGCTGGGCGATCTGGTCCTGACCTGCTCATCGCCACAGTCGCGCAATATGAGCGTCGGCCCGGCGCTCGGCCAGGGGACAAACCCTGGCCCAGTTCCTGGAAGGCAAGGTGTCGGTGGCGGAAGGTGTGCAATCTGCCCCCGCCGTGGTCGATCTCGGCCGCAAACACAAGGTCGAACTGCCGATCTGCGAGGCGGTCAATGCCGTCCTGACGGGCGAGATGGACGTTTCCCGCGCCATCGAAGCGCTGCTGTCACGACCGCTGAAAAGCGAGCGGGCTTAAAGATATACCGCAATAAAAGATGGTGCGGGGGTTAGGTCATTCAGGCTTCCCCCTCTCCTTGCGCAGCGGGGAGAGCCGGGCGGCCGGTGCCGACGGGAAACAAGCCGCTTTAGCGGCGCAGGTGACCGGGTGAGGGGCGAAAAAAACCATCTAAATCACAGGCGGCAGACCATTTAGCCCCTCACCCTAACCCTCTCCCCATATATGGGGAGAGGGGATTTTAGAAGGCGCAATCCTTCATATTCAGATATGCGATTGAAGAGGATTACGTTTCACACCTGCCCATCAGAGCCTAATTCACCCACAATCGTATACGATCACAAAATGTTGCAGCGCGGTATTTTTAATGACAGCGCTGTCAATGTGGTGCAGCCTCGGTTTGTCACAGCCCTCCTCCCCCTCTCTCTGGGTCGTGACACGCTGTAAACCGCAACCCCAACTTTGTGAGTGTGTCCCATGATGAAATCCGTCTCTCTCCTCGCCAGCGCCGCCCTGCTGGCCGCGTCCATCGCCGCCACGCCGAGCTTTGCCGAAGGCAGCTTCAGCAATCCGTCCTCGCATAGCTGCACCACCGCCCAGGAAGAAGCCGTTGGCAAGCCCATCGCCGATGCGGCAGCCGACAAGGTGCGCGACAGCGCCCCCGCCCAAAGCAAGCGCCTGATCAAGGTCGAAGGCTGCAAGGTCAATGACGGCGTGGTCAGCACCTGGTTCACCTACAACTACGTCTCGAACAATGTTGCCTATGCCGTTGACGGCAAGGCAAAAGTCGATGCGACCGGTGCGGTCGAACTGGCCCAGATCGAAAAGCCAGGCATCGTCTATGCCTCCATCGACAGCAATTATGTCGAATAGGGCCTGACACCCGAACAAAATGAAATGGCGCCGGCAGCTTAAGCTGCCGGCCCCATTTTTTATGCCTGTTGAAACTTCAGGGTTGCAGTTTGCTGACCGCATCGGCATTCGCGCCCACGCGATCGGTGCGGCGGCGTGACGGGCGATTGCCCTGCATCGACCGGCGCAACGACTGCATCACCAGCGGCGCCATGACCAGGGTTATGCCGAACGCATCCGCCAGCCAGTCGGGTACATTGCCATCGCGCCCCACCAGGGCCTGCACCACCTCGATCAGGCCGCCGATGGCCAGGCAGATCAGCGCCACATCCCATTTGCGGATCTTCGGCATGGCCAGCAGGCTCAGGGTCGTGAGGGCATAAAACGCCAGCACATGCGCTTCCTTGTCGGTGAAGCCGACCTTTTTGCTCCAGGCCGCCGAACGGCCCGAAGACCAGTATGGCTATGGTCACGGTCAGCACCGCCAGGCAGGTACGGACAAGCCAGGTCATTTTAGCGGCGCGGGACATCTGGGGCAGCAAGGCGAACTCCATTGGTTGATGTTCATAGCCTAGAGCAGGGATGCGAAAACGCGGTGAACAGACATGGTTAAGATTTTATTTTGCTTGCAGGATCGCGCCCGCCGGGTAGTCTCGCTGGAAACAGATTGGAGACCTCCATGCTCAAGCGCCTGCTTCTGACCAGCACCGCCGCCCTCTTCCTGATCGGCGCCGCGCCCGTTACGCAACAGGGCAGCGCAACCCAGGCGTCTCCGCAGGAAGTGCTCGATGCCGCGCCAGCCAGCGCCTGGATGACCGTGTCGCCTGAAGATCTGGTGGTAATGACCCTGGCCGATGGTCATCAGGTCGAATACCAACTGGCGCCCGAATTCGCGCCGGTCCATGTCGCCAATATCCGCCAGTTGGTGCGCTCGGGCTATTTCGACGGCGCCTCGATCCTGCGCGTGCAGGATGCCTATGTGGTGCAATGGGGCCGCCCGGATGAGGACAAGACCGAGGCGAAGGGGATAAACCCCACCCCGCCGGCGGAATATGAGTTCGTCCCGCCGGCCGATTTAAAGCCATTCCCCTATCGGGACGCCTATGCTGAGCGAGTCGGTCACGTCGAATCCTGGCCGGTGGCCAGCGACGGCAAAACGGACTGGCTGATCCATTGCTATGGCATGATAGGTGTGGCGCGCGACGTGGCCCCCGATACCGGCTCCGGCACGCAACTCTACACCGTGATCGGCCATGCGCCGCGTCATCTCGACCGCAACCTGGCCGTGGTCGGGCGCATCCTGGGCGGCATGGAATTCCTGACGGATCGCCCGCGCGGCACGGAAGAGCTTGGCTTCTACAAGGACGACAGCCAGCGCATAAAGATCATCTCCGCGAAAATGGCCGCCGACCTGCCACCAGCCGAACGCCCATCCTTTCAGGTAATGGACAGCGACAGCCCGGCCTTTGCCGCGTGGGTCAAGGCCCGCGCTAATCGCTCCGGCGTTTTTTTCGTCAGGCCCGCCGGCGCGGTCGATATCTGCAATGCGCAGGTGCCGGTTCGGACAGCACAATAATCAACTTTCACGCGCCCTTCGCAATCTTGAATTGCTCAAAATCTGTTTAGATGGAAATTTCGCCCTTCTGGCGAATATAGATCAATGTTCGCGGCCAGCGAGTGACCAATATACACGCCATAATTGTTACGGTCCGCAAACAATTTCACGCCTTCAGCTTTCTGCCGTCTCTGCATTAAAAATGCAGCGATACAAAACTTACTTTCGTTTATTTAAACGCATGATCAGTATTTATTTCCTTTACTGAATATATAAATCCGTATCCGATATACGTAAAAAGTATCCGCTATATATTTATAGTTCAGTAAACCGCCCATTAACCTTATACAGCCTAGCCTGCACCAGATCCGGAAGAGTAACCGTGTCAGGGGCGTGAGGCGTATCATGTTTTTCAAAAAGACCGACCAGACCGATACCAAGGCTATCATCGACGCCCTTCACGCTTCGCAGGCCGTCATCGAATTCACACCGTCAGGCCAGATCCTGACCGCCAACAGCAACTTTCTCAACACCGTCGGCTACAGCCTGGGCGAGATTACCGGCCAGCATCACAGTCTCTTCTGCGATCCGGAATATATAAAAACGCCGGATTACCGCCAGTTCTGGCACGACCTGGCGCAGGGACATTTTGCGTCCAATACCTTCAAGCGCTTCGGCAAGGGCGGCCGGGTGATCTGGCTCCAGGCCACCTATAATCCCATCCGCAATGAGGCCGGCAAGGTGATCAAGGTCATCAAATTCGCCTGCGATATCACTGAGTCCCGGCTGCGCGAGCTCGATGTCAACGGCAAGATCGAGGCGATCAGCCGCGCTCAGGCGGTCATCGAATTTACCCCGACCGGCACCATACTCACCGCCAACCCGAATTTCCTGGCGGCCGTCGGCTATAGCCTTGACGAAATTGAAGGTAAGCACCACGCCCTGTTCTGCGAACCGGATTATGTGCAGTCATCGGCCTATCGCCAGTTCTGGGAAAGCCTCGGCCGCGGCGAATACCAGGCTGCGGAATACCGCCGCATCGGCAAGGACGGCCGCGAAATCTATATCCAGGCCACCTATAACCCGATCTTCGATGACACCGGCGCGGTGGTGAAGGTCGTCAAGTTCGCCACCGACATCACCGACATGGTCAAGCGCCGTATTCGCGGCTCCGAACTCAATGGCGAACTGGGCGTGGTGGTCGGCAGCATTTCCGAGGCCCACGAAAAGGCCGGCATCGCCGCCAGCGCCTCGACCGAGACGGGGGCCATGATCCATAGCGTCGCCGCCGCCTCGGAAGAGCTGGCGCAGAGTGTGCGCGATATCTCCAACAGCATGGGTCATGCGCGCGGCAGTGTGGAAGGTGTGTTCAAACATACCGAAGTCGCCAACACCTCGGCCGGATCCCTCAATAAGTCGGCCACCTCCATGACCAATGTGGTGACCCTGATCCAGGATATCGCCGGCCAGATCAACCTGCTGGCGCTCAACGCCACCATCGAATCCGCCCGCGCGGGGGAGGCCGGCCGCGGCTTTGCCGTCGTCGCCTCCGAGGTCAAGTCCCCGGCCAACCAGGCGGCGCGCTCCACCCAGACCATCGCCGCCGAAATCGCCAATATGCAGTCGGTGACCGGCGAGGTGGTCGGTGCGCTCGGCCTGATTTCCAGTTCGATGAATGAGGTGCTGGGCAATGTGACCTCCGTGGCCGGCACGCTGGAGCAGCAGAGCGCCGCCACCAGCGAAATCACCGCCAACATGCAGGCGGCGGTCACGGCGGTCAGCGAAATCAACGAGAGCCTGGAAAATATCAGCCACACCTTTGCCCATGTGGCGGAGGAATCCGGGCGCGTGAAGCAGGAAATGGACAACCTGGCGGCATAAAACGCGGCCACTAACCGATTATATACATAACTGCGCTATGGTTGTACCCGCCGCCGTCAGAGGGCGGGAGACAGGTGCAGGGTATTGGTGTCCGGATTATTGCTTTTTCAGCGCGTAATGAATGTCTTCCGGGTGCCCTCTGGAAATGCGGAGCTGTCGCGTGCCCAGTATGACGCCTTCGCCAAACAGATTCCTCTGCTCTACCTGCTGCTGACGACCAATACGATTGCCGTGGCCACCAGCTATATCAAGGTGGCGCCGTTCTGGCTGACCGTGGCCCTGCCGACGCTGCTGTGCCTGACCTGCATTCTGCGCCTGGTCAAATGGGTCACCCGTTCGCGCAGGCAGCCGACGGACGAGATGGTCCTCAAGCAGTTGCGCCAGACCAACCGCCTGGCCGTCATCATATCCACTGCCTTCACGGCCTGGGGACTTACCCTGTATGGTTACGGCGATGCCTATGCGCACGGCCATGTCGCCTTTTACATGGCGGTGACCGTTATCGGCTGCATCTTCTGCCTGATGCACATGCGCTCAGCGGCGATTATCGTGACCCTGATCGTCAACATCCCCTTTATTATCTTCTTCCTGCTGCAACCGCAGACGAGCCTGAAGGCCATGGCGCTCAACCTGGTCTTCGTTTCGGCCGCCATGATCATCGTCCTGCTGATCTATTCGCGTGATTTCGCCCGGCTGGTGGAATCGCGCAGCGAAACGCGCCGGCTTGGCGACGAAAATTTCCGTATCGCCAATCTCGACAGCCTGACGGGCCTCGCCAACCGCCGCTGGTTCTTCGCCGAACTTACGAAGCAGCACGAGCGGGCCCAAACCACAGGCGGCGCCTTCGCCATCGGCATTATCGATCTCGACGGCTTCAAGCCGGTCAACGACACCTATGGCCACATGACCGGCGACCGCGTCCTGACCGAGGCAGCGCAGCGCCTGAAGGAAGCCTGCGGTGACGATATCATCCTGGCGCGGCTGGGCGGCGACGAATTCGGCTTTATCGTCTCCGGCAGCCCCACGCGCGATGAACTGCGCTGGCTGGGCACGGCGATCAGCGACATCATCCGCCTGCCCTATGCCGTCGGCAGTTCGCAGGCGCTTTTAGGCTCGTCCATTGGCGTGGCCGGCTATCCGCAATCGGCCGCCGATCCGCAGGCGCTGTTTGAACGCGCCGACTATGCGCTTTACCACGCCAAGCGTCATCAGCGCGGACAGATGGTTATCTTTTCCACGGAACACGAGGAACAGATCCGCAATCACAGTGTCATCGAGCAGGCCCTGCAAAATGCCGATCTCGACAGCGAACTGTCCATGGTTTTTCAGCCGATCGTCGATATCACCACAGGCCGGGTTCGGGCCTTCGAGGCTCTGGCGCGCTGGCACAGCCCGACGCTCGGCCATGTCAGCCCCGATCGCTTTATCCCCGTGGCCGAACGCGCCGGGCTGGTGCGCGGCGTTACCAAGACCCTGCTGAAAAAGGCGCTGGCGGCGCTGGCGCAATGGCCGGCGGATATCCGCATGTCATTCAACCTGTCAGCGCACGACCTGGCGGATTCGGAAACCGTGGTGCAGATCATAGCCATTATCAACCGTAGCCGGGTCGATCCGAAGCGCATCGATTTCGAAATTACCGAGACCGCCGTGTCGCATGATTTCAAGCAGGCGCAGGCGGCCATTCAGACCTTCAAGGCGCTGGGCGCCGGCATTTCACTCGATGATTTCGGTACGGGATATTCGAGCCTGAGCCATGTTCACCGCCTGCCGCTCGACAAGATCAAGGTCGACCGCAGTTTCATCACCGACATCGACTCAAATCCCGTCAGCCTCAAGATCGTCAAGTCACTGACCGCGCTTTGCACCGATATGGAACTGGACTGCATCATCGAGGGCGTGGAAACGGCGGCGCAACTGGCCATCTTACGCGAACTCGGCTGCCGGATGGTGCAGGGCTATTACTTCGCCGAGCCGATGACGGACGCGGATGTGCCGGCCTGGCTGGCGGCGGCGGAAGAAAAGCGCGCCTGAATCAGCCGAAGACCGTCTTCAGAATCTGCGCGGTCCGCTTGGCCGGATCACGGCGGATGGCGGTTTCCTCACGCCCGACAAAGATAAACAGGCCCTGCAGGGCAAGACCGGTGGCGTACTGGCCAAGATAGGTTTTGGCATCGGTCTGGAAATAGCTTTTCAGGTTATTGCGCTTGATCGCCCGGTCGAAATAGTCAACCGCGCCGCTGGCCTGCATGGCGTTTTCCATTGGCGGGGTGAAGGCGGCTGTCAGGGCCGGCGTCGTCTTCTTTTGCAGGTAGAGTGTGCCGGCCGTATTGCCGCCCCTGATGATGCCCACCGCATCATTGATGGTCAGGGTCTGGATGGCATTGACGAACAGGCTGCGCGCCACCGGGGCGGCACTTTCGGCGGCGCGGTTCATACGCAGATGCAGGTCATCGAGCAGGCCGGACTGGCCGAGCGGTTTCAGCAGCTTTTGCGCGCTGGCCAGCGGCTTCGGCAGGGGAATGCGGATCTGGGGATCGCCCCAGTAGCCATTGGTCTGAGAGAGATGCGTCACGGCCGTATCCGCGCCCTGTTTCAGGGCCGCGCGCAATCCGGCTTGCGCATCCGCATTGGACAGTTTTGCCAGGGCATCCTTCGCAAAACCCATCGCCCCCAGGCTCACAATGCCCGTCAGTAAAAACCGCCTGTCCATTCCGCCCTCCGCTGTTCTGGTGCCAAATCTACAGCAAATCGGCGGCCTGTCGCGTGCCTTTTCAGTGCATATGCGAGGTATTTAGGTGACACCAGGCGTATTTATGCCGCACTGCCGTTGTGCAACCTGGCGTAAAGCATTAACCTTTCGCTTAGTGGCTGTTAATTTCGCGGCAGAAAGCTTCGGGGGCGTTGAGTGAAGCGGGGGGCAATCTATTTTTCGGGTTTTGTGGCGCTGGTTGTTCTCTCCGCCCTGGTTCTGCCCCGTGCCGGCCGGACCGTCGAGACGCGCCTGCAATCGGAAATGGATCTGGCCCTGGCCGACCGGGGCCTGACTGATATCGAAGCCCAGGTGGATGGCCAAACGGTGACCTTTGCCTGCCGCCCCCAGTCCGGTGATGTGGCAGCCCCCTGCCTGGCCCAGGACCTCAAGCCGGCCATTGAGGCCGTCAAAACCCTGCCGGGCGGCTATGGCCCGGTTCGGGGGCCGGTGACCCGGATCAGGATAGCCCCATGATCTACCTGATCTATGAACTGCGCGGCGCCATAGTCATCGCCTTGTGTCTCGGCATTGCCTGCGGCTTCGCCGAACGCTGGATCAGCCGGAAAAGGCGCCGGCGCTCATGATTCTCCTGATGCTACAGGGCTTTCTCATTCTGCTGGCCGCCTTTGTGATCGGCCTGCCGATCGGCGACTGGCTGGCACGCGGGCTCCGCGACCGCCTGAGGCGGCCGCGACAGGAAACCGAGCGCCTTCTGGGGATGATAACCAGCGCCGCGCCATCAGAAACGCCAGCGCCGGAACCCGCTCCGGCCCTGACCTATCCGGTTTCCACCTTCGGCCACACCACCGTATCACGGCCATTGCAGACGGATGAGCAGGGGCGCCTTTAGAACTTACTTCTTCAACTGCCCCAGGTCACGCACGGCGCCGGTATCGGCCGAGGTAACGAGCGCCGCATAGGCTTGCAGCGCCTTGGAAACATAACGTTCGCGGTTCTTCGGCGTGTAGGCCTCCGCGCCACGATGCTCTTCGGCGGCGCGACGTTCGGCGATCTCGCGGTCGGACAGCACCAAATGGATGGTGCGGTTGGGGATATCGATCTCGATGGAGTCACCGTCTTCCACCAGGGCGATCAGGCCGCCCGCCGCCGCTTCCGGCGAGGCGTGGCCGATGGAGAGACCGGAGGTGCCGCCGGAGAAACGGCCGTCGGTCAGCAGGGCGCAGGCCTTGCCCAGGCCCTTGGATTTCAGATAGGTGGTCGGATACAGCATTTCCTGCATCCCCGGTCCGCCCTTGGGGCCTTCATAACGGATGACCACGACATCGCCTTCGACAATCTGGTTATTCAGGATTGCCGTCGTCGCCGAGTCCTGCGATTCAAACACGCGCGCCTTGCCGGTGAATTTCCAGATCGATTCATCGACCCCGGCGGTTTTCACGATGCAGCCCTTTTCGGCGATATTGCCGTAAAGCACGGCCAGGCCGCCATCCTTAGTGAAGGCGTTCTCGACCGAGCGGATCACGCCGGTCTGGCGGTTGGTGTCGAGTTCGTCCCAGCGCTTCGATTGCGAGAAGGCACTGGGTGGTGCGCACGCCGCCCGGCGCCGCCTTGAAGAATTCGGCCACTGAAGAGTCGTTGGAGGACTTGATGTCCCAGTGGGCCAAGGCTGCGGCCATGGACGGGCTGTGGACGGTCGGCTGTTCACCATGGATCAGGCCGCCGCGATGCAGTTCCCCCAAGATCCCGACAATGCCGCCGGCACGGTGAACATCCTCGATATGTACTTCTGACGAGGCCGGTGCCACTTTGCAGATGCACGGTGTCTTGCGCGAAATGCGGTCGATGTCCTGCATGGTGAAATCGACGCCGGCCTCCTGGGCGGCGGCGAGGATGTGCAGCACCGTATTGGTCGAGCCGCCCATGGCGACGTCAAGCGTCATGGCGTTCTCAAACGCTTCCTTGGTGGCGATCGAGCGCGGCAGGACCGAGGCGTCGTCCTCGCCGTACCAGCGCTCGCACAGATCAACGATGGTGCGGCCGGCTTCGCAGAACAGGCGCTGGCGATCGGAGTGGGTGGCCAGGGTCGTGCCGTTGCCGGGCAGGGAGAGGCCAAGCGCTTCGGTCAGGCAGTTCATCGAATTGGCGGTGAACATGCCCGAGCACGAGCCACAGGTCGGACAGGCGGCTTCTTCGACGGCCTGAACCTGAGCATCGGAAATGCGGTCGTCACCGGCCTGCATCATGGCGTCAACGAGGTCAAGCACATGGGTCTTGGCCTTGCCGGTTTCGTCGGGCCAAACCACCTTGCCGGCTTCCATCGGGCCACCGGACACGAAGATGACGGGGATATTGATGCGCAGGGCGGCGTTCAGCATCCCCGGCGTGATCTTGTCGCAGTTGGAGATGCAGACCATGGCGTCGGCGCAGTGGGCATTGACCATGTATTCCACACTGTCGGCGATGATGTCGCGCGACGGCAGCGAATAGAGCATCCCGCCGTGTCCCATGGCGATACCATCATCGACCGCGATGGTGTTGAATTCCTTGGCGACGCCGCCGGCCTTCTCGATCTCGCGCGCTACAAGCTGGCCGAGATCCTTCAGGTGGACATGACCCGGCACGAACTGGGTGAAAGAGTTGACGACCGCTATGATCGGCTTGGAGAAGTCCTCGTTCTTCATGCCGGTGGCCCGCCAGAGCGCCCGCGCGCCCGCCATGTTGCGGCCGAAGGTGGTGGTGCGGGAACGTAAGGCGGGCATGACAGAGCACTTTCCAAAAAGTGTGACGCACTTTTTGGGCTAAAAAGTGCGGTAAAACAAAAACTCGTTACCTGCGTAAGCAAATATAAGCACAGCAAGGCTTTGCGGGATGGGGGTCTATATAGTCCTCATCCGATTTTAGGCAATGATTTTGTATCGGGGGCAAGAAAGTAAGAAACCCCACCACCGCATCTAGCGCTAACGCGCGTCGTGCGGTCCCCCTCCCCAATAAATTGGGGAGGTATAAGTAAGCAAATATACTCTTATTATACCTCCCCGACTTGTCGGGGAGCCGGGCGGCCGGTGCCGGGGAGCACGCCTGAAAGGCGTGGTGGTGGGCTTTCTTACTTTACTCACTTCCCCTCATCCCGCCATATCCAGCGCAGGATATCCGGCAGCATCGAGCCGCCGTGCTGGTCGGAATGGCTGCCGTCACCCCAGACATATTTGAGATCATAACGCGCCGGACCAAGTTTCCACTGATCGGCATTGGCATTGGCATTGGCCCATTCGAAAGACTTGACCATCTGCTGACTGGAGAGGAACCAGTTGCCGTGTTCGTTGTCGAGATCGTTCGAGCCGTCCTGCATGAATATGCGTAAAGGCCGGATCTTCGATTTACGAATAAGGCCGGGATAGGTGTCGCCGCCGGGGATGAACGGTGTGGTCGCGGTCGCCGGATGCATACCGATCGAGGTGAAACTGCCGATCATGCTGATGACATTGCCGAAGGCGTCCGGATGATTCCAGGCCACGGTAAAGGCCGCGATGGCCCCGGATGACGTGCCGCCGATAATGCGTTTTTTCGGATCACTGGAAAAGGCGTAGGTCTTCGCCACTTCCGGCAGCAGCTCATCGAGCAGCATCTTTCCATAATCGTCGCTCAGGGCGTCATATTCCTCGGCGCGGTGGTCCGGATTGTTCATGCCAAGATTATCGGGATAGTGCTCGCTGACATTGCCGGGCGTGACGAAGACACCGAGCGTCGGCGGGATATCACCTTTCGCAATCAGATTATCCAGCACCGTATTGATGCGCAGCGGCCCGCCCGGATTGAGCGCGCGCTGGCCGTCCTGAAACACCAGCAGGTTGGGAGGTGTGGTGGCGCTGTAGCCCGCCGGCACATAGACCCAGTAGCGCCGCACTGTGCCGGGAATCGCTTTCGAGTGAAACTCCACCGGCCCGATCACCTGTCCGTGCGGCACCGCCTGGACCTGGAATCGGGACCAAGCGGATAATCACCCGGTTTCCGGACGTCATCCGCAAAAGCCGGCAGGGCCAGGCAGAGCGCGATGGCAGCGGCGGCGAATATCTTCATGGCGGTTCCCCTCATTATAATCTCCATGATAGGCTGGAAATGGCGCATGACAAGACACCGCTCTGCCGTAAGGGAAGAATGCGATTATACAGGGGACAGATTGTTGCGTTTTTTAGCCTTCCGCCCTGCCCTTTTTCGTGATTTTACCCCCATTTTTGAATAATTTTACCCGAAATTTAAAAAATGAAGAAAAAATTTTTTGCTGCATCGCCGTAATATCTTGAATTGCCGAAAAATTTTTCCAAATTTCCCTTTGCAATTTGAAAAGAGTTCTGGCTATATGTGGATAACGCACCCATCCGGGGTAGCGCGGAGTTGAGTTATGACCAAGGCTTCGGCCATCGCCATTGCAAAGAACAAGACGCAAGAGCTTCGCGCTCTGGCGACTTCGTTCGTCATGGTTGTCATTGTACTCGACATCGTATCGCTGCTTATTGGGGGCGTCGTACGCCCCATGCTTTCGGAGTGGTAGCGCAGGTTTAAACACCCGCACTAAAGAGGATACATCCTCCCGCTCCAGACCTGAGCGGGATTTTTTCGCACATCTCAATATCTGAACCAGAAGAGATTTTATCGTGACCATGCAGAGCCAGATCAACACGCAGAGCGCCACCCGTTTTAACGGTTCGGCTGCTGTGGTACGCGCCTCGCAAGCCACGAAAATGGGGGAATTCGCCATTCTTCATGGTTCGCTGGCCCCTGCCGGCTGCGTCATCCGCCTCGATGGTTTCACGACCGAAGCCTATGACGGCCGCGCCCGCGTCTTTGAATCCGCCGGCGACGCCCTGGCCGCGGTTCATGCCGGCCGCATACACGATTGCGACATCGTCATCATCCGTCACGAAGGCGACAGGGCCTATCGCGCCGACGATCTCGGCGACATCAGTGCCGCCCTGGAAGGCACCGGCATCGAGCGCGTCACCCTCATCACGGACGGCCATATCGGCGCCTGTTCGGGCGCCATCATCGGCCAGGTCGCACCGTCCGCCTCGGCGCGCGGGCCCATCGCCTATGTCAATGACGACGACATCATCCACATCGACATCGCGGCGCGCCGCATCGATATCCTCGCCGATATCGACATGCGCCGTGCCGCCAGGATGCAAAAGCCGGGTCAAAAGACCTTCGGCGCCGGCGCCCTGGAAAAATATGCCCGCATGGTGACCTCGGTCACCCGCGACGGTTCCTTTTAATCCTCAATACCCATACCTTGGAGACGACTGTGAAGATCTACACCAATGACGACGTTTCGCCGGACAGCCTGAAGGGCGAACGCATCGCCATCATCGGTTACGGCAGCCAGGGCCGCGCCCATGCCCAGAACCTCCGCGATTCCGGCGCCGACGTCATCGTCGGCGTCCGCAAGGGCGGTTCCGGCTACGAAAAGGCCACCCATGATGGCCTGCAGACCGCCGAAATCAAGGACGCGATTGCCGACGCCACCATCATCGCCATCCTGACCCCGGACATGTCGCACGCCGATATCTACAAGGACATCATCGAGCCCTTCGCCCCCAAGGGCGCGGCCCTGCTGTTCGCCCACGGCTTCTCGGTCCTCTATGGCCGCGTCGTGCCGCGCGCCGACATGGATGTCATCCTGGTTGCCCCGAAGGGCCCCGGCGATCTCGTCCGCCGCGAATACCAGCGCGGCCGCGGCGTGCCGTCGCTGTTCGCCGTTGACCGCGATGTCACCGGCACGGCCGCCCGCAAGGCCCTGGGCTATGCCCGCGGCATCGGCGGCACCGTCGGCGGCGTCATCGAGACGACCTTCCGCGAAGAAACCGAAACCGACCTGTTCGGCGAACAGGCCGTTTTGTGCGGCGGCACCACCGAGCTGGTCCTGATGGGCTTCGAAACCCTGGTTGAGGCCGGCTACCGTCCGGAAATCGCCTATTTCGAAGTTCTGCACGAGCTGAAGCTGATCGTCGACCTGCTGTATGAAGGCGGCTTCGCCAAGATGCACTCCTTCGTTTCGGAAACCTGCAAGTACGGCGACCTGGTCTCCGGCCCGCGCATCATCAATTCCGAAACCCGCGAGCGTATGCGCGAAGTTCTGAAGGACATTCAGGACGCCACCTTCGCCCGTGAATGGATCCTGGAAAACCAGGCCGGCCGTCCGCGCTACAACTCGCTGATGAACACCGACCTGAACCACCCGATCGAAAAGGTCGGCAAGGATCTGCGCGGCCGCATGAGCTGGCTGCAGAACAAGGCCAATGTCGACGCATAAGCATCGATAAACGTTACCCTGGATTGGACGGGTTCAATCCAGTGGCGGCGGCGGACCTAGGCGGGTCCGCCGCACCCTTTCAAGATTTTCCGAGTTTTTACCGATGAGCAACCAACCGACAGGCGCACAACTGGTCATCTCCACGCTGAAGGCGCTGGGGGTCGAGACCGTGTTCGGTTATCCGGGCGGCGCCATCATGCCCATCTATGATGCTTTGGCCGGTTCTGGTTTGCAGCATATCCTGGTGCGCCATGAGCAGGGCGCGGCGTTTGCCGCAGACGCCTATGCGCGCGCCACGGGCAAGACCGGCGTCTGCATGGCCACCTCCGGCCCCGGCGCCACCAACCTGATCACCGGCATCGCCAATGCCTATATGGACAGTGTTCCGCTGGTCTGCATCACCGGCCAGGTCGCCACGCACCTGATGGGCACCGACGGCTTCCAGTGAAGTCGATATCCTTGGCCTGACCCTGCCGATCGTGAAGCATTCCTGGCTGGTGCGCAACGCCGCCGATATCCCGGCCATTCTGTCCGAAGCCTTCGCCATCGCCGCCGAAGGCCGTCCGGGCCCGGTTCTGGTCGATATCCCCAAGGACGTCGCCTCCAGCTTCGTCGCCGTTTCCGGCGCCGCTACCTTCCCGGAATGGACCGCGCCCGAACCGGACGCCGCCGCCATCAAGGCCGCGGACAAGCTGATCGAGCAGGCCAGGCACCCGCTGTTCTATATCGGCGGTGGGGTTGAAATGGCCCATGCTTCGGCCGAACTGCGCGCCCTGGTCGCCCGCACCGGCATCCCGGCGGTTTCGACCCTGAAAGGCCTGGGCACGATCCCGACCACCGACGACCTGTTCCTCGGTATGCTGGGGATGCACGGCACCCGCGCCGCCAATATCGCTGTCCAGGATTCGGACCTGCTGATCGTGCTCGGCGCGCGTTTCGATGACCGCGCCACCGGCAAGCTGAACGCCTTCGCACCCAATGCGAAGATCATCCATGCCGACATCGATCCGGCCGAGATCAACAAGCTGCGCAAGGCCGACGTTGCCATTGTCGGCAACCTGAAGACCACTATCGAAAACCTGAATCCCAAGGTTCAGGGTATCCAGAAGTGGGTCGAGAAGTGCAAGGCCGACAAGTGGGAATACCGCTTCAAGTACAATGCACCGGGCAAGGGCATCTATGCGCCGGGCCTGCTGAAATCGCTTTCGGAAAAGGCCGGTGATAAGTTCGTCGCCGCCTGTGACGTTGGTCAGCACCAGATGTGGGTGGCACAGCACTGCGAATTCGCCCACAACCGCGGCCACCTGACCTCGGGCGGTTCCGGCGCCATGGGCTATGGCTTGCCGGCCGGTGTCGGCGCCAAGCTGGCCCGGCCTGACCATCACGTCGTCACTATTTCCGGCGACGGCTCTTTCATGATGAACATTCAGGAGATGGCGACGCTCAATCGCTACAACATCCCCCTGAAGATCGTTCTTCTGGACAATTCCTCGCTTGGCCTGGTGCGCCAGTGGCAGGAACTGTTCTACCAGGAAAACTACAGTGAAATCGATCTGTCGGATAATCCCGACTTCGTCGAGGTCGCCCGCGCCTTTGGCCTGTCCGCCTTCCGCATCACCCATCGCCATGAGGTCGAGGGGGCGCTGGACAAGCTGCTGGCCGCCGAGGGTCCGACCCTGTTGCATGTGTTAATTGATCCGCGCGAAAACGTCTGGCCCCTGGTTCCCCCAGGCGCCTCGAATGCGGAAATGATGGAGGAGCGTTGGGATGAGCCACTTGATTCATATTGAGCTGGATCGCCTCGAAGGCAGCCTCCTGCGAATTCTGGGCCTCGTCGAGCGACGGGGGTTCAACATCGATGGGGCTGAACTCTACGATCTCGGCGAGGACAAGCGCGGCCTGTCGCTGACAGTGCGTCCGCGTGATCCCTCCCGCAACACGGATATACTGGGCCTGCAGATCGATCGCCTTTACGGCATCAGGCGTCTGGCCGGTGATCCGCGGGGTGCTTCGGCGCCGGCAGCAAAGAGCAAGGTCAGTGCATGAGCATTCAGGCGAAGACAATAAGGATTGAGGATGTGGGACATCGGGGCCGTGGTCGCGGCCCCGGCCAAGTATTTGGGTTGTTTTAGGCAAAACCCCTCTTTTTGGCGCCTGTGAAAAGGCGTACAGAACTCCCCAATACGAACATATCAAGATTGCTGAACATGACAAAACTCGCTGACAAAATCTGGCTGAACGGTCAAATGGTTGCCTGGGAAGACGCCAAGGTCCACGTCCTGACCCACGCCCTGCACTATGGCACCTCCGTCTTCGAAGGCATCCGTGCCTATGACACGCCGAACGGTTCCGTCGGTTTCCGCCTGCGCGACCACCTGGTCCGCCTGGAAGATTCCGCCCGCATCTACGGCATCAAGATTCCCTACACGCTCGATCAGATGATCGCCGCCTGTAAGGACACGCTGACCGCCAACGGCCTGAAAAGCGCCTACTGGCGTCCGGTCGCCTTCCTCGGTGAAAACGGCCTCGGTGTCACGCCGAAGGGCGACAACATCAAGGTCGATTTCGCCGTCGCCGCCTTCCCGTGGGGCGCCTATCTCGGTGAAGAGGGCCTGCAAAAGGGTGTCGATGTCTGCATCTCGTCGTGGCAGCGCGCCGCGCCGAACACCATCCCGACTGCGGCCAAGATGGGCGGCAACTACCTGTCGTCCTACCTGATCGGCAAGGAAGCGCGCGGCCGTGGCTATGCTGAGGGTATTGGTTTGGGCACCGATGGTCGTCTGTCAGAAGGCGCCGGTGAAAACCTGTTCCTGATCATGAACGGCAAGATCCACACCCCGCCGGTCGCGGCCTCCATCCTCGGCGGCATCACGCGCGATTCGATCATCAAGCTGGCCAAGGCCGATGGCATCGAAGTCATCGAACAGGCCCTGCCGCGCGAGATGATGTACCTGGCCGATGAAATCTTCATGTGCGGCACGGCGGCGGAAATTACCCCGATCCGTTCGGTCGACGATATCCCCACCCGCGCCGCCGGTCCCGGCAAGGTCACCAAGCGTTTGATGACCCTGTTCCACGGCCTGTTCAACGGCACCACGGAAGACCGCTTCGGCTGGCTGGACCCGATCCAGGCGCCCGTCCCGGCCGAGTAAATTTGTAAAGTAAGAACCCCCACCACCACTGCGCTTCGCTTGTGGTCCCCCTCCCCGGCAAGCCGGGGAGGTATAAGAAAAGAAGGCTCGTTATCGTACCTCCCCAACTCATCGGGGAGGGGGACCGCGAGCCGGCTCTTCGGAAGACACGCAACGAATGGCTCGTGGTGGTGGGGGTTCTTACTTCCTTTAAACAAGAGACGAAACCATGGCTAAATCGCTGTTTGAAAAAGTATGGGACGCGCACGTCGTCGAGCCGGAGGGCGCCAACAGCCCTGCCGTGCTCTATATCGACCTGCACCTGGTCCACGAAGTCACGAGCCCGCAGGCATTTTCCGAACTGGAAGCGCGCGGCCTGAAGGTCCGCCGCCCGGATCGCACCTTTGCCACCCTGGACCACTCGATTCCCACCCTGCGCCCCGACGCGCAGGGCAACCGCCCATACGTCACCAAGCAGGCCGAGATCCAGGTCCATACGCTCGAACAGAATGCCGCCAAAAACGGCGTTCGCCTCTTCGGCTATGACGCCGAAAACCGCGGCGTCGTCCACGTCATCGGGCCGGAAATGGGCCTGACCCAGCCGGGCTACACGGTCGTCTGCGGCGACTCGCACACCTCGACCCACGGCGCCTTCGGCTGCATCGCCTTCGGCATCGGCACCTCGGAAGTCGGCCACGTCCTCGCCACCCAGTGCCGGCTCAGCGCAAGCCCAAGACCATGCGCATCACCATCGACGGCAAGCTCCAACCCGGCGTCACCGGCAAGGACGTCGCCCTGACGGTCATCGCCACCTTGGGCTTCTCCGGCGGCACCGGCTACGCGCTGGAATATGCCGGCCCGGTTATTGAAGCGCTGGACATGGAAGGCCGCATGACGGTCTGCAACCTCTCCATCGAAGCCGGCGCCCGCTGCGGCATGATCGCCCCCGACGCCAAGACGGTTGAGTGGCTGCGCGGCCGTCAATATGTGCCGCAAGGCGCAGACTATGATGCCGCCGCCGCTGAGTGGCTGAAGCTGGCCTCCGACGAAGGCGCCACCTTCGACAAGGAAATCCGTATCGATGGTTCGGCCATTGAGCCGATGGCCACCCGGGGCACCTCGCCTGACCAGGGCGCGCCGATCGTCAAGGGCGTCCCTGTCGCCACCAACGAAGATCAGGAACGCGCCCTGAAATATATGGGCCTGCATGGCGGCGACAGCCGCGATGTCGCCAAGGTCGATGTTGTCTTCATCGGCTCCTGCACCAACGGCCGCATGGCCGATCTGCGCGCCGCCGCGGAAATTTTCAAGGGCCGCAAGGTCGCCGAAGGCGTGCGCGCCCTCGTTGTGCCGGGGTCTGAATGGGTCCGCGTCGAGGCCGAAAAGGAAGGCCTGGACAAGATCTTCACCGACGCCGGCGCCGAATGGCGTCTGCCGGGCTGCTCGATGTGCATCGCCATGAACGGTGACTTCGTCCTGCCGGGGCAACTGGCCGTCTCGACCTCGAACCGTAACTTCGAAGGCCGTCAGGGCCCTGGTTCGCGCACCGTGCTCGCTTCGCCGGCCACCGCTGCCGCCTCCGCCATCGCCGGCCACGTGGCCGATCCCCGTCAATTCATGGCTCTTGAGGAGGCTTAATCCATGTCCAACCAGGAACCCGTAAACAGCTTCTCGTCGCGCATCGTCGTTCTGCCGGAAGCCAATATCGATACCGACCAGATCATTCCCGCCCGCTTCCTGACGACCACCACCAAGGCCGGTCTCGGCAAGGTGGCCTTCAATGACTGGCGCTACAATGCCGATGGCTCGAACAAGGATTTCATCCTCAACACCATCGACGCCAATGAGCATCGCGTGCTGGTGGCCGGCAATAATCTCGGCTGCGGTTCGTCGCGCGAACACGCGCCCTGGGCACTGATGGATTACGGCTTCAAGGCCGTCATCTCGACCGAGATCGCCGACATCTTCAAGTCGAACTCGCTCAAGAACGGCCTGTTGCCGATAGTGGTCGACCAGACGACCTATGATAAGCTGCTCAAGGATCCGCAGCAGCGCGTCACTGTCGATCTCGAATCCTGCGCCCTGACCCTGGAAGACGGCACCGTCTTCACTTTCCAGGTCGAGGAATTCGCCCGCCAGTGCCTGCTGGAAGGCGTGGACGCCATGGGCTGGCTGCAAAAGCGTCTGCCGCAAATCGAAGCTTACGAAAAATCAAACGGAAAGGCCGCAGCGTAATGGGCACTTTTAATATCGTCGTCCTGCCGGGTGATGGCATCGGCCCCGAAGTGGCTAGCGCCGGCGTATCGGCCCTGAAGGTGATCGGCGAGGTTTATGGCCACACCTTCAATTTCGATGAAAAACGCATTGGCGGCATTGCCATCGATATGGACAATAATCCGTACCCGGAAGAAACCGACAAGGCCTGTCTGGCAGCCGATGCCGTCCTGCTCGGCGCCGTCGGTGGTCCGAAGTGGGACTTAGGCAAGATGCGCCCGGAACAGGGTCTGCTGGCCGTGCGCAAGTCGATGGGCCTGTTCGCCAATCTCCGCCCGATGGAGGTCAAGGCCTCGCAGGTACACCGTTCGCCGCTGAAGCGCGAAGTGGTCGAAGGCGCTGACATGCTGATCGTCCGTGAACTGACAGGCGGTCTTTACTTCGGCAAGCAGACCCGCACCGAGACCTCAGCCACGGACGAATGCGTCTATACGGTGGAAGAAGTCGAACGCGTCGCCCGCGTGGCGTTTGAAGCCGCCCGCAAGCGCCGCAACAAGGTGACCTCGGTCGACAAGGCCAATGTCATCGAAACCAGCCGCCTGTGGCGCGAAACCGTCATGAAGCTGCACAAGGCTGAATATTCCGACGTCGAGCTGGAACACAACCTCGTCGATTCGATGGCCATGCACCTCGTCACCCGCCCGACGGCGTTCGATGTGATCGTGACCGAGAACATGTTCGGCGACATCCTCTCCGACCTCGCCTCGGTCCTGCCGGGCTCGATCGGCCTGCTGGGCTCGGCTTCGCTGGGCACCTCCGGCAAGGGTCTCTATGAGCCGATCCATGGCTCCGCACCGGATATCGCCGGCAAGGACCTCGCCAACCCGATCGGCACGCTGAAGTCGGTCGCCATGCTGCTGCGCTTCTCGCTCAACCTGCTGACAGAAGCTGACGCACTGGATGCGGCTATTGATACCATCGTTGAAAAGGGCGTGCTGACGCGCGATCTCGGCGGTACCGCTTCGGGCAGCCAGGTCTCGGCCGCCATCAATGACCAGATTCGCGCTGCCGCCACGGTTGCCGCGTAACAGAGCCACCTCGCAAAGGTGAACTGGCCTCGGTGCGCAAGCATCGGGGCCTTTTTCTTGTAAAGGAAAGTGGATCACGGACAAACACGGAAGGAGACGGAACCACACGGAATTCTTTGTGTGACGTCTTCTGCGCAAAGCGCTTTCATGTCATTATTGCTTCGGCGCGCGCATTTGAAAGCCCTTCGGGCGCAGAGATTAGAGATATCTCATATTTCCGTGTGGTTCCGTCTCCTTCCGTGCTTGTCCGTGATCCTCTTAATCACAGCCAGACAGAACCCCATTGAATCGTGTGGTTCGTGGTTCAAAACTTAAAAACTGTCCAGTTCGGTCTCGTCCAATCCGTCTATCTCGATCTGCTTGAGGCGCGACGTATCGCCGGCCACCAGTGTCAGGCGCGATTTCGGCAGTTTGAGGGACTTGGCAAGGAAAATGATCAGGGCCTCATTGGCGCGCCCTTCGATCGGCGAGGCGCGCACACGAACTTTCAGGAACCGGCGGCCCTTATCGTCCATATCCCAACCATCGATACGCTCGACCGACGACTTAGGCGTCAGGCGGACAAACAGCCGCATGGCTGGGGCTAACCAATGAGTTGGTACAGCGTGATGAAAGCCGGTTTCAGCAGAAAACCCTGAATGCCCCGAATGACGAGAAAGGCGACGATAAAGCTGATGTCGAGCCCACCCATCGGCGGGATGATGGCGCGAAAAGGTGCCAGGACGGGCGTGGTGATGCGGTCAAGCACATCGAGTATCATGTAGACGCCACGATTGCGCGTATTGATGATATTGAAAGCCACCAGCCAGCTCAGGATTGCGGTAAGTACCAGGGCCAGAATGATAATATCGAACAGGCCATTGACCACAAAATAAAGAAAACCGGCGATACCGACTGGCATATAGAACCCCTGATCTGACTACGTCTGTGAATATAGGGTATTCCCTATCGGTTACAAGTTAAGGACCGCTTGACAGGCGGCAAACTTGCCTTAATAAGACACCCACCGAACGGCACGGGGCTATAGCTCAGTTGGTAGAGCGCCTCGTTCGCAATGAGGAGGCCAGCGGTTCGAATCCGCTTAGCTCCACCACCGTGCCCCTTCCCGGTTTTCCCCGTCCATCGACAAATGCAATCCAGCCCACTTCATGCCGGTCTGGGAAGGCCCTGTTACTCGACCTTTAAATCTGCACTTTGCAGGATTCAGCTTGCCTTAACAGTGGGCGCGTAAGCTCCGATAATAAGCGGCGGAAAAGCCGCAACAGAGTAATTCGGGGAGTGTCCAGTGACTGAACAGGTGCTGGTTTGTGACTTTTCCAAGGGTGCGCGCGTTAGCTTTGCGCTGGCGGAGATCGGGCGGCGCCCCGGCGAAGCCGCCACCTTCATCTGCACCAGCCGGGCCGATTTCGATGTGGCGCTGGCGCATTTCCTGGACGCTCATGGCCATCCGAAACTGAAAGGCGCCGCCGTTTCCGCCCGCCGTTCCGAAGAGAACGGCCGGCTGACGCGCCTGGAAGACGGCATGGAGATCACGCGTGAAGACTTGCGGACGGCGCTCGATATCCAGCGCGTCAACCTGGTCAATTGCTTTGTCGCCCGCGCCCTGGCCATGCCCAAACTGCGCCGCGGCGAACGAATCAGCGTCCAGGAAGGCCAACCGGGCGAAGAGACTGTCATGCTGGTGCTTGGCCCCAATTACGGCCTGGGCAATGCCGCCCTGCTCTCCGATGGCGCCGGCGGCTGGACGGCCCTGCCCGGCGAGGGCGGACATTCCAGTCTGGCGGCCAAAACCGAGCGCGAATGGCAGGTCATCAATGGCCTGCGCGACCTGCGCGGCGGCGTGGTGCGCGAAACGGCGATGTCGCAACAGGGCTTCCGCGATCTGTGGACCATTCTCCATGCTCTCGATGACCAGACCGCGCCCGAACTGTCGCCCGCGGAAATCGTCGAACGCGCCCGCTCAGGCGATCCCATCGCGCGGGAGGTTATCCACCTGACCACGGTCTGGCTGGCCGACATGGCCGCCGATATCGCCCTGATCATGAGCGCCACCAGCGGTATATATCTGGCCGGCGCCCTGATGGATGTTATCGGCGACACCTTCGACGCGGATGTTTTCGCCGCGCGCTTTACCAACAACCCATCCTTCAGTAGTTTTCTTGGCCGGATTCCGGTCTGGCGCACCGTCGTCACCGATATGGAACTGATCGGACTGGCGACGCTGTTCGATTAATAGCCGATTGTCAGCGGATGGTTTAATTCATCGGTCGTCTGCTCCAGCCACGCCTTGAAGCCCGCGAGGTCGCGGATGCCGGGCACGGCGTCCTTGCCTTCCTGGGTCCAGCGGGCGCCAAAACGGTAGTTCGCATCGGTTGTCGATTTGAACTGCACAAACAGGGTCTGGCCGTCATTGACCGGTGCGCCCGTGACATCCGCAGCCCGATAGAACACCGCCCAGCCGATGGGATCGGGGCCGTGCTCCTGCGGCCCCCAGGCGGCGATATAGGTCCAGTCACCACCGGCTTGCGGGGTGAATGCCTGGTCGCCGGGATGGACAGTCAGGCCGGTGACAAGTGGCTCTGACACCTGATCGGCCTTTATGGTCACTTCGGTGATAACGCTGCCGGCGGTGATGGCATAGGTGGCGTGGATGCTGCCCTTGCCACCACCGATGGCATCGGCATCGACGCCAGCGATGGCCGTCACCGGTCCATTGGCGATCACCTTGCCGGTAATGGTCGAAGGGCCGATCTGGGTCGCCTTGCCATCACGCAGCAGCCCGATACCGCCGACGCCCAGGGACGCCCCAACCTTGAAGATATCGCCACCCCAGGCCACCGGATACTGGTAGTCATCAAAGCCATGGCCAACCTTGGGAAAGATCATGCCTGAGCCATATTTGCCGAAGATATCGGTGACATTGCGCTCATCGAGATAGAGGCGATAGGCCACCTTGTCGGATTCCCAACCGATGCCTTCGAAGGCGATCAGGCCGTCGTGTATGAAATGGTCCGGCGGCGAGGTGAAGGTGTCGCGCAGATGAAAGGTGCCGCCGGTGATGGCACCGCCTTTATTCGGCTCGCCTTCAAGATGACCGCCATCCTGGATATTGAGCGTCACCAACACACGCCGGGGCTGTTCGGGCGCGGGATCTGGCGAAAAGGTCACGGTCGTGTCACCGGCTTTCAGCGGCGCTACCAGGCGGAATTTCGCATTAAGCGCCTGCACCGGATAGATTGCGTCACCGATTCTGACAGATTGCACTCTCGCATCCATCGGTGCGGGCAGATCGATCACGGCATTATCGCGCGCCAGACCGGGATTATGCACGGTTAGACTTTGCGCATTTGCACCCGTGGCCATGAGCGCAAGAGCAACAACGGATATCAGGCGCATCACATTCTCCTATTGCAGCTTGAGATCGGCCACGGCGGTGCCGGCCAGAAGGAAGGCGCCGACGCCGTAGAACTGGGTGTCGTCATAACCGACATTATCCGGACGATCGCTGACCGGCTGGACATAGCCCAGCTTGCCATCTGGATGAACCGCCGCCACCAAAGCCGCCCAGCCCTTGCGGATGGCCGGTTCGTATTCGGCGCGGTCGAGCGTGCCATTCCGCACACCCCAGGCCAGGCCGTAGGTATAGAAGGCGGTGCCGCTGGTCTCCGGCAGCGCGGTCTTCGGGTCTGCCAGCAGGGAGGGCGCCCAGTAGCCGGTATCGAGTTGGATCGATTTGATCTTCGCTGCCATTTCCCTGTAAAGTGCGATGAAGCGTGGGCGGTCGGGATCGCTGGCCGGCAGAACTTCCAAGATGCGTGCCAGTCCGGCAAAGACCCAGCCATCGCCTCGGCTCCAGAAGACCTTTTCGCCGTTCGGACCGCGGCGGTCGAAGAAACGGGCATCTCGGTAGAAAAGCTTCTCGTCCTTGTCGTAAAGCACGTCATAGGTGGCCCAGAATTCCTTTTTGGCGAATTCGGCATAGCGCGGATCACCGGTGGCAGCGGAAAGCCCGATCCAGGTAGCCGGGGCCATGAACAGGGCGTCGCACCAGCACCAGCGATCGGTACAGTTGGCATCGCCTTCCGCCGGATAGATCAGGGTGACGTCGGCCGGCTTGGCCAGGATCTCGTCGAAACGCGCCTGCATCGGCTTCAGTACATCGGCGGGAGCGCCGTGTTTCGCGGCCCACAGATAGGACTGGCCGATGACATGGTCATCGGCATGATAGACGCGCTTGCCGAGTTCCCATTTATTGGCCTCGCCGCGCGCCAGGATCAGGTCTTTGTAGATCGGGTTTTGGCTGTGATCGGCCATGTCGGTCAGGCCGACGAACAGCGCGCCCTGCACCCAGCCCTTCGGGTCCGGCGTATCCCAGGAGGCGTTGGGCGGTATCCAGCCGGCGGCCAGCGTGGCGATCTGATAATCGGCCACCTTTTCGGTCAGGGCGATAACATCCGCCGGCGCGAACGATACCTTTATCGAGCTGGCGCTGACAGGCGCCGCTGCGGCCTGCGCCTGCGCCATCATCGGCACCGGCAGCACACACATGAGACCGCAAATCATCCAGATCCGGGCTATTTTGATCCTGAAGATATCCATGCCGCTTCCTGCCTTTTTTGTATCCGACAAACATCAATGGCAGATGGGCTTTTGTCAAACAGGCAGATGCGTTACGCCAGCCTTTTACAGGCGCGGCAGGGTAGCCAGCACATCGGCACTGAACGGCCGTCCCAGCCGCCTGGCCGCATAAAGCGCCGATCCGATGCTCGGCGCATGGAGCGGTTTGCGCAGGTCGTAGCGGGGGCTATCTGGCATCATCGAAAACTGGTTGAGGTACTTTTGGAACGGCTCAAGGATCAACTCGCCGCATTTGAAAACACCGCCGGAATAGGACAGGGCCACCGATTCATCCGGTGCGTAGTTCAGCTTCATGCGAATGGCATCGACTATGGCCGCCAGTTCATAGCCCGCCGAATCGAAAATTTTCAACGCCACGCGATCGCCCGCCTCGGCCGATTGCGAGACCAGCTTCGACATGGCGGCGATCCTGTCACGCGAGGGCGCTTCGCGGCCGAAGACATATCCGCAGATATCCAGGTCGTTTTTCAGCTCCAGCGCCTGCATGAACACATCATAGAGCGGCCCTTTGGCCAGCCGGCCATCGGCCATGCGCGAGAAGGCATTAAGGCCGGAAATGGCGATCCAGTGGGCCGAGCCTTCGTCGGAAAAAACCTCGCCCCAGCCACCGCCGCGCGCCGACAGGCCACCATGTTCGCCATAACCGATCGAGCCCGTGCCGGCGACGATATTGATGCCGTCGGCACCGGCGAGCGATCCGGCCCAGCCGCAGATCATGTCATTGCCGCAGGCATAACGCCTGTGGCCGAGCACCGCTTCCGGCACGACATCGAGCATGGGTTCGGCGATGGAATCCTCGCCATGCGCCGGCAGACCGAAAAAGGCGAAATCGATATCTTCCGGCTTTCCGGAAACCTGCGAAAGCACGGCCTGGACACCTTCGGCCAGCAGTTCATGCAGGCCATCGACGCCGATCTGGATATAGTAGCACGAACCGCCCTGATGGGTGGCCCTGACATGGCCTTCGGCATCGACCAAGACGAATTCGGTCTTGGTGCCGCCGCCATCGACGCCTAACAGATACCCCATTATCCGATCTACCCCAGTTCATGGATGCGCACGCCCTGCACGACGCGATTGACCGTGCCCGAAGCGTTCGGCTTGTCGGGCGTCAGGCCATGGTGCAGGGATCTGTAAAAGGCGAAAACCTGCGGGCAAATGATATAGGGGAAAAGCAGGTCGGTGTCGTCGGCCGTTTCCAGCCCCTTAATGCGCACCGTATCGGCGGCTTCGACACCGACGCCATCCTGCGAGGTAATGGCGATGACACGGGCGGCGTCATTATCCCTGCGCAGTTCATCGAGCAGGTCGCCGTCATAGCCGCGCGTATAGGCATTGTTGGAGAAGAAAACGACGACCAGGGTCTTGCTGTTGACGATGGTCTTCGGACCATGACGAAAACCGAGCGGCGAATCGAACATGGTCACCAGCCCGCCATTGGTCAGTTCCAGCAGCTTAAGGCCCGATTCACGCGCCAGCCCCTGGAAAATATGACTGCCAAGATAGACGATGCGTTCATAGCCTTCAGAGGCCGTCTGCTTCATGGCGGCGGTGTAGTCGGTCAGTACGCTTTGCGTCGCCGTGGCAATCGCCTCAATGCGGCCCTGCATTTGCTCGATGCCGGTAAAGGCCGCCAGCGCCGCATAGGTCATGCACGAAAAGCTGGAGGTCATGGCGAAGCTACGATCGTGCGTCGCTTCCGGCAGCAGAATGGTCAGGCCTCTGGCGCCTTGCCCATAGGCCGCAAGCGCCCCCTCGGCATTACAGGTAATGACCAAATGATGCAGATCGGTGACGAAGCGATCGGCCAGTTGCGCGGCGGCGACGCTTTCGGGGCTGTTACCCGAGCGTCCGAAGGAGACCAGCAGGGTCGGCGTATCCGTCTCGAAATAGAGCTGCGGGGCGCAGGCCAGATCGGTGGTCGGGATGGCCTCGACGCGCGCCTTCAGCCGTGCCGAAAGTGCCGGCGCGAGACATTCGCCAATAAAGGCCGAGGTGCCGGCGCCCGTCAGAATAATGCGCGCCTTGCGATCAAGCAGCGGCTTGAGAAAGGCTTCGACCGCGGCTTTTTGTGCGAACAGGATCGCTTGCGTCTGGCGCAGCATTTCCGGCTGCTGCTCGATTTCGCGCGCCGTCCATAAGGCGCCCAGCCTTTGCAGCTCCGCCTCATCGATACCAAGTTGAGTTACAGGGTCAGGCATCAATCAACTCCAATATAGGCGTACAGGCGGCCAGATAGGCATCGAGGGTGGCGCCGATATGGGCGATCACCAGGTTTTCTGGCGTCAATTTCAGGCCGCCGTCACGAATGAGCGCATAGGCGTCCGGCAGGTACTGGCTGACCAGGGCGAGCGGCGGCGGCGACTGCGTGAGATTGGCGAACAACTTGCCTTGCGCCGCCTGAATCTGACTATCCGGCCAGTAATAGCGGATGCGATCCGACAGGCTGTATTGCAGGTCGAACTGCAGGGCTGCGCCGGTGGCATGATAATATTTCGCCCAGTTCTTCGGCTCGGCGGTCATGCGATCGATCACCACTTCGCGGAAGCCGGATTGTCTGTCGGGCGCGATCCATTCGCCTTCGATGGCGTCGAGCGCCCACAGGGCCTCGCGCAGGGCGAAGGTGACGCCGGGACCGACCTTGAGGATGGCGAAGTGATCCTCGACCAGTTGTTTCAGCGCCTTGGGCGTCTGGTAGTCGGTCGAGTGGGCCTCGAAAACAATCGTCGGCAGGTCATCGATAGCGCGGCTGAGGCGCACGGCCTTGGCGCGGTCATAGTCGATGACCTTGTGATGGTCGAACTCGACGCCGGGCTGGACGACCGTGGCGATGACTCGCGGCCGGGCAGCAGACAGGCCCAGTTCGGCGAAGATCGCCTTGTGCGTCTCGATAGTGGCCAGCGCCGCTTCGGGCGTGGTCACTTCCAGTTCCGGCAGGTCTTCGTGGGCGCCACCGGGCACCGGCACTTCGGTGCCGATGACATAGACCGGGGGTTCGCCGCCAACCCTGACGTGGGTCGCTTCGGCGATGGCTATCAGACGCGCGGTACGGCGGGCGATGGTGTCTTCCGGCAGGGGAACCGGATCATCGGCGCACGACATCGAGCAATCGGCGTGGATCTTGCGGAAGCCGGCGGCGACATACTGCTCAATCAGCACCTCGGCCTTTTGCATGGCTTCATCAGCGCTGAGATCGGTCCATGGATTGGGACCGAGGTGATCGCCGCCCAGCAGGATGCGCTTGCGGTCAAGGCCTGCCTTATCGGCGATGGCGTACACGAAGGCAACGAAATCGGCCGGCTTCATGCCGGTATAGCCGCCATCCTGATTGACCTGATTGCAGGTGGCCTCGATCAGGGTAACGTCGGATTTCCTCTTCAAGGCATGAGCAAAGGTCGCTTCCACGACCAGCGGATGCGCCGAGCAGACCGAGGTGATACCGACCGCCTGGCCGGCCTTGTGGCGGGCGACCAGATCGAGCATGGCCTTCATGGCTTGTCCTTTTCATGGCAGGTTTGTTAAAGCGACTCTTACCGCAACACAAGCAACAACGCAACCAAAACAATGAAAACGAAACATATAAAATTGCGATTTTGCAAATTTTTGACGAATCGACCGTATAATTCGAAACAAAAAAAGCCGATCCCGCGGGAAAAATCAGGACCGGCCAGAGTTGAGACAGAACAGGGTCAGGCGGCCAGGGCCAGCAGGGCCGAGGCGATCACCGCCAGAACCAGGCCGACGATCTTCAGTTCACCGGGAATGGCATTGGCCACGACCAGCGAAATCACCGCCGTCACCAGCGGTCCGCCGGCATTGGTCAGCGGCGCCACCACGATCGCCTTGCCATGGCGGAAGGCATAGACCAGGCACAGGGCGCCGATGGCGTTCAGAACCTGGATGGCGGCAGCGAGATACGGCCCGTCCAGCCCCCAGTTAATCGGTTTGGAGAAGTCGGTCATCATCAACGCCACCGGCACCAGCATCAGGCCGGTCACCATCATGTAAAAAAAGATACTCTCGGCGCTCATCGAGTTGTTGGAGAGCTTCATGAAATAGGCCTGGACGCCCCAGCACGCCATAATGACCAGGGCGAGCGGAAACCACACCCCGCCATTCATGAAGGAGAAGCCCTTGTCCGGCGAGAAATCGAACATCGGCAGCGCCACCAGGGCCAGCACCACGCCAAGCAGGCCGAGCTTCGTCGTGCGCTCTTTCAGGAAAGCCGCCGACATCAGGATGGTGACCAGGGGTGACAGCGAAATGACCGGAAAAATCAGATAGGCCGGGCCGGTATTAACCGTATAGAACAGCACCATCTGCCCGCCGGCGCCGAGCAGACCGATGATCAGGCCATAGAGGATGGATCTTGGATCGCGGTCGAGTTTCCAGCCGGCCTTGGCCAGCACAAACAGCGCCGGCACGATCATGGTCAGCGCCCAAACGCAATAGGTCAGGGTTTCGGGGAAGCCCTTCTGCGCCGAGAGGCCGGTAAAGGCGCCCCAGACGCCCCAAAGAGCCACAACGGCAAGCGCGAAAATCAGCCAGCGCTTGCCCGTCGCCGCCCCAGGTGTGCCTTCCGGCATCGGTTCATTCATGTCATTCCCCCTTTTAAACCGGCGTGGCTTCGATCAGCAGGAAGCGCTCGAATTTTGCCGGAATGCGGTTTTTGGCCGGCGTGATATCGCCGAGCGAGGCGTCGTTGAAATAGTCGCGCAGGCGGTAACGTTTCTTCGTCAATCCGCGCAGTTCCACCTCGCCATCCCATTTGTCGGCATAGAAGGCGTAATAGAGCCTGCCGTCCTTTTCGACCGCATGGGCTTCCGGCTTATCGAAACCGATATCGTAGAGCTCGCCCCGGTACTGGCCAGTGGAAAGCATGTGCTTTTTGTAGAGCCCCACCCATTTGCGCCACATCACTTCGCGTTCCGGCGTCAACTGGAAGTTCTCACCCTTCTCGTGGCCCGGTCCCGGCCAGGTGAACTTGGTCGAAACGATGCCGCCAATCCCGACGGTCGAGGCGAAATCGTCACCGCCATCGGAAAGCTCGACATGGTCTCCGGCATAGGCGGCATCCCGCCCCATCAGGGCTTTCAGCGACTTGCCCTTCAGGCGCACCTGCCACGAACTGAGCGGATCGGAGGCCGGCACATGATTGGTATAGGGCAGGTTATGGAAGGCGTAGGACGTGCCGCACGGACAAAATTCAACCACGGCATTCGGATTGATCTCGCGCGCCGTGTCATAGATCAGCTTCCAGAAATCCTGGAGGTGCTCGACCGAGTCTTCCGGTTTGGCATGGTTGTGCGACGGATTATAACAGGGCGCTACGCCATTCATGTGCTGGCCGTCGAGTTTCAGGCCCTCGAAGCCCCACTCGCCGATGATTTTCCGGATAAGCTGGCGGTAATATTCACGCGTCGGCTGGTAGGCCGGGCAGAGATAAAAGGCGTTCCACCAGGTGACATTCTGCACCGCGCCATCCTGATTGAGCAGCAGCATGTCGGTGTGATCGTGCAACAGGTCTGTGCCCGGATCGACCGCCAAAGGCGCCAGCCACAGACGCGGCCGCAAACCCGCTTTTTTGATCGACTGGACGAAAGCGATCATATCTTCGTCCTTGCGCGGGAACTTTTTCGTATCGAGATACCAGTCGCCCTCGGAGGTCTGCCAGCCGTCATCGAGCACGGCCCAATCCAGTCCGACATCCTTGGCCTTGGCAAATGTGCTCTCGATTTCCTCGACGGTGAAATTACGCTGATAGCCCCAGGCGCACCAGACGGGTTCGTAGGATTCCGCCGGCGGTTTCGGCGCCGCCAGGCCGCGGTCGGCCATCACCCGGCGGTAGGTATCGAGCGTGGCATAGTGGTCGCGCTGGTGGACGCTGACAAAGGTATCGAGCGTGGTCAGGCTGTCGCCGGCTTTCAGGGTTGTTGCGTGCTCATACCGAATGCCCACGCCCGCACCGGCCGCCGTGGCGATCAGTGGCAGGGAGATCAGCTTCGGCGCCGTTTCGATATGACCGACGGCCAGACCGGCATCGGGCCGCCAGACATCGACGATCGGCGTACCGCTGCCATAGTCGGAGGCATTCATGCCCATGAAGTTCGGCTGGTCGAAACCGGCCTTGACCGGCTGCACCCAGTCGCGGCGGTCGTCATGCGACGAACCGGAGAAGGACCAGAAGGCGGTGCCTTTCAGCATGTGGCTGTGCGAGGTCCAGGCGGCGATTTCGAGATCGGCCGGACCTTTATTGCGATAGGTGACCTTGGTGACAGCGAAGCCTGGATAGCGATCATAAAGCGCGATCTCGATCGTCTTTTCCAGCCCATCCGAGGACACGCCGCGCACGGCGTACAGAATGCCCTTGCCGTGAATACCATTGATCGGTTTTTGGTTTTTATCGGCGAAAGTGAAGCGATCGATCACCTTACTGTCTGCCAGGGTCACCGTTTCCGATGGCGCGAAGTCGGTCAGTTCGACCGCCTTGCCGTTCTGCCGGGCAATGATGCGGCTATTCAGGCCAAGATCGAAATCTATGGCGATGGCGGCATCAGAAACGGTCGCCACTGAAGCGCTTTGCGCGCGGCCGGCCGTGGCCATAAGCCCCGAAGCCATAACTGTGCCCGACAGCAGCTTGAGCATACCGCGCCGGCTGGTCATGTTCTGCGTTATCATGGTCGACTACCTCCCCGCTGTTGCGCATGGTTCATTTTTGATCTTGCATAAGTCAAATTAAAAAGGCAAACAAAAAGACATGAAAACGCAACATTAAATTTCGTTTTCTTTCTTTTCAAAATTTGGGAGCCGGAATATGACCAGACGCCGCCTGTTTTTGAGCCTTCTCACCACGGCTTCATTGCTCGCCACAGGCGCCTGCGCCGCCGATCCGGGCTATACGGTGGCCGATTTCACCAGGGTGAAAAAGTTCGACTCCCACGTCCATGTCAATGTCACCGATCCGGCCTTTGTCGATCAGGCGAAGGCCGATGGCTTCGAGCTCTTGAGCATCAATGTCGATTATCCGGAATTTCCGACCCTCACCGACCAGGCTGCCGTGGCGCATCATTTCCACTCGGGCGATCCGGCGCATTTCCATTTCGCCACCGCCTTCACCATGAAGGGCTTTACCGCGCCGGGCTGGGCAGAAAAGACCAATGCCTGGCTCGATTCCGAATTCAAACAGGGCGCCGTGGCGGTCAAGATCTGGAAGAATGTCGGCCTGATCGAGCGCGATGAAAAGGGACAGTTGATCTTTATCGACGATCCGCGCTTCGATCCGGTGGTGGCGCACATCATCACCGCCGGCAAGGTGCTGATAAATCACCAAGGCGAGCCGAAAAACTGCTGGCTGCCGATGGACGAGATGAGCACCGACAATGACCGCTCCTACTTCAAGGCGCATCCGGAATATTACATGTACCTGCATCCGGAAATGCCGCGCTACGAAGCGCTGATGGCGACGCGCGACCGCTTCGTGGCCCGCCATCCCGATCTGAAATTCGTCGGCGCGCATTTCGCCAGTCTGGAATGGAGCGTCGATGAGGCCGCGAAGTTCCTCGACGCCTATCCCAACGCCAATATCGAACTGGCGGCGCGCATTACGCAGATCCAAGCTCAGTCCGTGCAGGATTACGACAAGGTGCGAACCTTCTTCATCAAATATCAGGACCGCATCCTGTACGGCACCGACCTGACGCTCAATCCGGGGGAAGACCCGGCGGAATTCAAGCAGGTGGCGCATGACTACTGGCTGTCGGACTGGACCTATCTGGCGACCAACGGAACCCAGCACGTCAACGACATCCACGCCGACGCCAAGGGCCTGGCCCTGCCGAAAAGCGTCATTGACAAGATTTACTACACCAATGCCGAGCGCGAATATTCAAATCCGAATTAGGCCAGATGCAGCTTGAAACCGAGGCGATCGGCGGCGTCCCGAATGAAGTCGGGCGCGTCGGCGTCGGTGATCAGGGTATCGATTTCACTGATGTCGATGATGCGATGCAGGCAAACCTTGCCGAACTTCGATGAGTCGGTGATGGCGATCACCTGCCGCGCCGTCTCGACCATCTTGCGGTTCAGTTGCGCTTCCGGTTCATGGTGCGTGGTGATGCCGCGCTCGACATCGAAGCCATCGACGCCGAGGAACAGCTTGTCGAGCAACAGGTCATCGAGCGCCGCCACGGTCTGGGCACCATAAAAGGCCATGTTCTTGCGGCGCAACTCGCCGCCCAGCATGACGATCTTTATCTTTCGTTTTTGCGCCAGGGCCGACAGCACCTCGAAATCATTGGTGACGACCGTGACATCCTCGTCATCCGGCAGAAAACGGGCGATCTGGAGCGCCGTGGTGCCCGAATCGAGCATGATCGAATCGCCCGGCTGCACCATGGAGGCCGCCAGCCGCCCGATGCGTTCCTTTTCTTCCGGGTGGCTGGTGCGCTTGGCCTCGATCGGCGGCTCGGCATTGACCGTCACCACTTCCGAGGAAATGGCGCCGCCATAGGCGCGCGTGGCGATGCCGTGCTCTTCCAGATAATGCAAATCCTTGCGAATGGTCTGCATGGAGACGCCAAACTGTTCCGACAGGGCCACGACCTGCACGCTGCCCCTTGATTTGAGCATAGCGGTGATCTCGCGCCGGCGCTCTGAGGTATCGCGCGTCAGTTTTACCGCACCTTCGGCCATTTTGTTTCGGTCCCCGGACTCACAGGTTTCGTTTCGATATGCCGCTTATCCCTCAAACCTGTCCGGAATTCAACATCGGCAATCGGTTTCAGGCTGGCAAAACCGGGCAGCCTGATCAAATATGTGTCAAATTTGCTTCTTTTTTGTTGCGATTGACATATAAAACGAAAGATAATGTAGACATAAGAACAAAAGCGTACATAAATCGCAACATAAGGGAATGAGCGCTGCCACGCGCCATTATATATGGAGACTAAAAATGCCGACCATAGGAATGAAACGCAAATGGCTTGCTTCGGGCGCCGCACTGATCGCGCTGGCGACAGCGCCCCACGTCAGCGCCCAGGAAACCCCGGCTGCCGACCCGGCCACCACCGAGGCACCGCAGGAAGTCATTGTTGTCGGCGTCCGCGCCAGCGTCGCGCGCGCCGTCAAGCTGAAGCGGGATGCCACCACCGTGCAGGATTCGATCAGCGCCCTCGAACTCGGCATGTTCCCTGACGATAACGTCGCTGACTCGCTCAGCCATATTACCGGTGTTTCGATTTCACGCACGGCCGGCGGCGAAGGCCAGAAGGTCAGCGTTCGCGGCCTCGGGCCGGAATACACGCTCTCCACCTTTAATGGCCGCATCCCCGCCACGGACGGCGCCGGCCGCGACTTCGCCTATGACGTCCTGCCCTCCGATGTCATCAGCGGCGCAGATGTCATCAAGGGCGCCGAAGCCTCCCTTACCGAAGGCGCCATCGGCGGCCTGATCAACCTGCGCTCGGCAAGCCCGTTCGACAAGCGCGGACAGCACGGCATCCTGCGTCTCGAAGGTGACCGCAACCAGATGTCCGAACTCGACGGGCAAAAGCTTTCCGGCGTCTACAGCAACACCTTCGCCGATGACAAGCTGGGCGTCCTGTTCGGCGTCGTCCTCGAAAAGCGCGATGACCGCACCGACGTGGCCGGCAATGACGGCGGCTGGACGCGCAACCCCGACCCCACTGACGAAAGCTGGCTGTGGGGCAATGCCTGGGGCGGCAATATCGACCCGAACAACAATGGCGTGCTCGATCCGGAGGAGTATGGTCTTATCGGTCCGGGCCAGTTCCGCGTCGGCTCCATCCTGGAGCAGAAGAAGCGCAGCGCCTTCACCGCCAAGGTGGAGTGGCGGCCGAATGATAATTTCCGCCTGGTGGTGGACGGCCTGACGACGAAACTCGATTCCCCGCAGGTCGGTTACCAGCAGTCCTTCTATCCGCTGTATGCGCCCGGCCGCTGGTCCAACATGGTGATCGAGAACGGTATCGTCACCAGCTTCGACATGACCAATCCTGATCCGGAAATGCGTCTCAATCCGGAACTGCTCAACCAGACCTCTTACCGCGTTGTTGAGACCGACCTGTTCGGCGCCAATGCCGAGTGGCGCGTCAGCGACACCCTGACCCTGACCGGCGATGTCTATCGCTCGACCTCATCACGTCATTCCGGCGGCCAGGACAGCTATGTCGTGCTGCGCATGAACCAGCCCAATTCGGCCCATATAGAACTAACCGGCGCCTATGTGCCCAGCGTCACCGTCAATTTCGACGACGGCCGTGACCTTTCCAGCGGGCTGGCCAGCGGTGCCTTCACCGATTCCGACTTCAACACCCACTATTTCTCGCTGGAAGGCGACAATATCGACGATGAAATCAACGGCGCCTCGTTCGCCGGCCAGTGGGCGGCCAGCAAGGGATGGCTTGAAAGCCTGCAATTCGGTGTCACCTATACCGACCGTAAGAAGTCGCGCGATCTGATCAATAACTCCCTGACCGGCGGCGCCGACTACTATTCCGGTGACAGCGCGATCAATGTCGGCGATCTCGGCAGCAATGTGATTTCGCACAGCTTCACCCTGCCCAACTTCATGAGCGAGGTGCCCGGCAACTTCCCGCGCACTTTCCTGGCGTTTGACGTGCCGGCCTATGAGCAGGCCCTCGCCGCCTATGACGGCCACCTGCGCCCGGATGGTGAACCCTACACTTACGCCGACGCCGCCCCGGTCTGGAACCCGCTGCAAAGCTATCGCGTCGGAGAAAAGACCTGGTCCGGTTTTGTGCAGGCCAATCTCGCCGGCGAGCGCTGGACCGGCAATGTCGGCCTGCGCGTGGTGCAGACCCAGACGACCGCCCAGGCGTGGGATGCAAAGATCCTCGACATCATCGAAAACGGTGCCTTCAACTATACCGCCGTCTATGCCGACCCGACCTCGGTGACGCAGGACAGCGAGTATACCTATTGGCTGCCCTCGGCCAACCTCAACTACCGAATTACCGAAACCCTGCGCCTCCGCCTGGGCGCCGCCCGCACCATGGCGCGTCCGTCGGTTGAAATGCTGGCGCCGACCAATACCACGGAAAGCGTCTCCTGGGGCGAGTTCACCCAGATCTACGGCGGTAATGCCAACCTGCGGCCCTATTCGGCCGATCAGGTCGACGCCTCTCTGGAATGGTATTTCGGCAAGAACTCGATCTTCAATTTTGCCGCCTTCCACAAGCATATCAAGGACCAGATCACCAGTAGCTGGGAGCCGGGACAGGATATCGGCGTGCCGGGCTATCTGTTCAATGTCAGCCGCCCGATCAATGGCGACTACGCCAAGGTCAGCGGCATTGAAATCGGCCTCCAGCACTTCCTGGAAAACGGCCTGGGCGTCCGTGCGCAATATACCCGCAACTGGTCCACGAGCTTTGTTGGTGACGAAGAGCGTCCGCTCGAAGGTATCGCGCCGTCCGTCTACTCCCTTGGTCTTTTCTATGACCACGGCCCGATCTCGCTCAGCCTGACCGGCGACCACACGGACGGCTTCGTCACGGCCACCAATGTGCTTGGCGCCGGTTACAACGAACAGGCCGACCCGATCACCTGGGTGACGGCCCACGCCTCCTACAAGATCAACGAGCATCTCGACATCACCCTGGAAGGCCAGAATCTGCTCGACGAGGCCAATACCTACAGCATCAATGGCAATCCATTGCTGCCGCAGGGCTATTACCGCTATGGCGCGTCATACAAGCTCGGCATGAGCTACCGCTTCTAGACTGGCTGACCGTTCCCATGACTTAATGCCCGTCCGGAATGACCGGACGGGCATTTTTTTGTCTGTGGCTGTTGCCAGGCGCACCAATCCCCGGCATGGCTTCGCGGTCAAGAAGGAGCTTTACATGACCATCAAAAGACTTGAACCCGGCAAGCGCATGAGCCAGGCCGTCATCCATAACGGCATTGTCTATCTGGCCGGCCAGGTCGGCGAACCCGGCACCTCGCTCACCGAACAGACCACCGCCGTGCTGGCCCAGATCGACGCCCTGCTGGCCGAGGCCGGTACGAACAAGTCGCGCCTGCTTACCGCCACCATCTGGCTGGCCGACATGGCCGATTTCGCCGCCATGAACGCCGTCTGGGACGCCTGGGTCGATCCGGCCAATCCCCCGCTCGCGCCACCGGCGAGGTCAAACTGGCCGCGCCGGAATACCGCGTCGAAATCATCGTGACGGCAGCGCTTTCCTAATTATTGGATCTGAAGCGCGCGGTTTTGGCCGCGCGCTTTTTTTGCTTACGCGCTGTTGATGGGCCGTGCCGGAAGCGTGATGTCCATTTTTATGCCCGATGGGTTATGGTGACGATCCGCATAAGGAGCCCGTCATGACAGAACTCACAGTTCCCGCCCGGCAAACCCCTTTAACAAAACATGCCCCTTTTCAGCCGCCGTTTCATCCGAACGTTCTGGAGCCGGAAAGCGAGTACCCCGGCATCTGGGACTGGACGCCACGCGCGGATGCCGTATGGCAGGCCGCCGAAGCGCGTAATGCCCCGCTGAAGGCCCGGCGCCCGCTCGGCGGTTCGGAAGGCATTCCCGAAACCCAGCCTGATACCAATGATTTGCTGAACGTGGCCCTGACCGTGATCGCGGGCTTAAGCCTCGGCGTGGTCGTCACCACGATCTTGCGGGTAATCCTGCCGCGAAATTAGCTCGGATTTTTCGCCGGGGTCATGGCGACATTATAGAGGAAGTCGCTGTTTTCGTGCATCCGCTTGTCGGCCAGGCGCAGGGCTTCGGCTATGCGTTCCGCCGGCGCCGGATGGCGCTCATCCTTCAGCCAGCGCTCGATCGAGCTTTCCGACACACCGGTCGCTTCGGAAATCTGACGCGCCAGAGACCCGCGCGGATCGGTCCGCCAGGCCAGATCGGCGATACGGGCGAATTCGAGCGGAGTCAGCAGTGACTTGCGCGTCTCGCGGGCGGGCTTTGTCGGTTCGGTCATGTCAAACTCAGAAATATTGGCCAATGGTTTCACCATGCACCACTTTCGGCGCTTCGGTAAAGAAGGGACCGGCCAGCGCGCGCCATTGCTGGAAATTATCGCTGTTGCGGAAGGTGACCATGTGATGATCGACCGTTTCCCACAGAACGCGCAGATTATACAGGCCCGGCGTCTCGATCACCTTTTCCAGCGACATACCGTGACAGCCTTCGGCGCTTTTGAAGTGCGGCGCGGCAGCCGCCACTGCGGCTTCAAAGTCAGCGGCTCTGGCGGGATCGATGGTCAGGGTGGCGATTTCGGTGATCATGTCGGTTCCTTGGCGGTCTGGCGTCCGGTGCGGCTTCTATGTCACGCCGCGCGACCGATCTCAAGATGCTTATTACAGCCTTATTTTGACAAGGGATGATCGCCAGCGTGACTTTATCCGCCTGCGCCTAAACTTAAGCCTTCACAGGAGGATTCCATGGCCGATTTCGATATCAGGACCGATCAGAACGCGGACGCCCGGAGGCGCCATTCCGGCAACGGCACGCACCCGTCCGATGTGGCGCGCGGGTCGGGCCAAAACGACCCCTTCCCGCCGGAAGGCACGGATGAAAAAAATCATCTCACCGGTCAAGACCGGCGAGGACGCCATCAGCGAGGCGGACAGCCTCAAGGCGACCAAGACCGCGCTCGGTATGGACACCAGCCACAAGGCCGGAATGATCGACATAGTCACGACCTTTGTAACGGGCTTCCTGACGGGCTTTTTCCGCACCACGCCCCACCGCACGCAATTGCGCCGCGATAAAAAATTGCGCGATAATCTTGATGAAGGTCAGATCGATTCCATGATCGATGACAGCTTTCCGGCCAGTGATCCGCCCAGCAGCTACTAATGCGCTCAAACAGGAAACGGGCCCGAAAGTTGGGCCGTTTTTCTTGCAGTTCGCGCAATAAAAAACCAGAGAGGTGAATGGGTTGACATGTGTCAAACGCTTCGTCTCTCTGGCTTTTTTATTGTCATTGAGTTTGCCTCTTTGACATTCTCAATATCTCAAATCGCCCATAAGGAAAAAAGCAGAAAGGCGGATCATTTCGTAAAAAAGCCGTAAGTGACATGGTAGGGCATCCCGCCGTCGTACAGATACGCGCAAGAACGGGGCGTATGCTGTTCACCAAATCCTTATGCCGCGAAAACGGTTCCGCTGTGCTTTCTGATGGTTTTTGCGGTTAGATCGGCCGGACAGAAATGAGGTGCCACCATGGACTATATCGACGCCCCCAACACCTACGCTGCCATTCCAGCCAGGGACACGCTGAGCATGAAAGCTGAGCGTCTCTTGGAGAATTATCGCAACCTTCCGAAAACGAGCCTGGCCCTGGCCGGACTGGCCGGGGTAGGCGTGCTGGCTATCCTCGGCGGCCTGTGGATGGGGAAAAACAAGCTTTTCCCGCACCACGTCGCGGCCCACGTCGCGGATTGTGAAGACTAGACGCGGCCGGCAGAGGCTTCCGGGCCGCTGCTCTTGATGATGTGCTGCGGTCCGATCAGCTTGGCCATAAGCTTGATGGCGGGGTCGTGGAACTCCGCTCCCTTGTCGCTGGCGCACAGGTCTTCCAAAACCCACGGCCGGATATTCAGCTCAAACAGATCAAGCACGCTTTTGAGAATACAGGCTTCGGTGGCGATACCGGCGATAAAAACCTCGCGCACACCCCAGGTTTTCAGGCGAACGAGCAGAGTTTCGGTAACGCAGCTATAGATCGGCCGGCTGATGACCACGGCGTCATCGCGCGGCAGAAGCGCCAGTTCGGTTTCCGGGCTTTTCGGCGGCATTTTGTCATAACCGAGTATCTTCCGGAACGGAGAAGGCTCCGGATTATAGAACCGGGTGAAAACGACATGATCGAACTCATACTGAAGGTTTTCCAGCGGGGTTATCACATGCTGCGAATGCGGCGTGATGAAGCCTTCCTGGACATCGATCACGATCAGCACCTGCGGCAATTCTTCCGACATCTTCCCTCCAAAGCCGGCACTATAGTGCCTGTTTATAAGGATCTGACGCCAGAGTGGATCAGTATTTTTAGTCTACTGTGATATTTTTGCGATTTTTGGCCTCTGGCAGGTGCATTTTCAACCGCTTTTCGTTCACCAGGTTCAGCAGGGCCGCCGCCGCCCGCGCATCGGCCAGCGCCCTGTGGTGGTTTAGCAGCTCGATATCGAAGGCGCGGCACAGGTTTGCCAGGCCATAGGACGCCTGGCCAGGATAGTGTTTGCGCATCGCCGCGCAGGTACACAGCTTCGGGTGACGGAAGCGTCGTTCGATCCGGCGGAACTCGCTGGCGATGAATCCATGATCGAATGTCGCATTATGCGCCACAAAAATGGCGCCCTCGATAAAACCGGCGAAGTCATCGGCGATATCGGCGAATTTCGGCGCATCGCGCACCATCTCGTTGCTGATCCCCGTCAGTTGGGTGATGAAATGGGGTATGCGCTTTTCCGGGTTGATCAGGGACGACCACTCGCCGATAATGTCACCATTCCTGACCTTGACCGCGCCGATTTCGGTGACCCGGTCATTCGGCGGCCGCCCGCCGGTGGTTTCAACATCGACCACGACATACAGCTGGTCCGGATCGGTGCGGTAGGCCACGCGGCAGATATCGGCCTCAAAGCCTATGCTGCGCAGCAAATTCAGCCGCGCCAACTGATGACGACGAATTTGGTCGCCTTCGCCCTTGATCTCGACAAAGCGCACCTGTTCATCACGCATCAGCACCAGATCGGGGAAACCATCGCGCAGGGCATGGAAATCTTCGGCCATTTTTTGCAGCAATGCCGCCACGGCTTCGGGTGGTGCCGCGGTCAAAAACGAGGTGACCAACGCCTCCAGGCCATCAAACCAGTAAAACAGGCCATTGGGTTCGCCCTGTCTTTGCCGGATCGTTTCGCGCAGCATTTTCAGCGCCGTGCCGGACCGCACGCGCGCCAGTTTTTCCGCGATCTCACTGGCAAAGCGCATATGGAAGGTCTTGTCCTTCAGGCTTTGCGGGCGGTGATCGAATTCGGAGGCAAATCCGGCGCCGCTGCCGAACAGCTCCTCCCAGAAGATAAGCCCGAACAGCACCGGCCACAGACCGTTTTCGGTGTGATGCGCCGTCCAGCCCTGCCGGGCATAGACCTGCATGGCGGCGAATTCAGCGTCGCCGCGATAAAGCTCATCGACCTCGATCGTTTCCACCGAACGCAGCAATTGCGTGTAGACGCCTGTGCGCTGCTGACCGAACTTGCGGGCATAGAAATCGCTGGCGAAGATATATTCCTCGTCATGCGCCGGGCTTTCCAGCATGGCTTCCAGCCGGCCCTTCGCCTCTTCGGCCGCACCGATATTATACAGCAGGCGCACACTGCGCTCGTGACTTTCGAAAGCGCCGGACCGGGCATAGACGGCCAACGCCGCCGCAGTATCCCTCTGCTTCTCAAACGCCAGGCCGATCTGGTGCAGCAGGGTATCGCGCAGGCCGACCGCGGGTTCCACCAGGGGTATCGGCCAGTCGTCAAGCGTTTCGGCCAGCCCGCGAAAATCAGCCCCGTCCTTCAGGGCACGGAGCTGCCGCGTGTAGAAATACCCGGCCCGCGCCTCTTCCAGAGTCTCGAACCGCGCCTGGTAACTGTCACGCGCCTTCACCGACACCACACCCAGGTCACGCAGGGCAAAGCTTGTCATGTTGTCGCTGAGTTTGCCGAAATAGAGATAGAGCAGGAAACCCAGCGTCTCCTTGTGTTCCGGCACGAAATGATCCGAGCGCAGAAAACCGGCGGAGAAGCGTTCATACGGCAGGTGTTCATGCAGGAAGCCGACCAGTTTCGGCTTGCTCCAGCCGCTCTTCACCTCAAGTTGGTGAGTGCGCGCCAGGTCGATCAGGTCCGGCTTCGGCCGGTCGTCCAGGCAGGCGCGATAGTCGCGCGCGTCGATTTCACGGATAAAACCGTGTGCACGCAACTGATCGAGCCCGCCCCACAGGTCGCCGATCTCCTGATAGGCCAGGTCACGCGGCGAAAAAGACCGCCTTCTTGCGGTTGCTCATGCGGATATAGAGGCACTGCGCCCACTCATCGAGCGACTCGAAATGCGCGATGAAAGCCTGCTCTTCCGCGCCCAGCATTGTGCCGTAGACGGATGTGATAAAGCCGATCATTTCGCGGAAATGATCGCGGTAATAGAGCGGTGGCAGAGTGATGAATTCGCGGGGCATGATCACAAGTTCTATATATGTTCCAGAAACAATCCACAAGGGCACGCCGCAAGCGCGGCGATTGTATTCGATTACAATTCGTGCTTATCTGCCGGTGATCGCGGCGCAGACCGTGCTTTTTACAGGCTGGAAGATATCATGATGAATTTTATTCCCTCGCGCCGTCATACGCTGTTCGGCGCTGGTGCGCTCGGCATGGCCGCGCTCGCCGGCTGCAAACCCGCACAGACGCCTGCACCTGAAGCCAAGGCCAAAAGCGTTCTGGAAACCTGGCCGGTCGGGGTCCAGCTCTATACCGTCAATGCCGAACTGGCGAAGGACATCCCCGGCACGCTCAAGGCCTTGAAAGACGCCGGTTACGATGTGGTCGAGACGGCCGGCACGCAAGGCAAGACCGCCGCCGAATACAAGGCGCTGATCGAGGCGGCGGGGCTGAAAATCCGCAGCGCCCATTCCAACATGCCAAAGCTGATCGACAATCTCGACAAGGAAATAGCCGAGGCCCTGGCGCTTGGCGCCGAATGGCTGGTCTGTTCGTCACCGAAGACACCCGCGCCCCTGCCCGCTGGCACTGACTGGATCACCGGCATGATCAAGGCCATGACTCTGGATGCGTGGAAAATGAATGCCGAACACCTGGCAGCCATAGCGCCGGCCATCAACAAGGCCGGCCTGAAACTCGCCTGGCATAATCACCCGATGGAATTCACCGATCTCGGCAATGGCCACACCGGTTACGATATCCTGATGGCCGCCGCCCCGGCCGATCAATTGCGCGCCGAACTCGACCTCGGCTGGGTAGCGGTGGCCGGCGCCGATCCGGTGGCCATGATGAAGAAATATGCCGACCGCCTCGACCTGCTGCACGTCAAGGACATGATCAAGGATGCCACTATCCCGGCCGGCTTCCGTTCGACCGAAATCGGCAAGGGCATGATTGACTGGAAGCCGGTCTTCGCCGCCGCGCGGGAACTGGGCGTGAAGAACTACTTCATCGAGCAGGAACCGCCCTATCTCAAGCCGGTGATCGAGTCGCTCAAGGAAAGCCGCGCCTATATCGCCACGCTTTAACGCCGATACGTCAGGTTCAGCGTGACCATCCGGCTGCTGTCGAAACTGACCGTGCCGTCATTGCTGCGCTGAATCTGGATCGCCGCATCAAGCGCATTATCAACGCGCAGGCCCAGGCTGACCTGAGGGGTAAACGGATAGTCGAGCGCCAGATTTAACTTGCTGTAGGCTTTCAGCGGCAGGGCGTTGAGATCGTCCTCGAAGCTTTGCCCCTCGAACAGCCAGTCGGCACGCCAGCCGATCTGCGCCATCTGCCCTTCGGCACCGATGGAGGCGCTGTATGCCGGTGCCTGGGCGGGCCGTTTGCCGTTGACTGTAACGTTCGTCTGGCCGACGCGGGCATGGGTGACCGTGAGCGCGGCATTCAGCGCCAGGGCATCGCTGACCGTATACTGCGCCTGCGCTTCCAGCCCATAGGCGCGGATTTCACCGACATTCCGGCGCTGGCGGTAGGCGCCGCCAGCGGGGATGAACCCGGCTATCGGGAAGGTGCCTGGCCCGATACCGAGCGTGACATTGGTGATCGGATCGCTGACCACATTGGAGAAGATACCCGCATCAAAATGCAGGCGCTGACCGGTGCGCCGCCAGCCGATTTCCGCCCCGGTCAGGGTTTCCGGCTTGAGATCGGCATTGGCCTCTGTGACATCATTGCCAACGCGAAATGGCCGATAGAGTTCGTTCAGGCTGGGCGGGCGGAAGCCGCTGTAGATAGCCGCGCGCAGGGCATTTGCAGGCGTGACCTGATAGGCCACTCCCAGCCGACCGGAACCGACCGTCTGTTGCTTCGACGGCAGATCCAGATCGAGCACCGGCAAGCCCGTGGTCAGGTCGCGCTCGAAACGATGGGCGCCGGAGGTCTTCCATTCATCGATGCGCACCGCACCGGTCAGGGTCCAGCGGTCGATGGCGTATGTGCCCAGCATATAGATTCCCGCCAGTGTATTCTCGCCGCCGGCAACGCGATAGCGCGTCGCCGCGCCGGACATATAGCGGTAATATTCACGCGACTCGCCTTCGCCGGTACGGGCATCGATGCCGATTTCCCATTCGGAGTGGGAGGTCTGGCGGCGTATGGCGGCGTTGAAGCCGTTGCCGGTGGCCGGCGTCTTGACCTGGTCATTGGCCAGTGAGGTGCCGCTGCGGCCCGGCAGGACCGACACTGACCGATTGGCGAGGTTTGAGTCCCTGTGCCAGATTTGCAGGCGATAACCGAGCGCCTCATCGGTCGGCTGGCGCGTCCAGGCCAGGCTGAGCTGATCACCTTTCGATCGCGCCGTTGCCCCCTTCAGCCCGGTCTCGCGCACACTGTCATAGCCCCCGGCCAGCAGTGACAGCTCGCCCTCGGCCACTGCCCACTGACCATTGAGCAACAGGCTGCGGTCGCGGCCATGGGTGGCCACATCTGCAGCGCCACGCTGGCTGCCGCGTACCGGCACATCGCCTTCGAGCGCCTGATCGGTGAGATGGACGCCGACATGCTGCCCCATGGCGAAACCGGCCTGAAGCGCGCCACCGCCCTGGTCATCGACACTCGCCTCGACATAGGGCCGCAAAGCCTGCGGCGGCGTAAGCGACAGATCGACAACGCCGGTCAGCGCCCCTGCGCCATAGGCGCCGCCGCCGGCGCCGCGCACCACATGGGCGCTGGCCAATCCTTCCGAAGGAATGCCGGCCCAGATGACCCAGCCGCCAAAGGGATCATTCTGTGGAATGCCGTCGAGCGTCACCAGCGCCCGGCCGGCGCCGGAAGGCGCGATGGCGCGCAGGCTCATGCCCTGCACGGTCGGGTTGGCGGTCAGGCTGGAGGAACGGCGGAACAGGGATGCCTGTGCCGATTGTTTCAGAACCTGGTCAAGCGAGGCGCCCTGCTTGATGTCATCGGCATCGAGATCAACACGGCTGAAGACGGCGTCCCCGCTATAGGGGGCGAAACGCTGCCCTTGGACGATGACTTCGGTCGGCGGCTCCGCATGGGCCGACACCGCCACCATTGCCAGCAGGCTCACCCCCAGATATCGAACCGCCACTATCCATCTCCCGCAAAAGCACCGGTACTCTTTTGCGGGAATAAAATAAGAAATCCAGCTAAAAACGTCAGACCCGTTTCAGCACGGGCGATGTGTTGATCAGCCGTCCAAATGTCTCCGCCGGCATGGCCTTGCCGAACAGATAACCCTGCATGGTATGGACACCCGCCGCCTTCAGGTGGCTGTGCTGGCTGGTGGTCTCGATGCCTTCCGCCGTCACACGCATTCCGAAGGCACGACCGATGCCGGTGACCGCCTGGATGATCGCCAGGGCCTCCAGGGCCGCGCGCGGTTCGCCATCAAGCGCCATGACGAATTCCCTGTCGATCTTGATCTTGTCGAACGGGAAACGATGGAGCGCCGTCAGCGACGAATAGCCGACGCCGAAATCATCGAGCGCCAGCTTGATGCCAAGGCTGCGCAGGTCGTTGAATAACTGCCGCACGCGGTCGGGATCACCGAGGAAGGCGGTTTCTGTCACTTCCAGCACCAGGCGCTTCGGATCGAAACTGGTCTCGTCGAGCAGGGCGCGCACCCCGGCCACGAAGCCCGGCTTGTCGAGTTCGATCGGCGATACATTGATCGCCACGGGGATATTCCAATCGGCGGTAGTTTCCAGCACGCGCTTACGGGCAAAGGTGCCAAGCCGCGTGATCAGGCCCGAACGCTCGGCCACCGGAATAAACACCGCCGGACCGATGGGCGCGCGGTCGCCGCGGCGCCAGCGCATCAGGGCCTCGGCGCTGACGACTTCAGCGCCGGTCCGGTCATAGATCGGCTGGTATTCCATCTCGAAGGCGCCCGCCTCGATATCGGCCTCGATCTCGCGGACCAGTGGCGGCCTCCGGGTCCGTCTTCACGGCCGCCACCGGCGCGGCTTTTTTTCTTTTTGGGTTTCGCAGCGGCTTTTGGGTTTTCCGGCGTGGCCGGCTCATCGCCGATCATCTGCTCCAGTCCGGCGAGCGTGCGTTCCACCCAGGTCGCGGCCATGGCAATTTCATCGGAAGCGATGGCACGGTGCTCGACCCGAATGGCGCGTTCGATACCCGCCGCCACGCCGGCCACGGTTTTGGCGCCGATGTTAAGGCTCATCGATTTCAGCGCGTGGGCGGCGCGCGCCAGGCGGTCTTCGTCGCCCTCGGTATGGGCGGCCTGCACAGTGGCCACCGCTTCTGGCGCATGGCTGCGATAGAGCCCGACGACGCGGCGGACGAAATCACCCCGGCCATTGTGCAACCCTGCGACCAGTCCGGTGATCACCGCTGTGTCGAACAGATCACCATCCGCGTCCGGCAGGACGGGCGCCGGCACCTCGATTTCGGCCACGCGCGGCAGGGCGGCTGTGCGCAGGTCTTCCCGCAGGTGTGTGCGCAATATGCCGGCCATATCGCGCAGGGTGAAGGGCTTGTGCAGCACGTCGTCCATGCCGGCGTCCTTCCACGCCTGGGCGGCATGGCCAACCACATGGGCGGTCAGGGCGACAATCGGCAGATGCGTGTCTACCTCCTGGAGTCTCCACTGCCGAGTCGCCTCGAAACCATCCATCACCGGCATGGAACCATCCATCAGCACGAGGTCGAAATCTTGCTCCTGCATCTTTTCCAGGGCATCGGCACCATCGGCCGCAACAGACGCGGCAATGCCGAAGCGAGCCAGCGCCTCGATGGCGACTTCGCGGTTGACCTCGCCGTCATCGACCACCAAAACGCGCGCCTGCGGCCAGGCGGTATCGACGCCTTCGGGATCAGCATCGGTATCATAAAGCACGAAATCGCCGCCATCGCGCAGGCGTTCGATCAGGGTATCGATATCGCGGTGGCGCAGGGGCCGCGAAAGCACAGCGGCGGCGCGGCCATCGCGCACCCACTGTTCGGCATCGGCATCATCAGGATAGGCCAGCAGAACCAGGGTTTCCGGTTTGACATCCAGGTGATCGCGGCTGGCGGCATCCGCCAGGACCAGACGCGGCCTGTCCGGACCGAAGCGGATATTCGCCTCTTTCAGCCGCTCGGCCAGGACTTCGTTTTCGACATCGCCGCGGATATGGACATTGACGACCGGCCGCACCAGGTCATGAATCACCGGCGGCGCGCAGGGTGACGCATAGTCCAGCGCCGGCATCCGCACATGAAACTGCGTGCCTTTTCCCTGCTCGCTGGTCACGGCGATGGCGCCGCCCATGGCCTCGACCAGTCGTTTGGAGATGCTCAGCCCCAGGCCGGTGCCGCCGAAGCGCCGCGTCGTCGTCTGGTCTTCCTGGGTGAAGGCGGAGAAGATCGCGCCCAGCTTGTCGCGCGCAATGCCGATACCGGTATCCCTGACCACAAGGCGCCAGAAACCGGGCTTTTTATCAGGCTCAATGGACACCAGCACATGGCCTTTTTCGGTAAATTTCAGGGCATTGGAAACGAGGTTCGATACCACCTGCCCCAGCCGGACCGGATCGGCCGGCACCAGGCGCGGCGCTTCCGGATGAGCGTGTGCCACCAGTTCGATGCCTTTTTCGCGCGCCTTCGCCTGAAACAGGGCCAGGGTGTCATCGACGCAATCAAGGATATCGACCTCGCAGATTTCGACCTCCAGCTTGCCGGCCTCGATCTTGGAAAAATCGAGTATGTCATTGATCACCGCCAGCAGTGACCGGCCCGATCTGGCGATGGTGCGGGCATGGCGTTTGGCGCGCGCCGGCAGGCTTTCGGCGGCCAGCAGTTCGGCCATGACCATGACACCGTTCATCGGCGTACGGATTTCGTGGCTCATGGTGGCGAGGAAATCGGACTTGGCGGCATTGGCGGAAAGGGCCTCGTCACGCGCCTTCAGATAATCGGCTGTGCGGTCCTCGACCTCCTGCTCCAGCCCGATCAGGTGGGCTTCCAGCTTTTTGTCGCGCACCCGGATGGCGTCGATCATGGTATTGAAGCCATTGACCAGAACACCCAGTTCATCCCGGCTTTTCGTCTCGACCCGGCGGGTAAAATCGCCCTGCCGGGTGATGGCCTCGATGGAGCCGGTCAAATCGGTCAGGGGACGGATCATCGCTTTTTGCAGGCGGCGCGCCACGAAAAGCGCCAGGCCCAGGGCGATGGTCGCCAGTCCGAAAATCCCCGCCAGCGCCTGCAACAGGGTGCGGGCAAAATCCTCCGATTTGTGGACCACGACCACCTGTCCGATCTGGTGGCCGCTGCTCATCACCGGGGCATGAACCTCGATGGTGCGTGTAGAGACCAGGGCCATGATATCGGGATGGCGATTTTCAGCATCAAGCGTGACGTCGCTTTTCAGGCGGGCGCCGGCGCCCATTTCGGCCAGGGCCGAGCCATCATGTGCCTCGACGCGGGCATAGGTGATGCCGGGCGTGCGCGTAACGGCGCGCAGGGCTGTATAGGCGCGGCTGCGGTCATTGACCGCGACCGCGTCTTCCGCGCTTGAGGCCAGGACATCGGCCGCGGTCTTCATCACCGACCAGCGTGATTCGGCCTGGCGCGTGGTTTCGCGGACGACAAACAGACCGGCAACCGGCAGGGTGGAAAACAGCACCGATCCAATAACCAGCCAGTTTAAACGTGTGGAAATAGAGGATTTACTGCGACTGTTTTGGATATCTGCCGGCATTGCGCGTTTATTCACCCTCTATACATAAAACGAAACGAGCTTAAGCGCGCTCAACCCCTGCGGTAGTCTTATCTACATTGCGTCGTAACCAAGTCTAATAAGCAAATCTTAAAATCTCACTGCCATGGTCTAGGCTAAGGACAAATCCATGGGCCGGCTGAAACTTCAAACCTGTCTGACCTGGGCCTGCCGGCAAATCGGCGGCAATGTCAGTGTCATCGCGGCCCTTTCGGCCGTGCCCGTGGTGATGGCCGTGACCGGCGTGATTGAGATCACCGACATGACCAGCGCCCGCTCCGGCCTTCAGACGGCCGCCGATACCGGCGCCCTGGCCGGCGCGGGGCAGCTTGCGGTTGCCACGGTCGGTTCCACCCAGGTCATACAGACGGCCATAACCGTCGCTCGGCAATCGATCGAAACCAGCGGCACCGGCGGCAAGACCACGACGCCCGCCTTCACCGCAACGGTCGACATGCGCGCCGGTACGGTGACGGTCACCGGAACCGCCGAACACAAGCCGCTGATAGGCTTCATGAATTTCGGCGATCAGGCCCTGGCCGCCACCGCCACGGCTGAAAATGTGCAGCGCGTACCCCTGTGCATCCTGCAAACGGCGAAGAGCGGCGGCATTCAGGTGCAGGGCCAGGCGCGCATCCGCGCCACCGGCTGCGCCGTTCACGCCAATGCCGATATCAGGGTGGCCAGCAGCGCCCTAATCCAGGCCGAGGCCGCCCAGGCGGTGGGCTCTGTCTCCGGTCCGGTGGAGCCGGCCGGCCATTCCGGCGCCCTGCCCATAGATGATCCGTTTGCCGCCATGGACCTGGGCAGCAAGACGCCGTGCAACCTGCTCAAAGGCCCCCTGCTACCCATCCAGCTCGGTTCCGGCACCATGAGCCTGCCGCCCGGCCTGCACTGCCTGCCGATCACCGTCATCGGCAATGGCACACTCTTTTTACAGCCCGGCGATCACTATTTCCTGGCCCCTCTGATCATGACCGACAACTCCACCCTGCGTGGCGACGATGTGTCGCTGGTTTTCGGGGTCGGCAATGTGTTCAACTTCTCGAAGAACGCCACGGTGCGTCTGACGGCGCGCAAGAGCGGCCCCAATGCCGGCTTCCTCATCGCCACCTCGCGCGACAATTTCGGCACCTTCAGCATCGCCTCGGGCAATGTCAGCCAGTTGCTCGGCACCATCTATATTCCCAACGCCAACCTGGTTGTCGATACGCCGGGCAATGTGGCGCAGGATTCCGCCTGGAGCGTCATCGTCGCCAAGACCCTGACCTTAAGACAAAATCCTGTCCTGACCATCAACAGCAACTATACCGATTCCGGCGTGCCCGTCCCCGAAGGCGTAGGGCCGATGAAATCCGCACCGAAGTTATCCTCATGACCCATTTTGTCGAGTTTGAGACGGCCCGCGTGCTGGTGGCCGACGATGATCCCATCCTGCGGGAATTCGCCATCGTTCACCTGGCGACACCGACGGTCGAGGTCGAGGTGGCGGAAGATGGCCTTGTGGCGTTGGAACGCCTGCAAAAGGGCGGCATCGATATCGCCCTGGTCGATCTCGACATGCCGCGCCTGGATGGTTTTGAACTGATCGAACGCATCCGCTGGGACGAGCAACTGAAGCACCTGCCGATCGTGGTGGTGACCGGCCGCGAGGACATGGTGGCCGTCGATCGCGCCTTTGCGCTGGGGGCCACATCGTTCGTCGTCAAGCCACTGAACTGGCGGTTGCTGTCGCATCAACTGGCCTATGTGCTGCGCAATGCCCGCGCCGAAGGCCAGGTGCGCGGACAGCTTGATGCACTGCAGAAGGTCAATGATCTCAAGGATCGAATCTTGCGCCTGTCGCGCCAGAAAATCACCGGCCCACTCAACGATATTCTGGCGTCGGCGCAGGTTATTGAAACGCACAGCGACGCGCCCCAGATCAGCGAAAGCCTGAACCGTATCGCGACGGCCTCGGTGGTCCTGACGCGCGTTCATGCCGATATGGGCGAAGCGGAAAAGCTATCCGCAAAGGATTGATGTCTTATCAGCGTCCGGATAGTCTGCGTCATGTTCAATCCGAAATCCCCTCTGGCAGACCTGCTGAACGCCCAGATGCGGCCGGGCGTGGTGGAGTGGATCGGCGTGCGCCCGCAGCGGCGCGGCGCGATGACGGTGGTGGATAGCGTGGGTCTGGATACGCAGGCCGGCATCATCGGCGACCACTATAACAACCCGAAACGCGGTACGCGCCACGTCACGCTCATCCAGCGCGAGGACCTCGCCGCCATTGCCAGCTATCTCAGCCAGGACGTGACCCCCGAACAACTGCGGCGCAATATCGTCATTCGCGGCCTCAATCTGCTGGCCCTGAAGGACAGGCAATTCCGGCTCGGCGAGGCCCTGCTCGAAATGACCGGCGAATGCCACCCCTGTTCACGCATGGAGGAAACCTTCGGCCCCGGCGGTTACAACGCGGTGCGCAGTCATGGCGGCATTACCGCGCGGGTGCTTGAGGGCGGCATGGTCCGCCTGGGCGATCCCCTGACGGTGGCTTGACGATTTCCGGTTACCGGCGCAATCATCCCTGAGGCACGGGGAATGGCATCATGACGGCGGCGAAAAAAACAGGTCTCCTCGGTATCACGCTTTATGCCGCCGCGATGAACTTCAGCATCCGATGGCTGGCCACCGGCGCGGCGACCGGCCCGGTGGCCCTGCCGATATGGATCGCCGCCGCCGTGCTGTTCCTCATTCCACTCGTTACGGCCACACTGGAGCTTTCCGCCCGTTTTCCCGAAGAGGGCGCCATCTACGCCTGGACGCGCGAAACCCAGGGCCCGTTCGCCGGCTTTCTGTGCGGCTGGCTCTACTGGGCGTGTAATCTGCCCTATTTTGCCAGCCTGCTGTTCTTCATCGTCAACCTGTTCGGACGTGCGCTGGTCGCCACCGGGTGGGGGGCGCCTCTGGGCCTCGTCCTCGCGCAACCGGCGGGCGCTTTCGCCGCGACATCTCTGCTGGTCATTATCGTGGCGCTGATGCACGCGCGCGGCTTCGGCGTCGGCAAGTGGCTGCCGGTGATCGGCGCCGCCATGTCGATTTCGCTGCTTGTCTTCATCATCGCCACCGGATTTTACCTCAGCGGCCGCGACGGCGCCGCCACCGATTTCGCCGCAGCCAGCTATCTGCCGCCGCTCAATGCCAACGGCGCCATACTATGGTCGAGCATGTTGTTCGCCTATGCCGGCGTCGAAGGCGTGGCCCTGATGCGCAATGAGGTAAAGGGCGGGGTAAGGACTGTTGTGCGCGCTCTGGGCCTGCTGGCCATATTGCAGACACTGGGATACGCCATCGGCACCGGCGCCATGCTGATGATCGTGCCGCAAGCCCTGGCCTCGCGGCTGGGCGGCCTTCCCGAAGCGATCGGCGTGGCGCTGGCTAAACTGCACCTGGCGGCGGCCCAGCCTCTGTTTCTGGTCATTGTCGGCCTGTCCCTGCTGGGCGGCTTAAGCGCCTGGTTCGGTGCGGCGGCCCGCCTGCCTTTCGCTGTCGGCGTCGACCGGATGCTGCCCGCGGCGGTTGGGCGGCTCGACCCGAAGACCGGCGCGCCTGTAATCGCCATCTGGATACAGGCCCTGCTGACCATCGCCGTGCTGGCCCTCAGCGCCTTGGGCTCGACAGTCGCCGGCGCCTATGACTTTGTGGTCGCCATGGGCGTGATCACCTTCATGATCCCCTATCTGTGGATGTTCGCCGCCTATATGATCGTGCAAAAGCGTGATGCGACGGGGCTGGATTTCCGCACGCCGGGGGGAAAGCCCTGGGCGATGCTTCTGGCGATGCTGGGCATTGTCATGGTGCTGAGCGCCATCTTCGGCAGCCTGGTGCCAAGTCCGGAAGATCCGCACCCGGTGATGGCCTTCCTGAAGCTGCTGGTGGCGTCTGCGGTGATGATCGCCGTCGGCGCCCTGATCTATGGTGCGCACATATTGCGCGCAAAAGGAAAAAAATGATGGATACGGCAGACAGCCCCGCGAAGACCCGTTCCCCTGTGACGGCCCCGGCGAAATGGTATGTCGATCCGACGTACTGGCCGGTCGAGCGCCAGCGGATCTTCGCCGATAATTGGCAGTTCCTGACGCATGAAAGTGCCCTGGCCAACCCGCGGGACTGGCGTGCCGATGTGCTGGCTGGCTATCCTGTAGTCATCGTTCGCGGTGATGACGGGACTTTACGCGCCTTTCACAATGTCTGCCGCCATCGCGCCGGACCGCTGACCCGCGAAGACTCCGGCACCTGTGACGGCTACCTGACCTGCCAGTACCACGGCTGGCGCTATACGCTGGATGGCCGGCTGCGCACCGCCCGCGATTTCGGCGCGGCGTCGGATTTCGACCCGCGCGAATACGGCCTCTATCCGATCCGGTTGCAGGTTTGGCGCGGGCTCGTCTTTGCCGGCATCGGCGAGAATTTGCCCGATCTGGCCATGCAGATGGCGCCGCTCGATGCCCGTCTGGGTGAGACCGACTGGTCGAGCCTCAAGGTGGCTCTGCGCCGCACGCACCTGCTGGACTGCAACTGGAAGACCTATGTCGAGAACTATCTCGAAGGCTATCATGTCCCTTCCATGCACCCTTCGCTCGATGCCGAGATTGTCTCCGAGCAATACAGAGTGACGGTCGATGGCCGGGTCGTGCTGCACGACGCCCCGCCGAAATCAGGCGCGGTCTATGATGGCCTGTGGGGCTGGCTGTGGCCCAATATCGGCATAAATGTCTATAATCGCGGCTTGATGATCGAACGCATGTCGCCTGTGGGGCACAAACAGACCCAACTCGACTATCTCTACCTGACGCCCGATGGCGAGCCCGTGCCGGACGCCACTATCGCCATGTCCGATCAGGTGACGGCCGAGGACAAATGGATCGCCGAGAAGGTGCAGCAAAATCTCGATGCCGGGGTCTACGACACTGGCCGTCTCTCGCCGAAGCATGAGACGGCCGTTGCGGCGTTCCAGAATTGGGTCGGGACGCTGATAGACTGACTATTATTACTCATGCCTAAGGGCTTTGCCCGGTTCGGTCCGGGCGGCGCCAAAGGCCACGCCGGCCACCGTCACCAGGGCGATCAGCAGGGCCGCCACTGAGGCCACCGGGAAGATCCACAGCGGCATGGCGATGGCGTCATCGAACTGCATCAGCCAGCGTTGCAGGGCCAGCCAGCCCAGCGGCCAGGCGATCAGGCTGGCCAGGGCCACCGGCAGCAGGAACTGCACCAGCAGCAGGCCCACCACCTGGCCGGCGGAGGCGCCCAGCACCTTGCGCACGCCGATCTCGCGCACCCGCCGTCCGGTATTGAAGGCCGCCATGCCATAGAGGCCGATACAGCCGATCAGGGCGGCGATCCCGGCGCCGATGGTGAACAGGTGCGTGCGGTCGCGTTCGGGTTTGTAATATTTGTCGAGGTTCTCGACCGCGCTTGTGGCATCGAACGGCACGTCAGGTGCGATCTGGCGCCACAGCTTGCGCAATTGGTCACGCATCTTCGGCTCGGACAGGCCCTGATAACGCACCATGCCTACCACGGCGTAGGAAGCATGGATATCGAACAGGTAGAGCTTCGGCGGGATGCGCTCGTTCGGATTATAGAAGCGCATGTCCTCGACCACGCCGATGATACGCACCTGACGATCGTTGAACTTGGCCGTCTGGTTCAGCGCGGCCTGCGGAGAGGCAAAGCCCATGTCATTGGCGGCTCGCCGACTGATGACAACATTGTAAACGCGGCTTTTGTCATCCGCACCGTCGGCCCACTTCTGGTCCTCGCCGCGCTGCGCATCAAAGACACGCCCGGCCAGCACCTTGGCGCCAAGCATCTGGAAATAATCCTCACCCACAATCGACCAGTTCACCGTTGGCGACAGGGTCGGGCTATCGACCTGACCGGGGCGCACTATATTCGAACTGTTGCTCGTGCTGCCGTCACCGGGAATCGCATTGGCGATGGCGGCGTGGCTGACACCGGGCAAGGTGCGGGTTGCGGCGATGAAGCTGTCACGTTGCGCCTGGCTGACGGCATTGTCACGCACCGAATTGACGATCATCAGGTTGTCGCGCTGGAAGCCGATATCGGCATTCTGAATATGCTGAATTTGCAGCATGAAACCCATGATCAGGACAAAGGCGACGGCCACGGCGGCGAACTGCACCATGGCCAGGCCGACACGAAGAAATCCCGCCATGCGGCCGCCGCCTGGTGTTCGGCTCGACGCCAGGACCTGGGCCGGCTTGAAAGCCGCCAGGGCAAAGGCCGGATAGAGGGCCGCCACCAGACCTGCCGCCAGCACGACGCCCAGCACGCTCATGAGCCAGGTGATATCTGTCTGATAATCGAGCTTGAGAAAAAGGCCACCGGCGCTGTTGATCAGCGGCAGGCTCAGTTCGACGAGCGACAGCGCCACAAGAAAGGCCAGAAGCATGGTCAACAGAGCCTCGACAAGGAATTGCAGGCGCAGGCTCGTGGGCGGCGCGCCCAGGGTCTTGCGCACCGCCACCTCGCGTGCCCGCAGACCCGCCCGCGCCGTTGCCAGGTTGACATAGTTGATCAAAGCCAGAACCAGCGCCACAATGCCGACCACGCCCAGCGAGATAATGGCCGCTTTCAGCTTTGGATCGACCAGGTGCTTATCGGCCCATGGCACCAGTACCAGTTCGAGAATCTTGTGCGGCGTGACATCGGTACCGAATTTCTGACCAATCTGACGGTCGGTAAAGGCCGGCAACTGCCGCGCAAAGGCACTGGCCTGCGCAGGCGTTTTGAACTTGAAATAGGCTTCCAGTTGCCCTGATCCCCAGTTATGCCAGGTATAGGGCTCCATCGCCGTGCGCTGCGGCGTCAGGAGGCGCAGCATGTCCAGCTTGGTGTCGGTATTTTTCGGCAGGTCGGCAATGATGGCGCTGACCGTATAGGTCTTTAGCCCCTCCTCGTCGTTCAGCGTCATGGTGCGCCCGATGGCGTTGACCGTACCGAAATACTTGCGCGCCATGCCTGCACTGAGCACCACTTTCGACGGATCGCTGAGCGCCGTGGCCGCATCGCCGTACAGCATGGGCACGCGGAAGAAGGCCAGGAAATTGCCGTCAACCAGTTCGATCTGTTCGTTATAGACGTCGGCCCCCTTATGGACGATCGCGCCATTGGACCAGTCGCGGGTGCTCTCGATCTGCGGGTAAACGGTCTTGATCTCCTCGGTCAGGCCGCCCATGGCGCTCATGAAGATATCTTCAGCCATGCCTGGAAAATGATAGCGCGTGCCCATTTCATAGATATGCGGTCGTTCGGCACTCCAGCTTTCGTAACTGGTCTCGAAGCGATAGAAGAGGCTGAGCGCGATGAAGACGGCGATGCCGAAGCTCAGGCCCAGCAGGTTTAGCAGGGCATAAAGCGGATGGCGGATGAATGAGCGGAAAAACGCGGTGAAGGCGGAGCGCAGCATTACAGCACCTTCCTAAAGAACTTGAGCGACAGACGCGACCAACTGGCCATCGAGGATATCGACCTGGCGGCTGGCCTGGTCGGCATGGCTCTGCGAGTGGGTGACCATGATGATGGTAGCGCCCGCCTTGTTCAGGCTCTTCAGGATTTCCATCACCTGCGCGCCGTTTTCGGTATCGAGATTGCCGGTCGGCTCATCCGCCAGGATCAGGTCGGGGGCGCCTACAATGGCGCGGGCGATGGCGGCGCGCTGCTGCTGGCCACCGGAAAGCTGGTGCGGGAAATGGCGGGCGCGATGCGCAATGCCGACCTTGTCCATGGCACCTTCGATCGCCTGCCGGCGGCCGCCCTTGATGCCGCCGCGATAGAGCAGGCCCAGTTCGATATTCTCATAGATGGTCAGGTCATCGACCAGATTGAAGCTCTGGAAGATGAAGCCGAGATGGCGGGCGCGATGCTTTGCCAGGTTTTTCTCGCTCATCTTCGCCAGGTCGGCACCATCAAACAGGTATGCGCCGGAGGTCGGGCGATCGATCGTGCCGAGGATATTCAGCAAGGTCGATTTTCCGCAGCCGGAAGGCCCCATGATGGCGACAAACTCTCCGCGCTTGATGTGCAGCGAGATATTGTGAAGGGCCGTGGTCTCGACCTCATCAGAGCGGTAGAGGCGGGTGATATCCTGGAGTTCGATGAGGTTGGTCATTTTGCGCTCTTGCTTAGGGAAGGCGATGGGTAAGACGAAGGTGTTGGGCCTTGGTGAGGTTTTGCGTGCCGCCGGTGACGACGTGTTCGCCGGGCTTGAGGCCGGAAAGGATTTCGACATATTCCGGATTGCGGCGGCCGACGGTGACGGCGCGGCGGCTGGCCTTGTCACCGCTGGCGTTCAGAACGAAGATCGAAGTACCGCCGCTGTCATTCAGCCACGAGCCGGAAGGCGCCAGGAGCGCTATTTCCGTGGCGCCGAGCGACAGGCGGACATCGACAGTTTCGCCGCGTTTGAGGTCGGCGGGCATCCGGTCGAATTCGAGTTCGACGGTGATCCGGCCATTATTGACCTGCGGGAATACCTTGCTAATGTGGACAGCAAAGTCCTTGCCGTGGACATTTGCGGTGGCCTTCAGCCCGACCGACAGACGGCTGAGGTAGAATTCATCAACCTCGGCCTTCAGCTTGTAGGTGCCTTCGGAATCGACCTCACCCAGTGGATCGCCCATCTTCACGGCCTGACCCGGCTTGAGGTTGAAATCGGTCAGGCGCCCTGCAATGGGTGCGGTGAGATTGAGCGCGTTCAGCCCGCGGCGGACTTCTTCGCGGCTCTGGCGCAGGTCACTGGCGCTGGCGAGGATCTGCTGGCGCTGGCTGACATAGAATTGCGACTGCTGCGCCTGCTGGCTCTTCAAGGCAGCGAGGCGTTGCTTCTGGTAGGCGACTTCATCGACATAGGTCTGGACGGCGGCATCGTTGTATACGCCATGCTCGCGCAGCATCTGGCGCTTGGACAGCTCCTCCTCGGCCCTGTGCAGGGCGTAGGCGACATCGGCCACGGCCTGCTCATTCGCCTGTTGCTGGGTTTGCAGATTCATCAACTGGTTATTGGTATCGCTGAGGCGGGCGGAGATATCGGCCTCGCGTGACGACACCTGAAGCGTCAGGTCCGGATTGCCCAGCATGGCCAGAGGCTGACCGGGCGTGACCATGACGCCGTCCGATGCCGCGACGCTGATGACCCGGCCATTGGTCTCGGCGGTGATATAGGTGATATCCAGCGGCTCAACGGCGGCGCGCAGGGCAACATAGTCCTGGAACGCCGCGCGGGTGACCTCGCCGGTATCGAGGCTGTCCGCGGCGACCGTGACGGTATTGGGCGGCGGCAAAAGGACGAAGGCACCAAGGGCGACCACTACCACCATACCGGCGGCCAGGGCGAGCTGGAACGGACGGCGGCGCCACCACGGTTTGGCGATGATGCGGTCAGTGCGGGCGGGATTCAGAGGTCTATCGGGCATGATAAGAAGCTAACACAGGTTTTTCAATAGACATAAACTACTATTTTTATTTGACTTTTCGTGATTTTTTACCCCATACTCCCGAAATCGCCCGCCCCAAAGTGTCCGATTCCGAACATGACCAAGCCGCCCCTGACCGCCCTGTTTCTCGATGACGACGCCGATATTCTCGATGCGGCTGAGCTGGTTTTGCTGCGTCACGGATTTACCTTGGTCAAGGCGCAGACACCCGACGAGGCGCGCGAAAAGCTGGCGGCCACGCCGGTCGATATCCTGCTGCTCGATCTCAATTACCGGCGCGGCGACACCTCAGGCGAGGCGGGCCTGAAATTCCTGGCCGAGCAGATGGCGCTGACCCCCGCCCTGCCCGTGGTGGTCGTGACCGGCCATTCCGGCATGAATATCGCTATCCAGGCCATGCGGATGGGGGCGCAGGATTTCGTCGTCAAACCATGGAACAATGACCGCTTCATCGCCTCTATCCGGGCCGCGCTGGAGGCGCCACGCGTCGTTGCCGTCCCGCCGCCCCCGCAGGATCTGAACCTGGAGCGCTCCGAAAAGGAACTGATCCGCGAAGCGCTCAACCGCCATCAGTTCAATATCTCGCAGGCAGCGAAGGATCTGGGCGTGACACGAGCCGCGCTTTACCGGCGGATGGAAAAGCATGGTCTTTAAACGCGCCATGCCGCCGGTTATCTGGCCCCTGATGGCGCAGGCCGGCGTCTTCGTGCTGGGCGGCTTCGGCTGGCTGGCCCTGACGCGCGGTCTTTATGCCAGCGCGCTGGTCTGCGGACTGGGGGCGGTCACCCTCGCCTGGCTTGGCCTCAGCCACAGCGCCCTTGTGCTTGGCCGCGACCGGCTGAAACGCAGCCAGCCGGGCGCGATTTTCACCGCCGAACTGAGCCGCCGGCGTCTGCAGGTGCTGCTGGACCAGACACCTGCCCCGCTCCTGCTGCAACCGGATAACGGCCAGCTCATCGCGGTCAACCGGGCCGCTCGTAATCTGTTCGATGTCTCCTACGCCCTGCCGGTGGCGGCGCGCCGGGCGCTTCTGGACGATACCTCCGGCGCCGCTCCGCTGGGCACGGCCGGCATGGCCTCACAGATCAAATGGAAGGGCCAGACCTTCGCGGTGCATATCGCCGAAATGGAAGAGGCGGATCACCTGTCGCATCTCGCGGTCCTGACCGATATCTCGGCCGATGTCCGTGCCGCCGAGGCCAATGCCCTGCGCGATCTGCTGAAGGTGCTGAACCACGAACTGATGAACGCCCTGACGCCCGTGGCCCTCGATGAGCAAGAGCGCGCTCGACCTGCTGGGCGACGACACGCCGGACTCGCGTGCGGCAGCGATGAAGGCGCTGGAACGCGTAGTGGCGCGCACGGAGGGCCTGACCGATTTCATCAACGCCTATCGCGCCCTGACGCGCCTGCCGCCGCCCGTCATCCGGTCCTGCGGCCTGAAACTGTGGCTCGAAGTGCTGTGCGAAAGTTTCGAGGCGCAGTGGAGCGACAAGGGGGTGCGCTTCGAGACCGAAGTCGTCGAAAATGACCTGTCGCTGATGATGGACGAGGACCAGATGTGGCTGGGGGTTTGCAATCTGCTCAACAATGGCGCGCAAGCCGCGCTGGAAAAGCCCGATCCGCGCGTCCGCCTGCGGCTGAAACATGACGGCGAGACCGTGCTGTTCGAGATAGAGGATTCCGGTAAGGGCATCCCGGCGGAAAGCGCCGATCAGGTCTTCATGCCGTTTTATTCCACCAAGGCGACTGGCACCGGCGTGGGCCTCAGCCTGGCCAAGCAGATTATCGCCGGCCACGGGAGCGCGCTTGTGCTGGCCCCGCCGCAGGCACATCGCCCTGATCCGCTGGGCGGCGCCTGTTTCCATTTTCAGATTAAGGTGGGCTGATATTTTCCGCACCGTATTCCACGCCGATGCGGTAAATTTCCAGCCTTGAGGCCAGTGCTAGCCGGCTAGCGACGCGGGTACACTTGTACGGGGCCGCCGAGGTCCGCAAGCGCAGGCTGCGTACTAATCGTCCAAGGATGGAAATCTACCTGGCTTTGGCGATTTCACTGAGTACGGCTTCCAATGTCTCAAGGTAAAGTGGCTTGACCAGGTGATGATCGAAACCGGCCTCCGCCGTCATGCGACGATGCTCGGCCTCACCCCAGCCGGTCTGGGCGATAAAGACGGCTTTGCCTATATCGGTGCGTGATTTCAGTTCGCGGCAGAGGTCGTAACCGTTCATGCCCGGCAGGCCGATATCGATCATGAAGACATCCGGCCTGTACTCCGGATAGGTGGCGATGGCCTCCTGGCCGTTCGCCGCCAGCCGGTAATCATAGCCGATCATTTCGACCAGCCAGCCGGTGGTCTGCGCCAGGGCTTCGTTGTCCTCGACGATCATGATGCGCATGGGCCCATTCCCGTTATTTGCCTTACCTGGTCCGTCAGCCATGTTGCGGGTCTCCGGCTTTTGCTGCGGTGAGACGTATATCCGCCAACAATTGGGTCAGCAGGTCAAGACTCACCGGCTTGGTGATGTGATGGTCAAAACCGGCCGCAAACGCCTTCTGGCGATCGCTTTCCTGGCCCCATCCGGTCTGGGCGATCACGGTTTTGTTTTTCATTTCGGGCATCTGCCGGAGTTGCCGGCAGACCTCATAACCATCCATGCCCGGCATTCCGATATCCAGCAGCACGACATCGGGCGTCTGCTCACGGGCCATCTCAAGGGCGCGGATGCCCTCGTGCGCCACCATACCCCTGTGCCCCATCAGGTCAAGCATCCACAGGCTGGTCTGGGCGGAATCGACATTGTCATCGACGATCAGCACCTTGAGCGGCGAGGCTTCTTTTGTTTGTTTTTTCCGCAACCCCTCATCGGCGCTTTCCTCCTGCGTATCCATCAGGGGCAGGCTGATCGTAAAGGTGCTGCCCTTGCCGGCGCCTTCACTGACCGCCCGGCTGGCGCCGCCGTGCATTTCCACCAACTTGCTGACCAGCGCCAGGCCGATACCGAGCCCGCCCTGCGAGCGATCGAGATGGCGGTCGGCCTGAGTGAACAGGTCGAAGACCCGCGGCAGCATGTCGGGATCGATACCCGGGCCATTATCGGCGACCTCGATATCGGCCTGCCCTTCATGCGCCCGCATTGTCAGCCGGATTTCACCGCCGGGCGGCGTATATTTGGCGGCATTGTTGAGCAGGTTGGAAACCACCTGCGCCAGGCGCGTCAGGTCGCCCTCCACCCACAGCGGTTCTGCCGGAATATCGAGGATCAGTTTGTGCCTGTTATCCTCAATCAATGGCCGCGAGGTTTCCAGCGCCGACTGAACCGCCGACTGAAGGCTCATCCTGGCCTTGCGCAGGTCGATGCGCCCCCGCGACACCCGCGACACATCAAGCAAGTCGTCGATCAGGCGCACCATGTGGGTGAGCTGGCGATCCATCATGCCGCGCACCTCTTCGGCACGCGGGCCTTCCGGGGCCATGCGCAGGATTTGCAGGCCGTTGCGGATCGGCGCCAGCGGATTGCGCAGTTCATGCGCCAGGGTGGCCAGGAATTCGTCCTTGCGGATATCGGCCTCTTTCAGCGCCTGGGCGTTATCACGACTTTCCTTCAGCAGGCGCAGGTTTTCCTCGGCAAAGGCTTTCAGGTTGTCGCGCTGCACGGCCAGTTGCCGGCGTTGCAGGTACAGCTCGGAAAACACCGCGACCTTGGAGCGCAGGATATCGGCCTCGATCGGCTTTTCGAGAAAATCGACCGCGCCGGCCTCATATCCGCGGAAGCGCCGCGCCCGGTCGGTGACACCCGCCGTCAGGAAGATGATCGGGATGCGCCGCGTGCGTTCGGACCCGCGCATGGTCTCGGCCAGTTCGAAGCCATCCATCTCCGGCATCTGGACATCCAGCAGGGCGAGCGCCACTTCCTGACGCAGCAGGATTTCCAGCGCCTCAGTGCCGGACCGCGCCTTGATGAATTCCAGTCCATCGCGGCGCAGCACCGCTTCCAGCGACAGCAGGTTTTCCGGCAGGTCATCAACAATCAGGATCGGCACGGGGACATGGGCAGGATTCATGACGATGCCGCCTCCCGCAGCCTTTCGGCGATCTGTTCCAGGCTGAGGGCCTCGGCCTGGGGGCTGAATTCGAGGGCGGCTTCCGGCATGGCGCTGGCGTAGGACAGATCAGGCCGCTGGACCAGCCCCCTGCCGCCGGCGGTCATGACCGCCTTCAGGCCCGCCGCACCGTCCGGGTTGGCGCCGGTCAGGATGACACCGATCAGGCCCTCGCCATAGACATCGGCCGCCGTCTCGAACAGCACATCGACCGATGGCCGCGAAAACAGCACCGGCTCCTCGGAAGAGAGCGACAGGCGATGATCGGCCTCGACCAGCAGATGGTAGTCGGGCGGGGCGAAATAGACATGTCCCGGCAGGATATCTTCCTTGTCCTCGGCTTCGCGCACGGTCAGGGCGCATTTTTCATCAAACAGTTCGGCGACCACGCTGTCGCGGTCCGGCGGCAGATGGATGACGATCATGACCGGCAGGGGATAATCGGCCGGCAGTTGCGGCAGGATGGCCGACAGCGCGTTCAGGCCGCCGGCCGATACGCCGATCACCACCGCCTGCGGTGCCGCTTCCCTGGGCGAGGGCTGACTTCTGGCAGATATGCTCATGTCACATCCCGCTTCTGATAGATGCGCTCATCATGTGCGAAATCGCTGAAGGCATCGGCGCTGGAGGAAAAGCGCAGGGTCTCCTTGGATCCCAGGCCGAGAAAGCCTTTGCGCGTCAGCGAGCCTTTGAAGAGGCTGATGGCGCGGTCCTGCAATTCACGATCGAAATAGATCAGCACATTGCGGCATGAGACCATCTGGGTCTCCGCAAACACCGCATCGGTGGCCAGGCTGTGGTCGGAAAAGACGACATTTTTACGCAAAGACTTATCGAACGACGCCGCGCCATAGGCGGCGTTGTAGTAATCCGACAGCGACCCCTTGCCGCCGGAGAGGCGATGGTTCTCGGTAAACAGCTTGATGCGGTCGAGGCTGTAGACCCCGGCCTCGGCTTTTTTCAGCGCATCGTGATTTATGTCGGTGGCGTAGAACAGGGTGCGGTCGAACAGCCCCTCCTCGCGGAACAGGATGGCGAAGGAGTAGAGTTCCTCGCCCGTGCTGCATCCGGCGATCCACACCTTGAGCGACGGGTAGGTCTTCAGGTGCGGCACCACCTTTTCGCGGATCGCCTTGAAATAGAGCGGGTCGCGGAACAGTTCGGAGACCTGCACCGTCAGATAGGGCAGCATGGCCGTCATCATGCCGGGATCGTGCAGGATCATATCCTGCAGAGCGGAGAAGGTCTGGCAGTGGAAATGTTCGCGCGCCTGGATCAGGCGGCGCTTGACCGAAGCCATGGCATAGCCGCGAAAGTCATAGTGATATCTGCGGAAAATAGCTTCCAGCAGCAGCCGGATTTCGATATCCTCCGTTTTCACAGTCCCGGCGGGCGTCACGTCTGTTACCTCGGCATCCATACCCGCACCAGTGAAATGAGCTTTTCGACATCGAGCGGCTTGGCCATGTAATCATTGGCGCCGGCGTCGAGGCAGCGCTCCTGATCGTCCTTCATCGCCTTGGCGGTCAGCATGATGACCGGTAGTTTCGCCCAGTCCTTGCGCTTGCGTATTTCGCGCGTGGCGGTGAGGCCGTCCATTTCCGGCATCATGACGTCCATCAGCACCAGGTCTATGGCGCTGTCGCTGTCTTTGCGGTCATTGGTCTTTTCCAGCAGGTCGAGCGCCTCGCGGCCATTGCGCGCGATCGAGACCACGGCGCCCAGGGGCTCGAAGATATTGGTGACGGCATAGACATTGCGGACATCATCCTCGACCACCAGGATGCGGCGGCCTTCCAGCATGGCGTCGCGGTTTTTGGCCTTTTTGAGCAGGCTCTGCTGTTCCGGAGACAGCTCGGAGACGACCTGGTGCAGGAAAAGCGTCACCTCATCGAGCAGCCGCTCCGGCGACTTGGCGCCCTTGATGATGATGGAGGACGAATAGCGGCGCAGCTTCTGCTCGTCATCGTAAGAGAGGTCGCGGCCGGTATAGACGATGACCGGCGGGAAGGCATAGGCGTCTTCCTGTGAAAGGGTCTCCAACAGCGAATAGCCGGTGGCGTCCGGCAGGGTGAGATCGAGTACCATGCAGTCAAAAGTTTGCCTCTTGAGCAGGTCCAGGCATTCCGCCGCCGTGCCGACGGCTATGGTCTCGGTATCGTTCGATTTCAACAGGCGGGACACGCTGTCGCGCTGGACTTCGTCGTCCTCGACAATCAGAACCCGGCGCATCTGCTGGCTCAGGCGATTTTCCAGCGACTTGAAAGCATCGACCAGTTCATCGCGTTTGACCGGTTTCAGCATGTAGCCGACGGCGCCCAGCGACAGGGCTGTATGCTGGTAATCACTGCCTGAAACGACATGGACGGGAATGTGGCGGGTGCGGTTGTCGCGCTTCAGGCGATCGAGCACCGACAGGCCGGAATGATCCGGCAGGCCGATATCGAGCACCACGGCGGCCGGGGTATATTGCTTGACCATTTCCAGGGCTTCCTCGGCCGAGGTGGCGACGAGACAGAGGAAATCCTGACCATGGGCCAGTTCGTAAAGGATTCCGGCGAACGACACATCATCCTCGACCACCAGAATGGTGCGGCGCTTCGGATCGAGCCGGTCTCGGTCATCCTGCACCCGGCCGGGGGGCAGGGGCTTTTTCGTCGCCTTACCGGTGACGACCGGCGCCGTTTCGGCCACAACAGGGCTGTCGCCTTCGGATGCGCTGCCAAGCAGCGGCGTGATCAGACCGGTGGTGACATGGGCCGGATCATAGGCGAGCGGCAGGGTCAGGGCGAAGGTCGAGCCCTTGCCCGGCGTGCTTTTCAGGGCGATGGCGCCGCCGAGCAGGCGGGTCAGTTCGCGCGAGATCGACAGACCAAGACCGGTGCCGCCATATTTGCGGCTGATCGTGCCGTCCGCCTGCCGGAAGGCTTCGAATATCGCCGCCTGATGATCCGAGGAAATACCTATACCGGTATCGGTGACCGCCATGATCACCTGGTCGTCTGCGTCCGTTGACAGGGCCAGTTCGACCGAACCGCTTTCGGTGAACTTGAAAGCGTTCGACAGCAGGTTTTTCAGCACCTGCTCCAGGCGTTGACGATCGGTTTCGATGGTATCCGGCAGGTCCTTGGCGATCTTGGTGTTGAAGCTCAGGCCCTTTTGCGCGGCGACCGGATCGAAGGTACGCTGCATGTCCTTCATGAGGCGCGCCAGAGACAGGCTTTCCGGACGGATTTCCATCTGCCCGGCCTCGATCTTCGACAGGTCAAGAATGTCATTGATCAGAGCCAGCAGGTCATTGCCGGAGGACTGGATGGTCTGTGCGAATTTGACCTGCTCCTCGGTCAGGTTGCCGTCCGGATTATCCCCCAGCAGTTTGGCGAGGATCAGCGACGAATTGAGCGGGGTGCGCAGTTCGTGCGACATGTTGGCCAGGAAGTCGGACTTGTAGCGGCTTGCCTGCTCCAGTTCGTGCGCCTTGGCTTCGATCTCCTTCGTCGAACGCGCCAGGTCTTCTTTCTGGCGCTCAAGCGCGGCGGTCTGTTCTTCCAGTTGTGAATTGGTCTGTTCCAGCTCGGCCTGCTGCTGTTCGAGGCGGAAATGCGATTCCTTGAGCGCCCGCCCCTGCTCTTCCAGTTCCTCGTTATTGACGCGCAGTTCCTCGCCCTGGCTTTGCAGTTCCTCGGACTGGCGCTGCGTTTCTTCCAGCAGGTTTTGCAGGTTGGCCCGGTAATTGGCCGTCTGCACGGCGATGCTGATGGATTCAGAGACCCGCGCCATCAAATCAAGCGTCAGGTCGGAAACGGGCTCCACGAAACCAAGCTCGATGACCGCATCCACCCGGCGTTCCGCCTTGGCCGGCGCCACCAGCAGGTGACGCGGCCGCCACTGGCCCAGCGCGGCGCCGACCGACAGATGATGGTTCTCATCAGTGGCGGGCAGGTCTCGCAGCATGATCGCCTTGCCTTCGCTGACGGCCGGCCGAGCAGGCCATCCTTCGCTGTGAACGTCACCGGCACTGGCGCCTGCTCCGGCACCCCCACCGTGGACATCCGGCGATAGGCGCCATCGGTCAGGGCATAGAAGGCACCGGCGCTGGCGTGGGCATACTCCGTGAGAAAGGCCAGAATGCTGTGGCCCAGTTGATCCAGTCTCTGCTCGCCCATCATGGCGGCGGATAACCCGACTTGGCCGGCCTGCAGCCATTCCTCCCGGCGACGCATGGCCGAGGCGCGGCTGATCATGATGGTAATGGCGATCGACAGCAGGACACCGATCAGGGCGGTGACCGAAATACTGGCGACCGCCGTATCGTAAGCGGCATCCATCTCGGCGACACGCGTCTTTCGCAGGCCGCTTTCCGTGGTCTGCATCACAGCGACCTGGGCGCGGATGGCATCCATGTCTTCCTTGCCGCGATTGGTAGCCACGCGCGCCATGGCCGCCTGCACGCCATCACTGCGGCGCATCTCGATGACCGTGCTCAGTTCCTGGAGCTTGGCGGCGATGTGCGATTTCAACGGCGCGATACGGCGTTGCTGATCCGGATTGTCACGGGTCAGTTGCTCGATGCGCAGAACCTGCTCCTCGATGCCGGTCAAGGCGTCATTATAAGGGTCCAGATAGCTTTCCTGACCGGTGATGACGAAACCGCGCTGGCCGGTTTCGGCATCCTTCATCGTGGAGAGGATATTGTTCAGCCCCAGCAGGACTTCATGCGTATGGGATATCTGCTCGCTGTCCCGGTTCAGGGTCTGAATATTGACGTATGAAATAATCCCGCTGATGAAAAAGAAGACAGCGACCACGGACAGGCCGAGCGATACGCTCATGTCCATTCTGAATTGTTTGCCTAACCGTCCGGTCTTGCCTCTGTTCATTCGCCTTCCATGCCCCCTGTGCCATGCCCCTTGGCGGTCAGGCGGACTGCCTGGCCGTTCATCCGATTGTCAAAAACCCTATAGGGCGCCCGCATAAGCATCCAATAAGGAGCCGGATATGCCTTATAAAAAACCCATAAGGAGGGTTATAATTCAGGCGCTTAGGGCTTAAACTGGGCCTTTACACCCGCAGCCAAAGCATCAGACCGGCATATCATGACACCACAACTCGTACTCCTGGCCGGCGGCAAGGGCAAACGCATGGGCGGCAACAAGCCTTTTGCGCCTTATGGTCATTCCACTCTGATCGAAACCCTGATCGCCCGCCTAAAGCCCCAGGTGCGCGGTCTTGTCATCAATGCCGGCGCAAAAGAGTCCCCCCTCATCCTGCCCCTGTCATGCCTCGGCCTGCCGCTGATCTTCGATGCCCCGGACCTGATTGACCTGGGGCCGCTGACGGGTGTCCTGAGCGCGCTGGTAATGGCAAGGGCGGTCGGCGATGCCCAAGTCATCACCGCGCCGTGCGACATGCCCGCACTGCCGGAAGACATGGTGGCGCAGCTTCTGGCCGCCCCGCCGGCCGATATCGTCTATTTCAAGGGCGAACGCGACTATCCGCTATGCGCCCTGTGGCGGGTATCGGTCGCCGAGGCCCTGCGCGAGGCCCTGCAAAAGACCGAAGGCGGGCTGGCGGTGATGCGGTTCCTGGCCAGCCAGAATGTGCGAACGGTTCCGGTGTCCGATGACGCGGCCTTCGCCAATATCAACCACCCGTGAGAGACATCGTCCGCGCCGGCGCGTGCGAACGCTCCGGTTGCGCCAGCCCGACCTCGGCAATGAAGAAATCATGCGCCTTCGGCTTGTGCGCCAGGGCGTCCCCCAGCGCCGCCTGAAGGCCAGCATTCGTGGTATCCTCACGCAGCGCCGCGCGCAGATCGACATGGTCGTCCTGGCCAAGGCACATGTAAAGCTGGCCGGTGCAGGTAATGCGCACACGATTGCAGGTGTCGCAGAAATTATGGCTGAGCGGCGTAATCAGGCCGAGTTTGCCCCCTGTCTCCGCGATGCGATAATAACGCGCTGGCCCGCCGGTCGTATCGCTGACACCCTCGACCTGCCAGAAACTGCGCAAATCCGCCAACACATCTTTCAAGGAAACGAACTGCGCCTCGCGGCCTGAAATCTCATCGCCCAGCGGCATGGTCTCAATGAGAGATACATCCATGCCGCGCGCATGGGCAAAGTGGATGATATCGGGAATTTCAGCGCGGTTATCCTCGGCCAGGGCCACAACATTGAGCTTAATATGGATACCTGCGGATTGCGCCGCCTGTATCCCCGCCAGTACCTTGCCGAGGTCGCCGCCGCGCGTGATGCGGCGATAGACTTCCGGCTTCAGGCTGTCGCACGACACATTGATGCGCCTGATCCCCGCCGCAGCCAGTACCGGCGCGGCGCCTTCAAGCAAGGTGCCATTGGTCGTCAGCGTGAGTTCCTTCAGGCGCCCCTCATGCACCTGCCGGCCAAGCCGGGTGATGAATTCAAGCACGCCCTTGCGCACCAGAGGTTCGCCGCCGGTAATGCGCAGGCGCTCGACGCCGCTGTCGATCAGGAACAGGCTGAGGCGCTCCATTTCCTCGAAACTGAGCAGATCCTTGCGCGGGAGGAAGGTCTGGCGCTCGCTCATGCAGTAGGTGCAGCGCAGGTCGCAGCGATCCGTCACCGACAGCCGCACATAGCTGAGGCGGCGGCCAAATCCATCGATCAATGCAGGACGCGAAGACATGAGGCCAGTCTAGTCCCGCATCTGCGAAATAACAAGCTGAGGAAATGGATGGTAGAAGAAGTAAGAAACCCCACCACCCCGCCCGAAGACGGGCGCGGTCCTCGCTCCCCGGCACAGCCGGGGAGGCTTAAGAAAAAACCAGTTTTATACCTCCCCAACGTGTTGGGGAGGGGGACCATAAGCGTAGCGAAATGGTGGTGGGGCATCTTGCTTAAAGCGCCAGACTCAATTGTTCCGCAGTGGTTGTTTCGCGTTCGCCCAGCGAAGACAGAGTCACCCCCAGCAGCCGTATGCCTTTCGCCACCGGAAACACACCCTCCAGCAACGCCCGCACATACCCTGTCAGTTCGGTCTTGCTCGTCACGGGCACAAGTCCCGACCGGCTGCGGGTAATGATGCGAAAATCGGAAAACTTGACCTTGAGTGTGACCGTCCGTCCCTTGATGTCATTAGCCTCGACATAGCGCCACACCTTGTCGATCAGCGGTTCGAGAAAACCCCAGGCGGTATCGAAATCGGTGGTATCGGTGAAGAAGGTGTTCTCGGCGCCGATCGACTTGCGCTCACGGTCCGGCCTGACCTGGCGGTGATCGATGCCGCGCGAGATGCCATAGTAATAGCGCCCGGAGACGCCGAAATGCTGTTCCAGGAAATCAAGCGTCTGGTTGCGGATATCCTCGCCCGTGTAGAGCCCCAGCCGGTTCATCTTTGCCGCCGTCGCCGGGCCGATGCCATGGAACTTCTTGACCGGCAGCGAGGCGGCGAACACCGGCCCCATCGCGGGCTTGACGACGAACAGGCCGTTCGGCTTGTTCTGGTCCGAGGCCAGCTTGGCGAGGAACTTGTTATAGGAGACCCCGGCCGAGGCGGTCAGTTGCGTCGTTTCCCAGATGCGCGCCCGTATTTCCTCGGCGATTTCAGTGGCTGAGGCCATTCCCTTGCGGTTTTCGGTGACATCGAGATAGGCTTCGTCAAGCGACAGGGGCTCGACCAACAGCGTATAGTCCTCGAAAATATCCCGGATCTGACGCGACACCTGCTTGTAGACATCAAAGCGGTGACGCACGAAAATGAGGTCCGGACATTTGCGCTTCGCCGTGATCGACGGCATGGCCGAATGGACGCCGAACTTGCGCGCTTCGTAGCTCGCCGCCGCCACGACTCCGCGTTCCGAGCCGCCACCCACCGCCACAGGCTTGCCGCGCAACTCCGGATGATCACGCTGTTCCACCGACGCGAAAAAGGCATCCATATCGATATGGATGATCTTTCTTTGCGGAGAGGGATGTTCGCCGTCCAATTTGGTTACTCAAGGTCGAAACCACGAATGAACACGAATAGACACGAATGCGTCTTAGGCGCAAATCGCGGAAAATATCTCCAGGCCATTCCAGAATATTCGTGTCTATTCGTGTTCATTCGTGGTGTGTTACCAGTCCGTCTTGACTCATGCCACAACACGAACATAAAGTGAACATGTAAAATACTGCCAGAAACAGGTTGCGCGCTTACGGCATAGTTTGGCACCACATCGGGCAAGACCTGTCAGGAGGAAAACGCACATGACCATCTATGTCGGTATCGGAGGCTGGACCTATGAAGACTGGCGCGGCCCCTTCTATCCCGAAGGCCTGGCGCAGAAACGCGAGCTGGAGTACGCTTCATCCAAACTGACCTCAATCGAGATCAACGGCACCTATTACGGCGCGCAGAAGCCCTCCTCCTTTCAGAAATGGCGCGCCGAGACGCCCGACGGTTTTATCTTCTCCGTCAAAGGCACGCGCTACGCCACCAACCGCAAGAACCTGGCCGAATCGAAGGACTCGGTCGAGCGTTTCCTTGCCAGTGGCATCACCGAACTGAAGGAAAAGCTGGGGCCGATCAACTGGCAGTTCATGGCCACGAAAAAATTCGATCCGGCTGATTTCGAGAATTTCTTCAAGTTGCTGCCGTCAGAACAGGATGGCGTTCGCCTGCGCCACGCCGTCGAGGTCCGCCACCCCACTTTCCAGTGCAGGGAATTTGTCGACCTGGCACGGCATTATGGCGTGGCCATCATCACCGGCGTCGACAGCGATTTTCCGGTCATTGCCGACCTGACCGCCGATTTCGCCTATGTCCGCATCATGGGCACCACCGACCAGCATGAAAAAGGCTATAGCGAACAGGCGCTCGATGAATGGGCCTATCGCGCCCGCACCCTAGCCGAAGGGCAGGTGCCCGGCGATCTGGCAACCTATGGCGAAAAGCCCGCGCCTAAGCCGCACGACGTCTTCCTGTATGTTATCAGCGGCCATAAGGTGCTGAATCCCGCGGCCGCCATGGCCCTCATCGAGAGACTGAAATAGATGAAAAAGACCGTATGGGGCGTGCTCAGCACGGCAAAAATCGGCATCACCAAGGTGATCCCGGCCCTGATGCAGAGCGAGCTGATCCGTGTAAAGGCCATCGCCTCGCGTGACGGCTCGGCCGCTAAAAATGCCGCCGAAAAGCTTGGGCTGGAAACCGCCTATGGATCATATGAAGACCTGATCGCCGATCCCGACATCGAGGTCATCTACAACCCCCTGCCCAACCACCTGCATGTGCCGATGACCCTGGCGGCGGCCCGTGCCGGCAAGCACGTCCTGTGCGAAAAGCCGATGGCGCTCTATGCCACCGAGATCGACCAACTGGCCGAGGTAGCGACTAAGGTCCACATCATGGAAGCCTTTATGGTGCGCCATTCGCTGCAATGGCTGGAGGCGCGCCGTCTGATCCGCGAAGGCGCGATCGGCACGCCGAAGATCATCCAGTCCTGGTTCAGTTATAACAATATGGACGCCAATAATATTCGCAACAAGGTCGAATGGGGTGGCGGCGGACTGATGGATATTGGTTGTTACCCGATCGTCGCCGGGCGCTTCTTTTTCGAGGCCGAGCCGGTGCGCGTCATGGCCCTGTTCAGCCGCGATGCCAATTTCGGCACCGACACCATTACCTCCGGCCTGCTCGATTTCGGTGAGGGGCGCCAACTGACCTTCGCGGTTTCGACCGCGCTGGCACCCGGCCAGGCGGTCACCATCATGGGCGACAAGGCCCGCCTTAGTCTCTCCATCCCGTTCAACCAGCCACCCGACAAGCCCCAGATCATCACCATCGATGACGGCCAGAGCTTCAACGGCGCCACGGCGGTGACGCACACCCTGCAACCATCGAACCAGTACGCCCTGATGGGTGAAGCCTTCGCACGCGCTGTCACCGGCGCGGTCCCCCTGCCCTACGGCATCGAGGACGCCCGCATCAATATGCGCATCATCGATGCCCTGTTCCGTTCGGAAACCTCCGGTCGCTGGGAAACCCTTTCCGGTTAAGGCGTGGAGCGTCATTCAACGCTGTATCAGGCGCTGGGCGGCGGCACATAGACCGCCGCCTTAAAATCGACCTACGACTGAATAAAGGCCAGCAGGTCCGGATTAATGACATCGGCGTGGGTGGTACACATGCCGTGCGGAAAGCCTTCGTAGATTTTCAGCGTGCCGTGCTTGACCAGCTTGATAGCTTCGAGCGCTGCCGCCTTGTAAGGCACGATCTGGTCGTCATCACCGTGCATGATCAGCACCGGCACATCTATGGCCTTCAGGTCAGCGCTCAGATCGGTTTCGGAAAAGGCCTTGATGCCTTCATAGTGCGCTTTGGCACTGCCCATCATGCCCTGACGCCACCAGTTGTCGATCACGCCATCGATCGGTTTTGCGCCGTCCCGATTAAAGCCATAGAAGGGAATGGGTAGATCCTTGTAAAACTGGGTGCGATTATTGGCCGTCTGTTCGCGCAGGCCGTCAAAAACATCGATTGGCAGACCAAGCGGAAAAGCCTCGGTCTTCAGCATGATCGGCGTGACCGCGCTGATCAGCACGGCCTTGGCAACACGGCCATTCCCACCGAACTTCGCCACATAGCGCGCCACCTGGCCGCCACCGGTCGAGTGACCCATATGGACGGCATTCTTCAGGTCGAGATGTTTGACCACTGCATGGGCATCGGCGGCGTAATGATCCATGTCATGACCGTCGCTGATCTGCGAAGACCGGCCGTGACCGCGGCGATCATGCGCCACGACCCGGAAACCCTTGCCCAGGAAATACAGCATCTGGGTGTCCCAATCGTCCGACGACAGAGGCCAGCCGTGGTGGAACATGATCACGGGCGCCTCTTTCGACCCCCAGTCCTTGAAATAGATCTGGGCGCCATCGGATGTGGTGACAAAATTGGTGCTGGTCATTGGCGGCTCCTTTTGAGCATCTGAGGTTAAGGTCTGGCCTCGCTAATGACGGCAGTATGTCATCTGGTTGCGACATTTTGATCTGCGCATTGGCACTGAAACCTGTCAGCGGCCGTTCTCCGCGTCAAGCATCCATATTGCGACGCAACATTTTCGCCGTTCAAAATTTCGTGCTTAAAAAAATCATCGGCAGAGCCGTGAAATCTGCGCTAGGATCGGGCATGTCTGCTGTCGATGTCGTTATCCAGATCAATCCCGCCGCCCGCGTGCAACTTCGCCATTATGGCGAAGAGCTGAACCCGCTCATCGTTATAGACGACGTTCTGCTCAATCCCGACGATCTGATCGATTTCGCCGCGCAAACCCCTTTCTCGGCACCGGAGGCCACCTTCTATCCCGGCCTCAATGCGCCGCTGCCACCGGCCTATCTTCAAACGCTGCTGCCGATCCTGCGCCCCAGCCTGATGCGCGCTTTCGACATTGGCGACGGCCGACTGCTGTCCCGCGCCTTCTTCGCGCTGTCGACCTTGCGCACCGACGAAATGCAGCCTCTGCAAAAGATTCCGCATTATGACCAGCCCGATCCGCGCTGCCTGGCTATGGTGCACTATCTCGGCCGTGACCAGGTCGGCGGCACTGGTTTTTTCCGGCATATACCCTCAGGCTTTGAATCGATCGACCGTACCCGCCGCGAAGCCTATATGGCGATGGTTGCCAGCGAACTGGACACCCTGGGGGACCGCCTGACCGGCTATACCGGGCCGGATACCCCCAATTACGAACTGCTGGAAACGGTCGCGCCAAAATTCAACCGCGTGGTGATTTATCGCAGTCATGTGCTTCACTGTGCTCTCTTCGATGGCGCCCACCTGACGGACGATCCCCGCACCGGCCGCCTGACCGCCAACAGCTTTTTCACGCCTGTTCGCGCCGCCTGAGTCACACAAGTGTGACAGGCCATTTATTGCGCCGCACCGTGAACCATACTGAATCTTTACAGCCGAACCGCCACTGTCAATCAGAAGCGAGGTAATATCAGCCCCGCCGCCTTCCTTCCATCGACGCCCGCCAAAGGTTTTTTCAGACGGTTTATCTGTGACTTTTTCTGCCGGGCGCATTCCCTCTTTGCGGAGCCCGGACATGCTGCAGGCCAACAGTTTCGAAATTGCCCATGGTGCCGAAGTTGAAACGGCAGGCTTGCCGCAAAGCATCGCCGCGACGCTGAGCTCCGGCGCATCAGGCGATGACGTCGTCCTGTCGAAGGCCGCAATCATCGGCAATTTTCCGCCGCGCCAGTGCGGCCTGGCCACCTTTACCCGTGACATCTACGCCTGCCTGAGCAAGGCCCTGCCGAATACCGACTGGGACGTCATCGCCATGAACGATCCCGGCGCCAGCTATGACTACCCCCTTGAGGTCACCCACCAGATCCCGCAGGATGACATCGCCGCCTACCGCGATCTCGCCGAAACGCTCAATGCCGACGGGACGCAGGTGTTGTTCGTGCAGCATGAATTCGGCATCTATGGCGGCCAGTCGGGCGCCCATCTGATCGAGTGCCTGGAGCGCGTCAATTTCCCGATCGTCACCACTCTGCACACCATTCTGGAAACACCGAACGACGAGCAGAAGCGCGTCATGCAATCGCTGATCCGCCTGTCCTCGACCCTCGTCACCATGGCGCAGAAGGGGTCGGACATCCTGCAACGTGTCTATGGCGTCAGGCCGGAACAGATCAGCGTCGTGCCGCACGGCGCACCGTCCCGCCCCTTGCGCGATACCGCTGAATTCAAGTCCCATCTGCATCTGGCCGGCAAGAAGACCCTGACCACTTTTGGCCTGTTGTCGCCCAATAAGGGCATCGAAACCATCATCGCCGCCCTGCCGGAAATCCGCAAAACGTGCCCCGATGTGATTTATCTCGTCATCGGCGCCACCCATCCGCACCTGGTGAAGCACGAAGGCGAAAAATACCGTGACGGCCTCAAAGCGATGGCGCGCGAACTGGGCGTCGAGGACAATATCCGCTTCATCAACCGCTTTATTAACGACAACGACCTGATCGACATTCTTCAGGCGACAGATGTCTATGTCACGCCCTACCTTACCGAAACCCAGATCACCTCCGGTACCCTGTCCTATGCCCTGGCGCTTGGCCGGCCAACGGTTTCTACGCCCTACTGGCACGCAGTGGAGGCCCTTGCGGATGGTGTCGGCATTCTGTGCGATTTCCATGACACCAAGGCATTCGCCGAGGCGATCTCGCGTTTGCTGGCTTCCGATAAGGCCCGCGCCGATATGTCGATGCGCGCCTACATGGCCGCCCAGCCCTCGCGCTGGTCGGCAGTCGCCCACGCCTATGTCGCCCGCGCCACCGAGGATGTGGCCAATTACGAAGTGGCGAAACCCGTTATCGCCCCGCTGCCCGCACCGCCATCCTGGGCCGCCATCGAGCGTATGACTGATGACTGCGGCATTTTCCAACATGGCAAGTACCGCCTGCCGGACCGCCAGCACGGTTACTGCGCCGATGACAATGCCCGCGCCCTGTCTCTGGTGGCCCGACACGCCCTGGTAACGCCGCCGACGGCCGGACAAATATCACTGGCCTATCGCTATGCCGCCTTCATGAACCATGCCTGGAACGGCGAAAGTTTCCGCAACTTCATGTCCTACAGCCGCGAATGGCTCGATGACGGCGGCTATGATGACTGCAACGCCCGGTCTTATGAATCACTGGTCGATGTCGCCCGTTCCGGGCTGCCCGTCGATCTGCGCCAGTGGGCCTGCGATCTCGGCGCCCAGATCATGCCGAAGGTCGAGGGCTGGACGAGCCTGCGTTCCCGCGCGGTCATGATCAAGGCGCTGGTCCGGGCGTTTGGCGTCTTCGGTGACGGACAGGAAATCCAGGTGCTGGTCCGCTATTTCGCCCGCGACCTGCACCAACGCTACAAACAGCACGCGCGCCCCGGACTCGAGTGGTTCGAGACGGATCTGGCCTATGACAATGCCCGGATCAGCGAAGGGCTCATCCTGGGCGGTGCGTTCCTGGCGGAACCGGACATGATCGAAGCGGGCCTGACCGCGCAAAAGTGGCTGATGAAGATGCAGACCAGAAACGGTGTCTTCGTGCCGATCCCCAATTCCAAATTCTCCAAAGATGGCCCGGATCATCCGCTTTATGACCAGCAGCCTCTGGAGGTTCTGGCCACGATCGACGCCACCTTGAGTGCCTGGCGCATAACCGGTGACAGCCAGTGGCGGGATGAGGCGCTGCGCGCCTTCGCCTGGTTCCACGGCGAGAATACCGCCGGCCTGTCGCTGCTGGACGGGGAAGGCGGCTGCTATGACGGCCTCAATCCGAACGGCCTTAATCTCAATCAGGGCGCCGAATCCCTGCTCTCATACCCCATGAGCTGGGTCGCCCTGAAGGCCGAGTTATAGGTTCGTGTAAACGAGCCACCACGGTTCAAGCGGGTCGTGAAAACGGCCCGCCCTACGCGTTTGTTAAACTACCCATCTGAGGGGTTAATACCATGACCGACATGCTGATCAGCCCGACAATGCTGCGCTCCAATCCGGACCGCGTTGTCATCCTGCCCTTTTCGATTTCTGTGAACCCGCGTGACAGCGCCATGGGGGCGATGTCGCGCGTCACCCGCATCTGCGACGCCATCGCCGCCATGTCTCCCGACACGGTCAGGGAGGAACTGGAAATCGTCAACCGCGACTTCACTGGCCGCCACTGGCAAACCCGCGGCATCTTTCTTGACCGCTTCAAGGCCATGCAAAGCGTTCACGGGGGCATGGAAAACCTTGACGAGGACCACATGGCCCTCATTGGCGCCTATTTCTGTCATGAATACAGTTATCAGGCGGCTGCGGTCATGAACCCCAGCGTCGTTGTCCACCCCGATCAGAACAATTCCAACGGCGGCACCAATTTCATCATGTCGACGCGCACCGTCGGCGAGGGCCACATCTCGACCATCTCCTTCCGGGAAGGCACCTTCTACAAGGATGGCACGATGGAACTGAAGCCGGAAGCCGATTTCGCCGTCGCCGCCAAGCCGCTGGGGAATGCACCGCTCGACGGCGCCATCACGGTCCACGGTCACCAGGCCTGTCCGATTTCCGAAACCGTGCTGTTTCCCGTCACCCGTTCGCAAAGCAATGGTCTCGAAGACCTGCGGATGGTCAAGTTTATCGATGAAAACGGCGCCTCGGCCATCATGGGCACCTATACGGCCTATAATGGCCGCGAAATCGCCTGCGAATGCTTCGAGACCTCTGATTTCCGCTCGTTCCGCCTGACGCCTTTTCGCGGCGCCGCCTCTCAGCACAAGGGGCTGGGCTTCTTTCCGCGTAAGATCAACGGGCGCTGGGCGGCGGTCGGCCGGCTCGATCACGAGAGCATCTTCTATCTGGAGAGCGACGATAAATACACCTGGAACAATGGCGACAAGATCCTGGGGCCGGAGGCGCCGTGGGAGCTGATCCAGATGGGAAATTGCGGTTCACCGATCGAACTGGATGAAGGCTGGCTGGTGCTGACCCACGGCGTCGGGCCGGTCAGGCGCTATTCGCTTGGCGCCGCCCTGCTGGACAAGAACGATCCGCGCATTGTGCTGGCGCGCTCAAAGGAGGCGCTGCTGTCGCCTTCCGAAGACAACCGCGAAGGCTATGTGCCCAATGTCATCTATACCTGCGGCGCCCTGCGCTGCGGGGAATGGATCTTCATGCCTTATGGCGTGGCCGATTCTTCGATCCACTTCGCCTCGATCAAAATAAAGGATCTGCTGGCGCACCTGGGCTATGATGCCGCCGCGCAAAGGGATGCCGCCGAATAAACATAGAAAAGACCTCTTCCGTCATCCCGGAGAGGTCTTTTCAGGTCATACCATCTGGGCTCAGGAGCCCATGTGGTGCTTTTCCTTTTGCGTGCCGGGCACCGTCGTCTTCGGCGTCTTGCCGTTTTCGACGCGGCCTTCATTGCGTAACTGGCGGCCCTTGTCGGCCATTTTGGTGTCGCCCAGGGCTTCACCCAGTTCTTCTTCGGCAGCCCCCGTGGTTTCCTTGATACTGGCTTTCACAGTCATATGGTTTTCTCCTTTAAAATCAATGCCGCGGATACCTCCGCAGTCAGCATGATCGTAGGCTTTCGCCCGTAAAATTGATGCACCGGAGCGCCGGCTCACCGGTAAGAATGAGGTAAGTCGCTTTACGGCACAAAGCCCGTTTATGGCTTCTTTATTTATGGCCGTCCGCCTGCACATGGCTTCCTTAAAGCCCGGCCTTTAGTCTGCAATCATCACGTTCACATCCGCTTCTCTCAAGCCCTTCTCCGCCCCCCAGCCCCTGGGTTTCAGACAAGCCTGATGTGAACGTGACCCCCATTTTTCCTCCCCGAAATATCTGTAACGCCGGACTTTCCGGTTACACTCAGTCAGGAGATTACCCAATGCTGTCTTCCGCCACCAAGGCCGCGGCCAATGTCACCAAGAGCCTGGCCGAACACGACATCCGCAGCAGCGCCCGCGAAGCCTCGAACAATGCCCGCGAAGCCGCCCGTGATCTGAATGACCGCGGTCACGACATCCTGCACGATGTCAGCGGCTATGCCAACGAAGCCGGTCAGAAGGTCCGCGGCCTGTTCGACCGCACGCTCGACGGCAGCAAGAACGCGACCCACAGGATCGAAACCGAGATCAAGACCAATCCGGTCCGCTCGTCCGCCATCGCGCTTGGCGCCGGCTTTATTCTGGGCGCCCTGCTCACCCGCCGCTAAGACGGTTTATATCAGGCGCTGGCGGCTTCAGGAGACACGTCGAAATCATGTTCTGGGTCACGCGAATTTTCGAGCTTCTGTCGGCCACGAAGAACCTCAACGACTCGAAAACCCATGTCATGAGCGCCGTGTCCAACCTGATGCTGGCAGCGCTTCTGGGCCTGTTCGGCATATTTCTGTCCGCCCTCATGATCGCCGGCCTGCTGTATCTGATCTATCTTCAGATTGTGGCGGCCGGCCTCAGTGTTATGACGGCGGCGCTGTCCACTACCGCCCTGACGCTTGTTATTCTGGCAGTGGCCGGTTGGGGCGCCGCCGCGCTTTTCGGTCGGGTGCGCAGCGATATCGAGCAGATTTTTCACAGCCAGACCCCGATCGTCGCCCCCGTCATAAACAAGGTCGGCGATGTGGCGGGCGCTTTCCTGTCCGGCCTGCGCACCTCGCGCAACAAGCCGGGGAAGCCCTCGAAATCCGGGCTGCGCTGACGCCTTCTGGCCTTTCTCCGCGCAAATCGTCCTTACCTCTTCTTTATATTATCCCCCTCCTCGCTTATTGCCCTATTACGCCTCGTGCATTAGCGTGATCACGAGAACAATTTGCGTATGTAAAAACCTCGGGTTTTATCAATCCCGGCAACGGGTTGATTACTGCGCCGAAGGGGGTTTGGCCGAGCCTTATGAGAATGCCGTGGGGACTCAACGTCAAGCACCTGTATCTGGCATTTTTCAGCGTCATTTCGATCGCGCTGTGCGCCTTCAGCCTGGTCATCTACGACCAGTACCAGAAGTCGCAAAACCTGAATGATTACATGCGTTATGAGTACGAAAATATCCGGCGCACCAAGAACATATTGATGGATATTGTCGATATGGAAACCGGGGTGCGCGGATACGTGCTTACTGGCGACAAGACCTACCTGAAACCCTACGAAATTGCCTCGGACCGCCTGCCCGGCGAGATCATGGCCCTGCGCCAGGCCACCTATTACGAATCCAACGCCTTCGCTGAAACCAACAGCCTGCTTGACCGCGTAGACAGCCTGCAGAAGCAACTGGAATCGCAGATGAACTATATGCACGCACACGGCCGCGGGCAGGTCAGCCAGAACGCCCTCAGCATACAGCGCACCCAGATGGACGAGGTCGAGGCCATCATCGAAGCCAGCATCGCCCACCGTCTGGCCAGCGTGAAGACCCGCCGTGACCTGGTCGAACCGCGCAAGACAAACTTTTTCTATATCCTTGTCATCGGCACGATCCTCGGTGTCGGTATCGTTCTGTGCGGCACCATCCTGATCATCCGCCTGGAAAGCGAAAACGAGGACATCCAGGCGCTGAACGAAGGTGCCGAAGCCCGCTTCCGTTCTGTGATGAACGGCACCAATGACGGCGTCTTCGAGCTGAACTTCATCAACGAAACCATCTATATGTCCAAGGAATTCAAGGCCATGCTGGGCTTCGGCGAGGACGAGCTGGACACGGACATGCATACCTTCAGCGCGCTGGTCCATCCGGATGACTTCGACGCCTACATGCAGGTGCGCCACGACTACATCATCAAGCAGACCCCGACCTACAACAACATCTTCCGCCTGAAACACAAGGATGGCACCTGGCGCTGGATGATGGCGCGCGGTGTCGGCGCCTGGGACAAGTTCGGTCAGATCCGCACCATGATCGGTACCCATACCGACATCACCGAGCAGAAAAACCGCGAGGAAGAACTGCGCCAGCTCAATAACGACATGGAAGCCTTTACCTATATTACATCACATGACATGCGCTCGCCCCTGGTCAATCTCAAGGGCTTCTCGCATGAACTGGCCCTGGCCGTGCAGGAGATCGACGGCCTGATCGAACCGCAGAAGAAAACGCTTGGCGCGGAGACCTGGGCGCGGCTGGAGCATATCCTGCGCAAAGATATCCCCGAGGCCCTGGGCTTCATCGGCAATGCCGTCGATCGCATGGATACCCTGACCACCGCCATTCTGGACCTGTCGCGCATCGGCAAGTTCGTCTACAGGGACGAACTGGTTGATGCCCAGGCCGTCTTCGACAAATGCCTGGGGGCCCAGAGCTACGAGATCAGCAACAAGAATGTCGAGGTCACGGTAAAGTCTTTGCCGAAACTGATCACCGATCCGATCGCGCTCGAACAGGTCTTTTCCAACCTGCTCGATAATGCCGTCAAATATCTTAAACCCGGAGAGCCGGGGCGCATCGAGATGTCGTGCCAGGAGACGAGCCGCGACTACATATTCACCCTCCGCGATAATGGCCGGGGTATCGATGCCGAAGATTCCGACCGTGTTTTCAATATTTTCCGCCGCGCCCGCAATACCGGTGATGTGCGCGGCTTAGGGTTAGGCATGGCCTTCGTGAAGGCGACTCTGCGCAAGATGAATGGCGCCATCTGGTTTGAATCCCAGTTGGGCGTCGGCACGGCCTTCCATGTCAGCCTGCCGAAGCGGATGCCCGTGACCGCCTCCAATGATCAGGTTGCCAAAGATGAGGACGCGGCATGATCAGCACCTTTACCCAGCCCTTTTCGGTGGTCCTGATCGAGGATGATGAAGGCCACGCCAACCTGATCAACCGCAATCTCCAGCGCGCCGGCGTGCTCAACCCGATCACCCGCCTGCGCGACGGCCACGAGGCCCTGACCTATTTCTTCGGCAGCGACGCCCATACCCAGCCGCTCGACCGGACGGTCGTGGTGCTTGATCTCAACCTGCCCGATGTCGACGGGTTTGAAATCCTCGGCCGCCTAAAGACCGACGAAACCACCCGGCGCATTCCGGTCATTGTCCTGACCACCACCGACAATCCGCGCGACATCGATCGCTGCTACGCGCTCGGCTGCAACGCCTTCATGACCAAGCCGGTGGGTTATAACGATTTTTCCGAGGCTATACAGAAGCTTGGTCTTATGTTGACCATAGTTCGCGTCCCACATACCCGTCCCTGAGTGTGCCTGAACCATGCCTGACACCCCCGTTTCAAAGACGACGCACGCCGCGATGCAGAATATCCTCTATGTCGAGGATGACGCCGCGCTGGCGCGCCTGCTGCAAAAGCGCATGGAACGGATCGGGCTGAAGGTCGAAACTGTGGTCACCGCCGAAGAGGCGCTGGCGCTGCTGAATCAGCGCGATTTCGACCTGTTGCTGGTCGATTACAACCTGCCGGGCATGAGCGGCCTGCAGATGCTCGATCGGCTGACCGAACTGGCCGTTGTACCGCCCGCCGTCATCCTGACCGCCGGCGGCGACGAGCGCATCGCCCTGGAAGCGCTGGAAAAGGGCGCAGCCGACTATGCGGTGAAAGACGTCAACCAGACCTATCTCGACCTGCTGCCCGCCATCATGGTGGCCGCCTTCACCAAGGAGCGTTTGCTGCGCGAAAATGCGCAGCAAAGCGTCGAGCTCAAACTGGCCAAGGAACGCGCCGAGGCCGCCAACCAGGCCAAGAGCCGGTTCCTGGCGACCATGAGCCACGAAATCCGCACGCCGATGAACGTGGTCACCGGCCTCGCCACAGTTCTGTCGCGTACCGCGCTCGACGATCACCAGCAGAAGATCGTCGATACCCTGCGCACCAATGCCGACCTGCTGCTCAAGCTGATCAACGATCTGCTCGATATCAGCCGCATCGAGGACGACCATATCGAACTGGAGAGCATTCCGTTCCAGGTTTCGGCGATCCTTAACGACATCCGCGTCATGTTCGAGCCGGATATAGAGCGCAAGGGCCTGTCCTTACGCATCGAGGACGAAACGCAGTCGCACTGGATGCTCGGCGACCGTTCGCGGCTCCAGCAGGTGCTGATGAACCTGGTCAGCAATGCGCTGAAATTTACCGACAGCGGCGAAATCGCCATTGAGGCGCATGTGCGGTCTTCCGGCGAAGACACCTGTGGTCTGATGATCCGGGTTCATGACAGCGGCATCGGCATCCCGGCCGACAAGCTGCCTCTGATCTTCGAGAAATTCACCCAGGCCGATGAAAGCATCACGCGGCGTTTCGGCGGGTCGGGTCTTGGCCTCTCCATCGCCCGCTCGCTGGTGCAACTGATGGGCGGGGATGTCGTGGTCGAAAGCGATCCCGGCACCGGTTCCAGCTTTACCGTTACGCTCGACCTGCCGTGTGCTCCGGAGACGGCCGCGAAGGAAAGCCTTGCGGAACCGGAAGCAGAGCACCGGGCGCCGGTCACGGCGGAAGGGGCCAAGCCGACCGTGCTGATCGTCGAGGACTACGAGCCCAATATCATGGTCCTCAACCTGATGCTCGATGAACTGGGCTACGAAACGGTCGCCGCCACGTCGGGGCGCGAGGCCCTGGACCTGATCGAGACTTCCCCGCCCTTCCACGCCATCCTGATGGACGTGCAGATGCACGGCATGGACGGTCTCGATACCACCCGCCATATCCGCGAAGGTGAAAAGACCGGAGCCCTGCGCCACACCATTATCGGGGTCACGGCCCATGCCCTGGCCGGCGACCGCGAACGCTGCCTGGCGGCGGGGATGGACGACTATATCTCAAAGCCGGTCCTTCCCGGCATATTAGCGCAGAAGCTCGGCGCCATCCCGGTCCGTCAGCCGGCCTGACGCCTTTACCGCTCCCTTATCCGCAATGCGAAGCTTAGGCACTGAGCCCTTGCAGGCTTTGGGGCTAGGCTAAGACCATCACCATTGCAGGAGGAGGTGGCCATGCCCGACACACACGTCCGCGACAGTTCTGTCCGCACCAGCCCGACCAGCCAGGGCGTCACCGCAAGCGAGGTCAGAAGCGCGCCGGCCGGCAGCGCGGCCCTGAATGCGAGCCTGAATGCGCAGGCCCTTTCCGCGCTCTATGACCACGATCATATCGAATCCGTCCAGAAGATGTCGCATGACCTCAAGCGTCTTCTGGCCGGCTGCGATGCCGCCCGCCTCAAGACCGACGTGAAGCTTCAGGTGGCCCGGCTCAATGACTGGACCACGACCTATCTCAAGGGTTTGGATGCTGCGAAGAAGATCAGCGAGGCCGGTTACGACACCCTCATCGAGGCCCAAAAGGAACTGGCGTTGTCGCTCGATGACTTCCTGCGCTTCGAAGGCGAAGGCGGCAATGTCGCCCCCTCGGCAGACCAGGAACGCCGCGTCGAGGAAATGTCGAAGGCGCTGCGCCGCGTAAGCGCCCTAATACCGGCGGTCGAAGAAACGTTTGCATCCGCCGGTGACCCAGAGGTTGAACCCGCACAACCGGACACAACGCCGCCCCCTGATAATGCGCCCGAATATGATCCGCCGGCACCCGACGGCAATCCAGAACTGCCATCGGAAATCCCGCCGGTCATGGACCCCAAGATGTAATTTTTCCTGATGAAGGAGACAATCGTGAACGCCCAGATCATTCCCTTCCCCGCCCCAAAACCCGCCCCTATTCGCCAGGTCAGCATCGACGGTGAATATTTCGAGGACGATATTCCCGAACTGTTCGACATTGATGAGGATTTCGGCGAACTGGCCATCTACGCTCATATCGCTGATACCTGGAATGACTAATCGATGACGGAATACACCCGCGGCTCCGGTTTCGGCCGGTTCGTCCTGATCGTAATTCTTCTGCTGATCGTCGCGGTCGCCGGCGTCTGGTATTATAACCGGACGCATGTGGTGACAGCCGGCGACCAGGTCGGCAAGGCGGTCGATGCCCTGCCCGCTGTGGTCAACAAGGCGGCCGATGAAGCTACCGACAAGGACAATATCGACAAGGTCGGCGATGCCCTGAAGGACACCGGCCAGGCCGCTTCCTCGGCTCTGTCAAAGACCGGCAAGGCCACATCCAGCGCTATGTCCGAAACCTCGGCTGATGTGAAGGCCGCCGCCGAAAAGCAAAAGGCACAAAACGCACAGAACAAAAAAGGATAAGGCATGAAAGGCATATTGCTGTGGCTCGTAGGGGTGCCCATCCCCGTCATTCTTCTTCTCTATCTGTTTGGCGTGATGCGCTGATCCCCGTCATTGCCGAAGCCTCAGTTTTTCCCCTGGCTGACAGGCTTCGGTTCCTGAGGGAGCAAGGTGTAAGGCCTTGCTCCCTTTCTTTGCGCCCTTCCTTTAATACTGCTCAAGTCTGTTTGCGCAACCTGTACATTGTTGGTAAGAAATGGCTATGAAGCCCGAAGATATAAGCTCCCCGACACATGACGAGATTCGTGAATACCTGCATCGCCAAATGCTTTCGTCGGTATCCCATGACCTGAAAACCCCGCTGGCCACCATTATCGGCTCGCTGGAAGTCATGACCATGCTCTATGACAAGCTGAGCGAGGAGAAGCGCAGATCGTTGATCAGCTCGGCCCTGACCGAAGCCTTCCGTCTCGATCATTTCATCACCAATATTCTCGATATGGCCAAGTTCGAGGCCGACGCCGTCAGGCCGCGCTTTGAGAGCGCCCGCCTCAGCCAGATGATCAATGACAGCCTGGCGCGCTTAGGCCCGCTCAAGACAAAGGGCGAAATCAAGATTACCGCCATCGGCTCCGCCGATGACCTGGTGACCGATCCGATGCTGGGCAGCCGCGCCATCGGCCTGGTGCTGCACAATGCCTTCAAGTTCGGCGGCCGCAAGACCGCCAATCCGGTGATCGAGGTCGAATACGGCTTGGAAGGCACTGAGGGGTTTGTGCGCATCCGCGACCATGGCGAAGGCATCCCTCTGGAAAAACAGGCGGCGGTCTTTGACAAATATACCCGCCTGCAAAAGACCGACCAGCAAAATGCCTCAACCGGCCTTGGCCTGACCATCAGTCAGTACATTATGCGGCTGCTCGACGGCCGCATCGAACTGCATAACCACCCCGAAGGCGGCGCCATCTTCACCCTGTGGTACGCCAATAAGAAGGCGTAAGAAGATCACAGCAGACACAAAAAAACCGGCCCCGTTACAGGGCCGGTTTTTCATATTCAAGGCTTCCAGGCCGGGAAGCTATAGTGGCGGATTGGCACTGCGGCCGGTGATCATGCGATAGACCAGGCTGGCCACGAACAGGACCACGAAGATCACGGCAATGAACTTGGCGATTTCGGCGAAAGTGCCGGCCAAGCCTGTGAAACCAAAGAAGGCCGCAATAACGGCCAGAATAAAGAAGGTGACAATCCAGTTGAGCATAGCGTTCTCCTATACAACCCCGCCCTGAATGGCGCAGATAATTAAGTTTACGGTATGCGACCGGCCATAAATATACAAAGACAACCCACGATTAGAAGATAAGGATGGAATAAATGCACCATTCTTTCGCAAAGCGGACACAAGAAATCCGGCAGGGACATACCCTGCCGGATTATTATGACGTCAGCAGACGAAACCTTAGCTGACCATATCCATGCGGTAACCGATGCCGGATTCCGATACGATCGACTTGCCCAAGCCCGGACGGGTCTCCAGCTTGTCACGCACCTGGCCGATATAGACGCGCAGATATTGCGTATCCTCCAGGTGGGCCGGTCCCCAGACTTCCTTCAGGATCTGCTTGTGGGTCAGCATCCGCCCGCGATTGACCAGGAAGAAGCGCAGCAGGTCATATTCCTTTGGCGTGAAACCGATGCGCTCGTCATCGATGAAGACCTCATGGCGCACCAGGTCCATGCGGATCGGACCATGCACGATCTCCGGATCACCGACCTCCTTCACCGCCGACTTGCGCAGATTGGCATTGATGCGGGCCAGCAGGACTTCGGCCGAGAATGGCTTGGTGACATAGTCGTCGGCGCCGGTATTCAGCGCCGGGGCCGCGTCGGCATCTTCAGAGCGGGCGGTCAGCACGACGATCGGCACGTTCGACCATTCGCGGATCTTGGTGATGACTTCCTTGCCATCGATATCGGGCAGGCCGAGATCGAGCAGGATAAGATCGGGACGAACCGAAGCGCTCATGCGCAGGGCCTGCTTGCCTGAATCGCACTCGCACACCTTGAAATCCGCCGCATCAAGGAAGATGCTCAGCATCTTGCGGATTTCTTCTTCATCATCAACGATCAGAATGGTGTTTTTCTTTTCGAGCATGGGTATTCCGTGATCCTCTAAATATAGACGCCGCCGGACCCCTGAAGACAGGGGATCACTAACTAATTGGTAAAACCAGAACTACGGACAGAAAAATAAAAATTAAATGCGTGAGTGGCTTATACGCCCGAGGCGGCCCGATCGATCAACCGGGCCAGCTTGACATCACTTTGTGTAAGCCCGCCGGAATCGTGCGTCGTCAGGCGGATCGAGACGGTATTATAGACATTGGACCATTCCGGATGATGATCCATCCGGTCAGCCTCGGAAGCGACCCGCGTCATGAAGGCGAACGCCTGTTTGAAGTCAGCGAACCTGAAGTTGCGGGAGATCGCCTTGCCGCCATCTTCCAGCGTCCAGTGCGGGAGATCCTGCGGCAGGGCGGATAGGTCATCAGTTGAAAGTAGAGGTCGCATAAGAGCATCTTGCGCGCCGGTACGGCTTTTGACAAGCGGCATGTCTGGTCAATTCTGCGGCACCTTGCCACCGGTGTCTTAAGCGGATAGCCTTGCTGAAAACAACAGGTGAGGAAATCGTCATGCGCCGCAACCGGCCCGTTTTTGCATCCATTATCGCAACCTTGATGCTTGCGGCAACACCGCTTTATGCCGCACCGGCCAGGCCCGCCGATAATGCCGCCTATGCCGCGCTGGTGCCGGCGTTTGTGCTGGTCAATGCCGACCGGCGGGAGGGCGTCTCGCTGTCCGGCCCCTGGCATTACAGCGTCGATCCCTACCGCGACGGCCAGGCCGATTTCCTGGGCCGGACTTTCAAGGTCAGCCAAACCCGCGGTGCCGATGTCAATGTCGAGCAGGCGTCGCGTGACAATCCCAACGCGCTTTACGAATACGACCTGGGCCGCGCACCAGTGGCCGATATCCCCGGTGCGTGGATCGGCTACGATCCGCAACTGCGCTATTATAACGGCCTGATGTGGTATCAGAAACGTTTCGATGCGCCCGACAGCGCGGGCAAGCGCATTTTCCTGCGCTTCGGCGCGGCAGATTACCACGCCACTGTCTATCTCAACGGCCAGGTCATCGGCGAGCACGACGGCGGCTTCACCCCCTTCGCCTTCGACGTGACGGACAAGCTGCGGGCGAAAGACAACAATCTCGTTGTCGCGGTCGATTCGACGCGCACGCCCGACACCATTCCACCGACGGTCACCGACTGGGAAACCTATGGCGGCATCACCCGCGATGTCACGCTTGTCACCACGCCGCAGACCTATATCGACGACGACTTCATCCACCTGACAAAAGATGGCCGCATCGCCGCCGATGTGGCGCTCGAAGGCGCCGGCAAGGCCGGGCAGGCTGTGGAGGTCAGTGTACCGGCGCTGAAACTGACGCTGAAAGGCACCACCGGCGCCGATGGCCGCGTCAGCCTGTCGGCCAGGGCGCCAGCCGGGCTGAAACGCTGGTCGCCGGACACACCGACGCTTTACGACGTCACCGTCACCTCGGGCACGGATACCCTGACCGACCGCATCGGCTTCCGCACCATCGAAGTGAAAGGCAGCCAGATCATTCTTAACGGCAAGCCGATCTTCCTGCGCGGCATTTCCTTGCACGAAGAGGAGTTCGGTCCCGATCCGTCACGCCGCATCACGCCGGAAGCCTCGCGCGCCCTTCTGAACGAGATCAAGACCGGCCTCCACGGCAACTTCGTCCGGCTGGCGCACTACCCGCATAATGAGACCACGACGCGCATGGCCGATGAGCTGGGCCTGCTGGTGTGGAGCGAAATCCCGGTCTACTGGAGCGTCAATTTCACCCGCCCGGAAACGCTCCAGGCGGCGCAGAAGATGATCGCCGAAAATATCCTGCGCGACCGCAACCGTGCCTCGATCATCATCTGGAGCGTGGGCAACGAAACCCCGGTATCGGACGCCCGCAATCATTTCCTCGGCACCCTGGCACAGGAAGCGCACGATCTCGATGGTTCGCGGCTGGTCTCGGCAGCGCTCAATACCGCCACAGCCAGCGGCCCGAACGACATCTCGATCAAGGATCCGCTGGCCGCCTATCTCGATGTCATCGGTATCAACACCTATAACGGCTGGTATGGCAATGGCACGCTGGAAGATGTCCGCAAGACCGTCTGGCATTCGGATTACGACAAGCCGATGATCTTCTCAGAATTCGGCGCCGGGGCCAAATACGGTTACCACGATCCGGCTCAGCAGCACCGTTTCAGCGAGGACTACCAGGCGAGCTATTACAAGGCGACGCTGGAAATGGCCGACCATATTCCCTTCCTGGCCGGCATGTCGCCGTGGATACTGAAGGACTTCCGCTCACCGCGCCGGCAAAATACCTGGCAGCAGGGCTGGAACCGCAAGGGACTTCTGTCCGAAACCGGTCAGCGCAAAGAGGCGTTTTTCGTGCTGGGTGATTATTACCAGAAGAAGGCGGGGGAGCAGTAAACCCTCTTGATCCTCCCCTGCGATAGCGGGGGAGGTGGCAGCGCGAGGCTCGCAGAGCCGGTGTCGCTGACGGAGGGGGCAAACGGACGGTGGAATTGCCCCTCCGCCACGGACAAGCCGTGGCACCTCCCCCGCTATCGCAGGGGAGGATCAAAGATCAGCCCTTCAAATTCTGGATACTCGTGGCGATACTCGCCCACGGATCAGCCGGATTGTCATGCTCGACAAAACCGTATTTGATACCCAGTTCATTCGCCTTGGCCAAGACGGCGGCGAAATCGATCATGCCCTCGCCGACCGGCGCCATCGAACCATCCGCCAGCTTGTCCTTCAGGTGCAGCATCCGAATACGGTCACCATGCTTTTGCAGGATATGCAGCGGATCGTGTCCGGCGAAACTGGCCCAGTAGCAATCCAGCTCAAAATTCACCAGGGCCGGGTCAGTATTTTCCAGCAGCAGATGATAGGGCATCTCGCCCTCGGCCGTTTTGGTGAACTCAAAATCGTGGTTATGATAGGCGAAGCTCAGGTTCCTGGCCCTCGCCAGCGCCCCCCACTTGTTCATTTTTTCGCCAAGCGCCTTCCAGTCCTTGCGGTCTTCCGGCGGCATCCAGGCCAGAACGGCATAATCGGCGCCGAGCGCGGCGAGGTCATCCAACGCAGCTTCCGGACGGGTTTGCCAGTCACTAAGGCCGATGTGGGCAGACGGTGCGATCAGACCGATCTCCGCCAGTTTCGCCTTGAAGGCCGCCGGCGTCAGGCCGCCATAAGATATGGTCTCGACATAATCATAGCCCAGCGCCTTGACCTTTTGCAGAGTGCCGGTCGGATCAGCGGCGAAGGCATCGCGCACCGTATAAAGCTGAAGGCCGGTTTTCTGATAAGGCTGCCTGATGGCGGCGGCATTGGCAGACAGGCCAACAAGGCCGAGCGCCGAAAAGCCGGCCAGCAGGTGACGACGATGGATGGACATGTGTTGGCTCCCGTTTTCCAACCACAGACCACGGGCGCGACGCGCTGTCAAATCTAGGCCAGCGCCCGGTGATATTCGCCCGTGCCGCGGGTATAGATATGATCGGTCGGCAGGACTTCGGCCAGGCCATAATCCCGCACGGACTTCAGCCGCTCATAGATCGGGCCGAAATCGGTATTGGCCATGTCGAACAGGGTATCGATCGACGGCATGACGAAATAGGTCTCCTGAAATTCGTCGATGCGGTAATGCGTGCGCATGACACGTTCCAGGTCGAAGCCGATGCGGTTGGGCGACGGGCTTTCCAACGCGAACCGCGTCTCGGTAAAAGACGATAGTATGCCCCCGCCGAAGATGCGCACATCATCGCTTTCGGCAATCAAACCGAATTCGACCGTGTACCAGTAGAGTCGCGCGATGCGGTCCAGTTCGCCCAGGCGCATGGCCTTGAGACCCCCTTCACCATAGGCTTGCATGAAGTCGGCCATCACCGGATTGACCATCATCGGGACGTGGCCGAAAATATCGTGGAAGACGTCCGGCTCCTGCAAATAGTCGAGCTGGTGGGCCTTGCGGATAAACTGCCCGGCTGGAAAGCGGCGATTGGCCATGTGGGTGAAGAAGACATCGTTCGGCACCATGCCAGGCACCGCCACCACGCGCCAACCGGTGCGCTTTTCCAGCGCGTCGGAGAGGCGCTCGAAATCAGGTATGGTATCGGCGGTGATCGGCAGGTCGGCCAATCCGTCGAGATAGTGCTTCGAAGCGCGGCCAGGGATCAGCTTTATCTGGCGCTCATAAAGCGTCTTCCAGGTGGCATGTTCCTCAGGCGTGTAGCGGTGCCAGTCCTGGTCGATGGTCCAGTCGGCGCGTTCCGGCACATAGCCGCCGACAATCCCGTGCTTTTCGTCCAACATTGGCGCCTCCTCTTTTCCGGGAGTGTAACGCCGATCTGGTTGCAAATGAAATGATTTTTTCGTGAGGCTTTAGCCGCCACTTTCCGCGATCAGCTTCCGCATGGCGTCGAGATAGCCGATATAGGCGGCGCGGCCCGTATCCGTCAGGGTCACAGTAGTCTGCGGCTTCTTGCCGACAAACGCCTTCTCGATCAGGACATAGCCGGCCTCTTCCAGCTTGCGCAACTGCACCGACAGATTGCCGTCTGTCGCCTGCAGCCGGTTTTTCAGCAAGGGAAAATCCGCCGAACCGGCCGTCGACAAAAAGGCCATGACGCCCAGCCGCAGACGGCCGTGGATGACATCATCTATGGCCTCGATATTGAAAACGTCACCCATAGCCTTACGCCTTTTCAGCGCGCATCAGCACAAGGCCCGGCACCATGGCGAAGAGGAACAGGCAGCCGGCATAGGCCAGCATCTGGCCTGGCTGGCCAGCCAGACAGGAGACCCCCGGCGCGGCGACAAAACTGCCCAGGCTGATCAGTTTCAGCCAGCCCTGCCCCGACATCTGGGCGCTGACCCACCAGCCCATGCCGTACATCAACAGGACGACCGGGGCGATCAGATAGGAGAGCGGCTCGAAATTCTGGTAGATATTGGCGATGACGGCCACGCTGATCAGGAGGGCAATGATGCCCATGCCGACCGCCGACCAGGCCGAGGCCGTGGCGCGATTGCTGACCGCCCCCTTGATGCGCAGGCGGTCAAAGCAGAAGACCGTGGCGATGATGCCAAAGAGTATGCTGGCGCCGAACCAGATAAAAGCCGAGACCGCACCGGATTTCGGCAGCCAGCCGACAATCATGGCATATTGGCCGATGGCGGCCAGGCCATAGAGCAGGCCCGCCCAGAACAGGGTGGCGCCGTTCTTGAGCGGCCCCTTGCCGCCGGCCTCGGCCAGAGATTTCATGTAGTCGATATCGGATTGCAGGTTGGACATGGGGGTTGTTCCTTGTTCGGATCAGTTGGCAGGCTGGCGCAGAAGCAGCGACAGGCCGGGCAGGATGGCGAAGACGATGAGCGCGGCGGTATAGGCCAGCGCCTGTTCAGGCCGGCCGGCCAGCAGCGCCAGGCCGATCGCCGCGCCGAAAGCGCCCAGCGAGAGCCATTTCGGCCAGGATTTTCCGGTCATTACCCCCGCCACGCGCCAGCCGACACCATAGACTGACAAAGCCACCGGCGAGATGATGAAGCTGGCATTAGCGGCGGCGCCGAACCTGACCATCATGATCATCAGGGCGGCGATCACCACGGCGGCGCCGAGGATCAGCGTACCCCAGACCGCACGAAAACGCCTGACCGCCGGCTGTTGCAGCATCAGGCGATCGCTGCCGACCTTGAAGACGATGCCGAACAGCACAAAGGCGAAGGCCGCGGCCATCCACAGCAGGCCCATCAGGGCCGGATGCGGCAGGGTGATATGACCGGAGAGAATGAGATACTGCACGAAACTGGCCGTGCCGAAGCTCAGGCCCGCCCAGAAGGTCATGCCGCCTTCCATGACGGCGGGCTGGGAAGCATCGGGCGAATGATCGGCAGTCAGGGACAGGGTGGACATGAACAGCTCCTTTGAAGACGCCACCATAAATGACTAAAGAACTTTATTTTGTAAAGTACTTTTTTAGAAACAATCATGACTCTTTTGTAATCCAAGGCAGCTTGCCAAGTCCCATAAAGCGGTTAGTTTCAACCGTTATCTTCAAAAGAAATATGAGGGGCCTCCGATGCAAATTTCCCTGAAATCGCTATGTGTGACAACGGC